>RFRO01000001.1 GCA_009924455.1 Betaproteobacteria bacterium
AGCCCGCAGCTGCGGGCTTTCTCATGAGCGTGTCTGGCCGTTTGCGGGCTTAGACCCCGTGCACCGACATCATCACCGGAACGATTAACAGCGCCACGATGTTGATGATCTTGATCAGCGGGTTGATGGCCGGACCGGCAGTGTCTTTGTACGGGTCCCCGACGGTGTCACCGGTCACGGCTGCTTTGTGGGTTTCCGAGCCCTTGCCGCCGTGGTGGCCGTCTTCGATGTATTTCTTGGCGTTGTCCCATGCGCCGCCACCGGTACACATCGAGATCGCCACGAACAAGCCGGTGACGATGGTGCCCATCAACAAACCGCCCAAGGCTGCAGGTCCGAGTACCAGGCCGACCACAATGGGCGCGACAACCGGCAAGAGGCTGGGGATCATCATTTCCTTGATGGCCGCGGTGGTGAGCATGTCCACGGCCGTGTCGTACTCGGGCTTGCCCGTGCCATCCATGATGCCCTTGATGTCGCGGAACTGGCGCCGCACTTCCACCACCACCGCGCCCGCTGCACGGCCAACCGCTTCCATGGCCATGGCGCCGAAGAGGTAAGGGATCAAGCCGCCAATGAACAAGCCGATGATGACTTTGGGGTCGCTCAGGTCGAACGTGACGTGGGCACCCAGGCCTTCGAGCTTGTGGGTGTAGTCGGCAAACAAGACCAGCGCGGCCAGACCGGCCGAGCCGATGGCGTAGCCCTTGGTGACCGCCTTGGTGGTGTTGCCCACCGCGTCGAGCGGGTCGGTGATATCACGCACGCTGGCCGGCAGTTCGGCCATTTCCGCGATGCCGCCGGCGTTGTCGGTGATGGGGCCGTAGGCGTCCAGCGCAACCACGATGCCGGCCATGCTCAACATGGAGGTGGCGGCAATGGCGATGCCGTACAAGCCGCCCAGGTTGAAGGCGCTGTAGATGGCCACGCAGACAAACAGCACGGGCCAGGCGGTTGAGCGCATGGACACTCCCAAACCGGCAATGATGTTGGTGCCGTGGCCGGTGGTGGAGGCCTGGGCGATGTGTTGCACCGGTGCGTACTGGGTGCCGGTGTAGTACTCGGTGATCCAGACCAGGGCGCCGGTCAGGATCAGGCCGATCGCGCAGGCGCCAAACAGGCCGCTGGCACTCAGCGTTGCGCCATCCGCCAGCGCCACTGGCGCGGGAAAAAGCGCCTGGGTCACAAAGTAGAACGCAATCAGTGACAGACCGCCGGCCACAGCCAAGCCTTTGTACAGCGCTGGCATCACGTTCTTCATGTCCGGCGCAGCCTTGACGAAGAAGCAGCCGATGATGGAGGCGACGATGGACACGCCGCCCAGAACCAGCGGATACAACACGGCGTTGGGTCCGGCCGTACCGGCCATCAGCGCACCCAGCACCATGGTGGCGATCAGTGTCACCGCATAGGTTTCAAACAGGTCGGCGGCCATGCCGGCGCAGTCGCCCACGTTGTCACCCACGTTGTCGGCGATCACCGCCGGGTTTCGGGGATCGTCTTCGGGAATGCCGGCTTCGACCTTGCCCACCAGATCGGCGCCCACGTCAGCGCCCTTGGTGAAAATGCCGCCGCCCAGACGGGCAAAAATCGAGATCAGCGAGGAGCCGAATGCAAAGCCGACCAAGGGATTGAGCAGGGCTGCAAAGGCTTTGCCGTCAGCGGGAGCGGGGCCTGATGTCAGGTAGGCGTAAAAGCCGGTGACACCCAAAAGTCCCAGACCAACGACCAGCATGCCGGTGATTGCGCCGCCGCGAAAGGCGACATCCAGCGCCGGGCCAATGCCGCGTGTGGCGGCTTGGGCGGTGCGCACATTGGCGCGCACCGAGACGTTCATACCGATAAAGCCGCAGGCGCCGGAAAGCACCGCGCCCAATACAAAGCCGACCGCGCTGAGTTGGTCGAGGAATGCCGCGATGAGGATAGCCAGGACGACGCCCACCATGGCGATGGTTTTGTATTGGCGGGCCAGATAGGCCGAGGCACCGGTTTGGATGGCTGCTGCGATTTCTTGCATCCGGGCATTGCCCGCGTCTTGCGAAAGAATCCAACTGCGGGCCCATACGCCGTAGATGACGGCAATCAAACCGCATCCGATGGCCAAGATGACCGCGTTACTAGCTGACATAAAAACACTCCTGCAAATGTTGCGCGATGGTGGGGGCAACGCTTGCGAGACCCCCGCTTGCGTTGCTTCCTCGCGCGCACATGCATCGGTATGCAGGTAGCGTCGATTGGCCAACCGGCGCACTGTAGCGCCATTCCATGGTGCGAAAGCGCGCCTGCAAGTGCGGAGTCAGTAAACTAGGGGTTAATCCTAGGTTGTTCACCCAAGCTGGGCTCGCATCCCTTCAACTTCCCCACAATTTATGGCACTCGACAAAGTCTCCCCCGGTAAAAACGCGCCCCAGGCCTTCAACGTCATCATCGAAATTCCCATGAATGCCGACCCGGTGAAGTACGAGGTCGACAAGGAAACCGGTGCGATTTTTGTGGACCGCTTCATGAGCACGTCCATGCACTACCCGACCAATTACGGCTATGTGCCCAAAACCATTTCCGGCGATGGGGACCCCGTTGACGTGCTGGTGATCACCCCTGTGCCGCTGATTCCCGGTGTGGTGGTGACCTGCCGCGCCATCGGCATTTTGAAGATGGAAGATGAGGCCGGGCAGGACGGCAAGATTCTGGCGGTACCAACCGACAAGATTCTGTCGATCTACACCCAGTGGCAAAAGCCCGAGGACTTGAACCCGATGCGCTTGAAGACCATCGCCCATTTCTTTGAGCATTACAAAGATCTGGAGCCCAATAAGTGGGTCAAGATTTTGGGCTGGGAAGGCCCCGAGTCTGCGCACCAGGAAATCCTGGAAGGCATTGCGAATTACCAGAAATCACTGGGCTGATTCACAAACGCTGGGTGCGCGCTAGCTGATTGCGCGCAAGGGGCTTCGTGCCTCCAGTTGTTCCAGGTAGTTTTCCACGCCGGCGCCTTCGCGCTCCAAAAAGCGCGCCACTGCGTCCGCAAAGGCCGGGTGGGACAGCCAGTGGGCGCTGCTGGTTTTGACCGGCAGCAACGCCCGGGCCATCTTGTGTTCACCCTGCGCGCCGCCTTCAAAACGCTGGTACCCATGGGCGATGCACCATTCCAGCGGCTGGTAATAGCAGGCTTCGAAGTGCAGGCAGTCCACCCGCTCCAGCGCCCCCCAGTAGCGGCCGTAGGCCACACGCTGCGGATCGGTGGCGTCGTTGAGCGCGATCAGGCTGCAGGCGATGGCGTGTCCATCGCGCATGCCCAGAAATTGTGGATGAATTCCACCCCTGCGTCGCGCACTTTGCGCCGCTCCTGGCGGATTTTTTTGCGCTTGTCTTGCGTGAGGGTTGCGAGAAACTGCTCGAAGTTGCCGTATGCGGGCGCGGCATTGGTCCAGTGAAACTGAACCGTGTGGCGCAGCATCAGGCCGGCTTGGGCACAGCTGGCGGTATCTTCTTCGGTGCCGAATAGCAGGTGCAGAGACGACAGTTCTTTGGATTCGCACCACGCTACAAGGGCTTCGATGAGCGCTGCGCGCGCCTGCGGGTCGCGCGCCAGAAGCCGCGGTCCGGGAACCGGGGTGAACGGCACGGCCACGGTGGCTTTGGGGTAGTACGCCAGCCCGTGCTGCTGGTAGGCGTTGGCCCAGGCCCAGTCAAAAACATACTCACCGTAGGAGTGGCTTTTTACATAGACCGCACATCCGGCGGCCAGCACATCGCCGTCCCACAGCGTGATGAAATACGGAATCCACCCGGTGCGCGCGCACGCACTGTGGCTGTGGTGCAGCGCATCCAGGTAGGCGTGGCGCATGAAAGGGCTGGATTGCATCTGCAGCGCCAACAGCGCATCCCACTGGGCGGCGTTGATGTCAGACGGACTTTCCACCACCCGAATGACATAATCCAAAGCACCTTCTACCTTGCGCATGTTGACCTCTTCCACCCCATGAATCTGAAAATTTGCATTGCCCAGCTCAACTTCGTGGTGGGTGATGTAAGTGGCAACGCGCAGCGCATTGTCGCTGCAGCCACGCAGGCCTATGCGCAGGGTGCGCGGCTGGTTTTGACCCCCGAGTTATCGATTTGCGGATACGCCGCGGAAGACCTGTTTTTACGCCCGGCCTTTGTACACGCCTGTGAGGACGCTGTACACGAGGTGGCGCGCGCGCTGGCCCATCTAAAGGGTCTGCACGTTGTTGTGGGCCACCCCAGTGGCGGCGACCGCCGCACCGCATCGGTACGCGTGCAGGAGCGCTTCAACCGCGCCACGGTGGTGAGCGAAGGACAGCTGATTGCCACCTACGCCAAGCAGGAGCTGCCGAATTACCAGGTGTTCGATGAGCGCCGCTACTTCGTGCCAGGGAATCAGCCCTGCGTGTTTGAGGTGGGGGTTGGCGAGGCCGTGGTTCGCATCGGCTTGCTGATTTGTGAAGACGCCTGGTTCGAAGGTCCGGCGCAGGCGGCTTTGGCGGACGGCGCGCAGATGCTGGCTGTGATCAACGCCTCGCCTTTTCATGTTGGCAAAGGCTACGCCCGCGAAGCGGTGATGGCCGAGCGGGCGCGTGCCTGCAAGCTTCCGCTGGTGTACGCGCATTTGGTTGGCGGGCAGGACGAGCTGATTTTTGAAGGTCATTCCTTCGCTTTGGCTGCCGACGGCGCCTTGGCGGCCCGTGCGCCCAGCTTTACCGAATCCTTGTTCATGGTCGATGCACATGCTGTGGCAAACGGCCTGACGCTGTCCGGGGCGGTCGAGCCTGCGCGCGCGGAGCAGCTTGATCTGTGGGACGCCCTGGTGCTGGGCGTGCGCGACTACGTGAACAAAAACGGATTCCCGGGCGTGCTGCTGGGTTTGTCAGGCGGTATCGATTCCGCGCTGGTCTTGGCCATTGCCGTGGACGCGTTGGGCGCCAAGCGGGTGCGCGCGGTCATGATGCCGTCGCCCTACACCGCCGACATCAGCTGGATCGACGCCCGCGAGATGGCCAAGCGCATGGGCGTGCAGTACGACGAAATTTCTATCGAGCCCGAATTTGCCGCGTTCAAGGCGTCCCTGAACCCCTTGTTTGAAGGTCGCGCCGAAGACACCACGGAAGAAAACATCCAGGCCCGTATCCGCGGCACCATGCTGATGGGCCTGAGTAACAAGCTGGGCGCGATGGTGCTGACCACCGGCAACAAGTCGGAAATGGCCACCGGGTACTGCACCTTGTACGGCGACATGGCCGGTGGTTTTGCGGTGATCAAGGACTTGTTGAAGACCCAGGTATTTGCGCTGGCGCGCTGGCGTAACCTGCATGACCCCTATGGCAGCGGCGCACAGCCCATTCCTGAGCGCATCATCACCCGCCCACCCAGCGCTGAGTTGCGCGCCAACCAGACCGACCAGGACAGTTTGCCCGACTACGCGGTGCTGGACGCCATCATCACCCACTGCGTGGAAAACGACGGCAGCCCCGAGGCGGCTATTGCAGCGGGATTTTCCAGCGCCGACGTGCAGCGTGTGACGCAACTGATCCGGGTTAACGAGTACAAGCGCCGCCAGTCGCCGCCGGGCATCCGGCTCACCCACCGCAGTTTCGGCAAGGATTGGCGCTATCCTATTACCAACCGATTCCGTGGCTGACGCCGCGTGGTCCCGAGCAAGCCCAACCTTCCGGAGACAACGATGAAACAAATTACCGCCGTGATCAAACCTTTCAAATTGGAAGAAGTGCGCGAGGCGCTGGGCGAATGCGGCGTGACCGGCTTGACCGTGACCGAGGTCAAAGGCTTTGGTCGCCAGAAGGGTCATACCGAGCTGTACCGGGGTGCCGAGTACGTGGTTGACTTTTTGCCCAAGGTGAAAATTGAGGTGGTCGTGAAAACCGAGGATGTGGACCGCTGTGTCGATGCGATCGTGAACGCAGCGCGCACCGGCAAGATCGGTGACGGCAAAATTTTTGTCACCAGTGTGGAACGGGTCGTGCGTATCCGCACCGGCGAGCAGGACGAAACGGCTGTCTGACGCGGTCTCAGCCCGCAGGCCGGTAGTCCACCAGCCGGGTGCCGGCCCATTCATCGTGCCAAAACTGTTTGAGCGGGTGGAAATGGCTCAGGGCTGCCCATGCAGCCACCCACACGACGAATGTGGCGCTGGTGCCGGCGACAGTCAAAGACGCCGCATAAGCCGCTAGCAGCGGTGGAACGCACCAAATCCAGATGAGCAGGTAGCGCAGCATGGCGCGCTGCTGGGTCAGTGCCCCGCCGTGGGCATCGACGACGCGGATGCGCCATGTTTTCATCGCCAGGGTTTGGCCGCGGCGCCAGAACCAGACAAAATACATCCCCAGCACACCAAACAAAAATGCTTGCAAGCCCAAGCGGTTGTTCATCGCATGACGGGTCTGGGTCAGCGTTCCGAAAAGATAGCCTGCGATAAAAACCACGCCGAATAGCAAAAGGCCTTCGTACACCCAACTGCCCATCCGGGGCAGCAGCGCCGGGGCCCGCAGCTCGGGTGGCGATTCAGGCGTGTGGTCCGGGGGCGCTACTGACTGCCCGGTGGTGTCAGGCCCCGCCATGCGATAACGGTTTGGCCAGTGTCGCGGGCCGCAGGGGCAGCAGGGTCTTGCGGTCAATAGGGCGCGCAGCGCTCGCCATGGCCTTTTCGGTTTCCGTGCTGTGGCGGGTGACCGCAATGGTGGCGAGTTTTTCTTTGGGAATGGGCTTGGGCGCAATAGCAGCACCGGTCGGGATCGGCGGCGTACGATCGGACAGCGCCTTGCGGTCGGCTTCGCTCAGCGATTGATAAGTTTCCCAGTGGCTGGTCAGCTCCTGCGCATTTACATTTTTGCTTTGGGCAAAATTCAGGCGGGCGAGCTGCCGCTCTTTGGTGCTTAGCAGCGCCCACTCACCCATGCGCTCGCGAATCTTGGCCTGATCAGCCGGGCTGAGCTGGGCGTAATTCTTGACGATCGAACGCCATTTCCGGCGGCGTGTGGTCGACATGTCGTCCCAGACAGGTGCCAGGGGCTGCAAGACCTGCTGCTCGGCCTCCAGCAGCTCGGCCCATTTCGGCGCAGTAATCGGTGGCAGCGTGGGCGCCAAAGCCGTGGGCCTGGGGCTGCTGTCAGGATTTGCATCCACGGCAGCGGCCGGTATGGATATTGCGCATAAAGCAAGTGTTGCCAGCAAGGTCCCGCACGGACCTCGCAGGGAGGCGAAAGCCTTGGCTGGAACTTGCGGCGCGCAAAGGGGCATGTGCTTGCCTTGTCAGTCCCGAACGGTGGAGCGCAAAAACTGCACAAACCCCGGATCGGTGTAGGCCACAGGCGGCAATTCGGCGGTTAACAACTCAACATCCACATCGGCCAGTTCGTCAGCGCGGAATTGGTCCTGGACCGCGTCGATGCAGAAGAGGCCGACGAGCAGAACGGCCATTGGCACCAGGCTGGATAATTTCGCCCAATTCCCTATGGGTCCGCCCATCGTCAGTACGGCACCGTGGCGTTGGCCGGCACTTACCGGGCTCGGCTGCATGACCAGATGGGCCAATGCTTGCTCACGGGCAACGCGAAGGCGTTGGCTGATGTCGTGGTCGAGGTGCTGGGCGCCTGCATTCAGCCGTGCGCTTACCCGTTGACCGAATTGATCGGCCCGTGATGGCGACGCGGTGGCGGGCATGGTTATTCGCTCGGATGTCATAGTGTGATTCCCCTTATTTTCAACGCTTTTGACAAAGCTGCAACTGCTCTGAAACAATGCGTTTTGACACTGCCTTGTGAGCAGCCCATGACGGCGGCCGTCTCGGCCAAGTCCATCTCTTCCCAATAACGCAGCAAGAAGGCTTCCCGTTGACGCGGGGGCAAAAGTTCCAATTCTTGTTCGATTTGGCGCAAGGTTTGGTTTCTATGGGCTTGGTTTTCGCTACTTTCTTGCGCCTGGGGCGCGTCTGCTGCGAGCAAGTGGGACAGCGCCTCAGGGTCGTTCTCGCCTTGCTCGTCTTCAAAGTCATCCAGATTTGAAAAATGGGCCTTGTGGGTTTTTTGCCGACGGAACCAGTCGATGGTGCTGTTTGACAGGATTTTTTGGAACAGCAGCGGTAATTCCCCGGCGGGCTTGTGGCTGTAATGCTCAACCAGCTTCATCATGCTGTCCTGAACGATGTCCAAGGCGGACTCTTCGTTGCGGACATGGTATAGGCTGCGCTTGAAAGCCCGGTTTTCAACGCTTTTGAGGAAGTCCGATATTTCTGCGGGTGTTGCCAATGGCCTTAACCTTAAGTTTCAACCCCGGCCCACAAGGCGGAGGGAAGAAGCACCCAAGGTTTTTCGTTAGAGAAATTCGCAAAGGTTCATCATGGAAATATCCAAAAAAGAAATAGCCGCTACGGCTGGCGCAACCGCACGTCTCGATGCCGAAGAGCTGCGGGGGGCGGAAATATTGATCAAAGCGCTACAGGCTGAAAACGTCAAATACGTCTGGGGTTATCCGGGCGGTGCCGTTCTGCACATCTACGATGCTTTTTTCAAGCAGGAGTCGATCCAGCACATTTTGGTGCGCCACGAGCAGGCCGCCGTCCATGCTGCAGACGGCTACGCCCGCGCCACCGGCGATGTAGGCGTCGCACTCGTTACTTCCGGCCCGGGCGTCACCAACGCGGTTACCGGCATCGCCACGGCCTACATGGATAGCATCCCCATGGTGATCATCACCGGGCAGGTGCCGACCCATGCCATCGGATTAGATGCATTCCAGGAGTGCGACACGGTCGGCATCACACGCCCTATCGTGAAGCACAATTTTCTGGTCAAGGATGCCCGCGATATGGCGGAGACCTTGAAGAAGGCGTTCCACATTGCACGCAGCGGCAGACCCGGCCCTGTGGTCGTGGATATCCCGAAAGACGTGTCGTTCAAGAAGGTGCCTTACAGCGGCTACCCTGAGACCGTCACCATGCGCTCCTACAACCCGATGCGCAAGGGCCATGGTGGTCAGATCCGCAAGGCGTTGCAGTTGCTGTTGACGGCAAAACGGCCTTACATCTATACCGGCGGCGGGGTGTTGATGAGCAATGCCTCTGCCGAGTTGCGCACCTTGGTGGACATGCTGGGGTACCCGTGCACCAACACCCTGATGGGCTTGGGCGCGTACCCGGCCAGTGACCCGAAATTTTTAGGCATGTTGGGCATGCACGGCACGGTGGAAGCGAACAACGCCATGCAGAACTGCGACGTGCTGCTCGCTGTGGGTGCGCGTTTTGATGACCGCGTGATTGGCAACCCCAAGCATTTTGCGCAAAACGAGCGCAAGATCATCCACATCGATATTGACCCATCCAGCATTTCCAAGCGCGTCAAAGTGGACATTCCGATCGTGGGCGACGTCAAAGAAGTGCTGACCGAAATGATCGCGATGATCAAGGAAACCAGCACCCGAGCCGACCCGGCTGCGCTGGGCGGTTGGTGGGAAGCCATTGAAGGCTGGCGCAAGCGCGATTGCCTGAAGTACAAGCCCGGCAGCGGCGAGATCATCAAGCCGCAGTATGTGGTGGAGACCCTGTGGAACATGACCAAGGACGTCGAGACCTACATCACATCCGATGTGGGTCAGCACCAGATGTGGGCGGCGCAGTACTACCGTTTTGATGAGCCGCGGCGTTGGATCAACTCCGGCGGTCTGGGCACCATGGGCGTGGGCATTCCCTATGCGATGGGTATCAAACTGGCCAAGCCTGAGGCGGAGGTGTTTTGCATCACCGGAGAAGGCTCGGTGCAGATGTGTATCCAGGAGTTGTCCACCTGCCTGCAATACAACACGCCCATCAAAATCGTATCACTCAACAACCGCTATCTGGGCATGGTGCGCCAATGGCAGGAAGTGGAATACGAAGGCCGCTACAGCCACAGTTACATGGACGCGTTGCCCAATTTTGTGAAGCTGGCCGAGGCCTACGGCCATGTGGGCATGTTGATCGAGCGCACGGAAGACGTGGAGCCTGCTTTGCGGGAAGCCCGCAAACTCAAGGACCGTACGGTGTTCATGGATTTCCGTACCGACCCGACTGAAAACGTGTTCCCCATGGTGCAAGCCGGCAAAGGCATTACCGAAATGCTGCTGGGTTCAGAAGACCTCTGAGCGAAGCCTATTTATTAACCTGAGAGACGAATCTATTGCCCGTCAAGCCGCGCGGTTACCGCTGCGCGGGGAGGGCGGCGAAAAGAGGAATCGAGACCTATGAAACACATCATTGCAGTACTGTTGGAAAACGAGCCCGGCGCACTGTCGCGGGTGGTTGGATTGTTCTCCGCCCGCGGCTACAACATCGAGTCGCTGACCGTTGCCCCCACAGAAGACCCGAGCCTGTCGCGCATGACCATCGAGACCACGGGTTCGGACGACGTCATCGAGCAAATTACCAAACACCTGAACCGCTTGATTGAAGTCATCAAGGTGGTTGACCTGACAGAAGGCTCCTACATCGAGCGCGAATTGATGATGGTCAAAGTGCGCGCGGTGGGCAAAGAGCGCGAAGAGATGAAGCGCATGGCAGACATCTTCCGTGGCCGCATCATTGATGTGACCGACAAGAGCTACACCATTGAGTTGACCGGCGATCAGTCCAAAAACGATGCGTTTTTGGAGGCGATTGAGCGTGCAGCGATTTTGGAAACGGTGCGTACCGGTTCCAGCGGCATTGGCCGCGGAGAGCGTATTTTGCGAGTGTGATGGGTTGTGTAACTAGGCGCTTGCCGCCGTTTTTATTTCGGAGAAAAAGATGAAAGTGTTTTACGACAAAGATTGCGACCTGAGCCTCATCAAGGGCAAGACCGTGGCGATCATCGGATACGGCAGCCAGGGCCATGCGCACGCGCAAAACTTGAACGACAGCGGCGTCAAAGTGGTCGTCGGCTTGCGCAAAGGCGGCGCATCCTGGCTCAAGGTTGAGAAAGCCGGCCTGAAAGTGGCTGAAGTTGCCGACGCTGTTAAATCCGCCGACGTGGTGATGATTTTGCTGCCCGATGAGCAAATCGGTTCCGTGTACACCAACGACGTCGAACCCAATATCAAACAAGGCGCTTCGCTCGTATTTGCCCATGGTTTCAATGTCCATTACGGTCTGGTCTCGCCCCGCGCTGATCTGGACGTTTGGATGGTTGCGCCCAAGGCGCCCGGCCATACCGTGCGCGGTACGTATGTTCAGGGCGGTGGCGTTCCCCACCTGATCGCGATCCACCAGGACAAATCGGGTCGTACACGTGATCTGGCATTGAGCTATGCCATGGCCAACGGCGGCGGCAAGGCCGGCATCATTGAGACCAACTTCCGCGAAGAAACCGAGACCGATTTGTTCGGTGAGCAAGCGGTTTTGTGCGGCGGTACGGTCGAGCTGATCAAGGCCGGTTTCGAGACCTTGGTTGAGGCCGGTTACGCGCCCGAGATGGCGTACTTTGAGTGCCTGCACGAGCTCAAGCTGATCGTCGACATGATTTATGAAGGCGGTATTGCCAACATGAACTATTCGATCTCCAACAACGCCGAATACGGTGAATACGTCACCGGCCCGCGCATCGTCACCGCTGCGACCAAAGATGCGATGCGCCAGTGCCTCAAAGACATCCAAACCGGCGAATACGCCAAGAGCTTCATCCTGGAAAACAAGGCCGGTGCGCCGACTTTGCTGAGCCGTCGTCGCTTGATGGGCGAGCACCAGATCGAGACCGTGGGCGAAACCCTGCGTGCCATGATGCCTTGGATCAAAAAGAACAAGCTGGTGGACCAAACCCGCAATTGATAGACTGCGGCTGGAACGGCAGGGCCACTTGGGTGGCCCTTGCTGTTTCTAGACCAGGCCAATGGCCATCAAGGAGTTGAATATGCACGATGGATTGGATGCCCTAGCAGGCGATGATGATGTGGTCCCCTTGAAGAGGCCCCGCAAAGGTATTTACGTCCTGCCCAATCTCTTCACGCTGGCCGCTTTGTTTGGCGGTTTTTACGGCATGGTGATGGCTGTCAATGGCCAGTTTATGAATGCGGCAATCGGTATTTTTTGTGCCATGGTGCTGGATAGCCTGGACGGTCGGGTCGCCCGCATGACCAATACCCAAAGTGCATTTGGTGAGCAGATGGATTCGCTCTCGGACATGGTGTCCTTTGGCGCTGCGCCTGCGTTGATTGCGTACGTGTGGACGCTACAAAACCTAGGCCGCTGGGGCTGGTTTGCATCCTTTGTTTACTGCGCTTGTGCCGCGCTGCGGTTGGCACGCTTTAACGTCAACACGCAGGTGGTGGACAAGCGCTTTTTCCAGGGCCTGCCCTCACCGGCTGCGGCTGCCTTGGTTGCCGGCTTTATTTGGTGGTGCACCGATTCGCAGATTGTTCCATCCAGCGTAGCCTGGCCGATGTTTTGCTGGGCTTTGTATGCGGGATTGAGCATGGTCAGCAACATTCCCTTTTACAGCTTCAAAGACTTCACATTGCGCAAGAGCGTGCCGTTTGCGGTCATTGTGTTGATTGCGTTGATGATTGCTATCGTGAACCTGGACCCACCGACTGCCATGTTCGGAATTTTTGTGGTGTACGGGGTGAGTGGGTACGTGGTGTATGCCACGCGCAAGTTCACGGGTGTGCACACCAGCATGGTCAGCACGTCCACCGACGAGCCGGATGAGCGCGGACTGCACAAATAGCAAACACTGAATTTATCAACAGTATGCGTGGCTTGCTGCCGAGTGAATTGTTTAACTTTGTGCGCCAAGTGCTTGAAATATTTCATATAAATTTGAAAATGCGGTCATAATTCGTCGCAACCGGTCCCTTGGACCCGACGAAATTCCTAGTTTTGGATGAAGCCATTGAATACCCTGACACGACAATTTGCGCTGGTTTGTGCGACCTGGATGTGCTTGGCGGGAACCGTTGTTGCGGCGGACATCTCCGCGTCCATGGGCAAAAGCAAATCCGTTAGCAAAAAGACCATGGGCAAGCCGGTGCGGCGTGCCACGCTCGCCCGCAAACAGGCTCCGGTGCAAAGCCGTCTGGCGCGCGCGGAGGTGCCAACCAAGCCATCGGTTGGGCAACTCGCAGGCTTGCACGAACAGCATGACGAATTGCACCTCAAGTCCAGCGCGGTATTGGTGATGGACCAAGACACCAAGGAAGTTCTGTTCCGCAAGAACGAGCAAGTGGTGTTACCAATTGCCTCTTTGACCAAGCTGATGACGGGCGTGCTGATCAGCGAAGCGCAACTGTCGCTGGATGAACCCATCACGATTACCCAGGACGACATCGACACCGAAAAGGGTAGCCATTCCCGTTTGAGCGTCGGCACGGAGCTCAGCCGTGGCGAATTGCTGCACTTGGCCCTGATGTCCAGCGAAAACCGCGCAGCCCACGCGCTGGGGCGCACCTACCCCGGTGGCTTGGCGCGCTTTGTGGGCTTGATGAACCAAAAAGCGGCGGCAATCGGGATGCGTGATACCTCTTATGTGGAACCAACCGGCTTGTCGAGTAACAACCGCTCCAGCGCGAAAGATCTGGCCACCTTGGTCAATTACGCCCATGGCGATCCCACCTTGCGTGCGCTTTCAACCTCACCCGGCTACCAGGTCGCTGTCGGTCGCAAGGTCCTGCAGTACCGCAACACCAACCGCTTGGTCAAAGATCCGGACTGGGATATCGGTTTGCAAAAAACCGGTTACATCACCGAGGCGGGGCAATGCTTGGTGATGCAGACCAAAATTGCCGGCCGTAAGCTGATCATGGTTTTTCTGGATTCGGCGGGCAAACTGAGCCGCATTGCGGATGCGGAGCGGGTGCGACATTGGCTGGAAAGCTCGGTGCCTTTGTCGGCCAAAACCAGCCCGGTGGTCAGCATGTTGCCGGGAAATGATCAAGGCGCGCTGCGAATCAATTGAAGCGCAGGTGCGCTGAACAGGCGTCTCCCGGCGCCTGCCTACACCGGATGACCGTGTCCGAGGCTGTGTGAAATGGTCTGCGCAATTTTGCGCAAATCAGCCAACCAGCGGTCGTTCATATGACCGGACGGCGCAGAGATAGACAAGCCTGCAACCAGGTGCGCCTGGTCATCGTAAATACCCACCGCCAGACACCGAACCCCCAGTTCCAGCTCCTCGTTGTCGGTGGCAAATCCGAGCTGGCGAACCTGTGCAAGCGCATGCTCCAAGGCGTGTAAGTCACGCAAGCTGTTGGCCGTATTGCCAGGCAGGCCGGTGCGCAGCGCGTAGTTACGCACCTGTTGTGCGTCCTCGTGCGCCAGAAACAACTTGCCCACCGATGTCAGGTGCAAGGGCGCCCGGCCCCCGATTGCCCGTACCACTTGCATGCCTGAACGCTCGCTGTACGCGCGCTCGATGTAGATGATTTCGTCGTCCTGGCGCATGCTGAGGTTGACCGGCTGTTTGATCACATCGTGCAGCGCCCGCATAGGACCCAGCGCCACGTCACGGACATTGAGCCGCCCCTTGACCAGGTTGCCCAGTTCCAGCAGGCGCATACCCAGCCGGTAGGTGCCAGGCTGGTCCCGGTCCACGTAGCGCCCGATCACCAGGTCGTTCAGGAGGCGGTGCGCAGTAGATGGGTGCAGACCCGCGGCTGCGCTGATGTCCTTCAGTGACATCGAGGACTCCGCAGAGGCCAGGATATCGATCAGACCGAAAAGCCGCTCGATGACTTGAACTGATGGAACCGTCGGCCCTGGCGGGGTGCGGGTGCTCATGCCTTGCCGGGCAGCGTGGCGCGCGCTGCATCGGCGTGCGTGAATGACTGCCAGCGTCCATCCAACAGCAATTCAAACGGACCAAAGCGGATTTTGTAATCCATCTTGCTGCTTTGCGCGATCCAATACCCGAGGTAGACATGGCGCAGCGCCAAATGCTGCGCCTGCTCAATCAACCACAGCACGCCGTAGGTGCCGTAGCTGGCTTTGTCGGCTGGATCGTAAAAGGTGTAGACAGCAGACAGCCCATCGTCTAGCACGTCCACGATGGAAACCATTTTCAGCACACCGGCGCTGCCCTCCGGGGCCGGTTCGCGGAACTCGATCAGACGCGAATTCACCCGGCTTTGCAGCAAAAACTGGATGTACTGCGCGCGGCTGTCCTCGTCCATGCCCCCGCCGCTGTGGCGGCTGCGCTGGTAGCGCAAATACAGCGCGTAATGTTCTTCGGAGTAACCCAGCTGCACGGCCCGCGCTTGCAAGCCGGCGTGCTGGCGCGCAGCACGTTGCTGGCTGCGGTCGGGCACGAAGGTACTTGCCGGCACCCGCATCGCGGTACAGGCCTTGCAGTGGTCGCAATAGGGCCGGTAGGTGAACATGCCGCTGCGTCGGAAGCCCTTGGCTACCAGCTCGGAGTAGGTGCTGTTGTTGATCAGATGGCTGGGGGTGGCCACCTGCGACCGCGCCTGCCTGTCTTCCAGGTAGCTGCATTCGTAATGCGCCGTGGCGTAGAACTGCAGCGTTTGGAGCGGAAGGTCTTTCAGGTCAGTCATGGCGGGAACGGGGCAATATGTGTTGCCAGTATAGGGGGCTGAATTCCCATTGCAGGGGTGGCTGGGCTGTGGCCCGGGCCAGGTGCTCGAGGAAGGCCGGGCGGCTGATCGGCGCTGCCCCCAGGCTCGCCATGTGGCCGGTTTGCTGTTGGCAATCCACCAGAACCACGCCCTGCGCCCTGCACAAGGCCACCAGTGCCGCCAGCGCGACTTTGGAGCCGTCCGTGTGGTCTGTGAACATGGACTCGCCAAAAACCGCCTGTCCCAGCGCCACGCAGTACAAACCGGCGGCCAGCTCGCCGTCCACCCAGACCTCCACGCTGTGCGCCAGCCCGCTGCGGTGCAATGCGCCGTAGGCTTGGACCATGGCGGGCACGATCCAGGTGCCGGGTTGCCCTTTGCGCGGGGTTCGTGCACAGCGGTCAATCACCGCATCAAAGTCGGTGTCGATGCGCAGCGCGCAATTCGGGTTTGTGACAAACTTCTGCAGATGTTTCTGCAGTGAGCGATGGAGGCGGAAATCTGCCACCTGCAACACCATGCGTGGCGACGGGCTCCACCACAAAATGGGTTGGTCCTCGTTGAACCAGGGAAAAATGCCTTGCGCGTAGGCGCGTCGCAAGCTGTCCACATCCAGGGCGCCGCCCGCCGCAACCAGTCCTGGTATGGGGTCCCCGTCACCCCAGACCGCGTCGGGGAAGGCATCTCCAGGTTGCAGCCAGGGCAAATGGGGTTCAGGCATGGGGGACTTTTGAGGTGGGGCCAGCTTGCCTAAGCAAGTGCGGTTTGAGCTGACATGGTACCGCCACCGTGGCCGGGGCGGCACGTGGGAGGGCGGGGGTTAGAATCGAGGTGTCGGGGCGTAGCGCAGCCTGGTAGCGCATCTGGTTTGGGACCAGAGGGTCGTGAGTTCGAATCCCACCGCCCCGACCATCTTTCTACAATGCCAAAGCTGTGTCTTTGGCATTTTTCTTGGTAGCCCCCATCCGTAACTGCCCGTAGCTCAGTTGGATAGAGCAACAGCCTTCTAAGCTGTAGGTCACAGGTTCGATTCCTGTCGGGCAGGCCAATGGCTTATCCGGCCCCGCCGGTTTGCACGCTTTCCACCACCAGATCCAGACCCAGCCAACGCAGAGCGTTGCGGCCCAGGGGTTCGCCCGGCCCGGTGCTGAGCAGTTGGGTCAAGCCTTCGGCGCGCCGGGAAAAGAGCAACTGGGCTTGGTCGAGGACCCGCCGGGTTTGCAGGCTGACCGGGGCGCCTGCCTCCAGCAACTCCACGCCCGGGCCTGCCAGGCTTTGCAACACAGCGCTGACCAGGGGATAGTGGGTACATCCCAGCACCAGCTGGTCGATCTGGCCGGTGCGCTGCCCGAAATCCCCCATGGCGTGCAGGTACCGCTCACACAACGCGCGTGTGGTTTGGTCGTCGCCGTTCTCAATCGCCGCGGCCAGGCCATCGCAGGCCTGGACCACAAACTGCGCCTGGTCTTGCAGGCTGTCCAGCAGCTTGTTGAATTTGGCACTCTGGAGCGTGCTGCGGGTGGCCATCACCCCCACCCGTTTGGTCTGGCTGGCCGCCGCCGCCGGTTTGAGTGCTGGCTCAATACCCACGATGGGCAGCGCAGGCCAGCGCGCCCGCATCTCCTCAATCGCCGCCGCTGTGGCCGTGTTGCAGGCCACTACCAGGGATTTCACGCCGCGTTGGCCGATGAGGTAATCCGCCACGCGCAGCGCGCGCGCGGTCAGGTAGTCGTCGGTGCGCTCGCCGTAGGGGGCATGCGCCGCATCAGAAAGATAAACAAAGTTCTCCTGCGGCAGCTGCGCCCGCAGTGCGCGCAGCACGCTCAAGCCGCCCACGCCGCTGTCGAAGACCCCGATGGGCGCCTCGGCCTGCGCTGCGGTAGGCAAGTGGTCGGCCCTCAGGCGGTGGTCAGCGGGATGGACTTGAATTCGCCGCTGGCAATGCGCTCTTTCCAGATTGCCGGGCCGGTGATGTGGGCGCTGGTGCCGCCGGCATCGACCGCCACCGTGACCGGCATATCGACCACATCAAATTCGTAAATCGCTTCCATGCCCAGATCGGCGAAGCCCACCACGCGGGCGTGCTTGATCGCTTTGCTGACCAGGTAGGCCGCACCGCCCACGGCCATGAGGTAAGCGCTGTGGTGTTTTTTGATGGCATCGATAGCGACCGGGCCGCGCTCGGCTTTGCCCACCATGGCGATCAAGCCGGTTTGCGCCAGCATCATTTCGGTGAAGCCATCCATCCGGGTGGCGGTCGTTGGGCCGGCCGGGCCGACGGCTTCGCCGGCAATCGGGTCCACCGGTCCCACGTAATAAATCACCCGGTTTGTGAAGTCCACGGGCAGCGGCTCGCCCTTGGCCAGCAGACCCTGGATGCGTTTGTGGGCGGCGTCGCGCCCCGTCAGCATCTTGCCGTTGAGTAAAAGCGTTTGCCCGGGTTTCCAATTGGCGACCTCGGCGGGCGTCAGGGTATTGAGGTCGACGCGCTGGCTCTTGTGGGTATCGGGGGCCCAGCTGACGTGCGGCCAGAGGTCCAGGGATGGCGGGTCCAGGTACACCGGGCCGCTGCCGTCCATCACAAAATGCGCGTGCCGGGTGGCCGCGCAGTTGGGAATCATGGCCACGGGCTTGCTGGCCGCGTGGGTGGGGTAGAGCTTGATTTTCACGTCCAAAACCGTGGTCAAGCCTCCGAGGCCTTGCGCGCCAATTCCCAAAGCGTTGACTTTCTCGCACAACTCCAGGCGCATGTTTTCGACCGCCGAGAGGGCTGCGCCGCTGCTGGACTTGGCTTGCAGTTCGTACATGTCCAGGTCGTCCATCAGGCTTTCTTTGGCCATCAGCGCGGCTTTCTCCGCGGTGCCGCCGATGCCGATGCCCAGCATGCCCGGCGGGCACCAACCGGCGCCCATGGTGGGCACGGTTTTGAGCACCCAGTCGACCACCGAGTCGCCCGGGTTGAGCATGACCAGTTTGCTCTTGTTCTCGCTGCCGCCGCCTTTGGCCGCCACGGTGACTTCCAGTTTGTTGCCCGGAACCAGCTCGGTGAAGATCACGGCAGGCGTGTTGTCCTGGGTGTTTTTGCGCAGGAATTCAGGGTCGGCCACCACGCTGGCGCGCAAGGTGTTGCCAGGGTGTTGGTAGGCGCGGCGCACACCCTCGTTGATGGCGTCATCCAGACTGCCGTTAAAGCCTTCCCAGCGCACGTCCATACCGACTTTGAGAAAGACGTTGACGATGCCGGTGTCCTGGCACATGGGCCGGTGGCCGGTCGCGCTCATCTTGCTATTGGTCAAAATCTGGGCAATCGCGTCTTTGGCGGCGGGGCTTTGCTCGCGGGTGTAGGCGCGCGCCAGGTGGGCGATGTAGTCAGCGGGGTGGTAGTAGCTGATGTACTGCAGCGCAGCAGCAACGGAGTCGATCAGGTCGGTTTGGCGTATGGTGGTGCTCATGGGTGTAAATTTGCGCCGTGGGCGCAGTGGCTGGTTTGCGGCGAGTGTAGCCAAGGCCCCGGCCGCTGGGCACCCAGGCTAGTCAGTCGTTTGTAAGTGCAGACTAGGACCATCCGCGCCATAAATTTAAACGAGGAGAGACATCGGTGAGCACTTCAACTTCTGCGATTGAATCGGTTCTGGTCGAGAACCGGGTCTTCCACCCCCAGCCGGCCGTTGTCGCTGCGGCCCGCATTTCCGGTATGGACAGCTACAACGCCATGTGCGCCAGCGCCGAGGCGGACCTCGAGGGTTTCTGGGCTGCCCTGGCGCGCGACAACCTGGTCTGGAACAAGCCATTCACCCGCACCCTGGACGAATCCAACGCGCCCTTTTACCGCTGGTTCGACGACGGCCAGCTCAATGCCAGCGCCAACTGCCTGGACCGGCACATGGGCACCGCCACCGAGAACAAGACCGCCATCATTTTTGAAGCCGACGATGGCGCGGTGAACCGCGTCAGCTACAAAGAGTTGCTGGCCCGCGTGAGCCAGTTTGCCAATGCGCTCAAAGCCTGTGGCATCCAGCGCGGCGACCGCGTGCTGATTTACATGCCCATGACCGTTGAGGGCGTGATCGCGATGCAGGCCTGCGCCCGCATCGGCGCCACCCACAGCGTGGTGTTCGGCGGTTTTTCCGCCAAGGCCTTGAATGAACGCATCATCGACGCGGGTGCGGTGGCTGTCATCACCGCCAACTTCCAGATGCGCGGCGGTAAGGAGCTGCCCCTCAAAGCCATCGTCGACGAAGGCCTGGCAATGGGTGGTTGCGACACCATCAAAAACGTGCTGGTTTACGAGCGCACCGCCACGGCCTGCAACATGGTCGCCGGGCGCGACAAGACCTTTGCCCAGGCCCTGGCCGGCCAGAGCACCGACTGCCCGCCGGTGGCCGTGGACGCCGAGCACCCGCTGTTCATCCTCTACACCTCCGGCTCCACCGGCAAGCCCAAGGGCGTGCAGCATTCCACGGCGGGTTACTTGCTGTGGGCCAAGCTGACCATGGATTGGACCTTTGATCTGCAGCCCAGCGACATTTTCTGGTGTACCGCCGATATCGGTTGGATCACCGGCCACACCTATGTGGCCTACGGCCCGCTGGCGGCGGGTGCCACGCAAATCATTTTTGAAGGCGTGCCCACTTTCCCCAACGCCGGGCGCTTCTGGCAGATGATCGAGCGCCACAAGTGCTCCATTTTTTACACCGCGCCCACCGCCATCCGCTCGCTGATCAAAGCGGCGGAGTCAGACGCCACAGTGCACCCGGCGCGCTCGGATTTGAGCAGCCTGCGCATCCTGGGCTCGGTGGGCGAGCCGATCAACCCGGAAGCCTGGATGTGGTACCACAAACACGTCGGTGGCGAGCGCTGCCCCATCGTGGACACCTTCTGGCAGACGGAGACCGGCGGCCACATGATCACGCCGCTGCCGGGTGCCACGCCCCTGGTGCCGGGTAGTTGCACGTTGCCGCTCCCAGGCATCATGGCCGCCATCGTGGATGAGGTGGGCAACCCCCTTCCCAATGGAACCGGCGGCATTCTGGTGGTCAAGCGCCCCTGGCCGTCCATGATCCGCACCATCTGGAACGACCCCGAGCGTTTCAAGAAGAGCTATTTCCCCGAAGAAATGGGCGGCACGATGTACCTGGCCGGCGACGGCGCAGTGCGCAGCGCCGACCGGGGTTATTTCCGTATCACCGGCCGCATTGACGACGTGCTCAACGTATCAGGCCACCGCATGGGCACCATGGAGATCGAGTCCGCGCTGGTGTCGAAGACCGACCTGGTGGCCGAGGCTGCCGTGGTGGGCCGCCCGGATGCCATGACCGGCGAGGCGATTTGTGCCTTTGTGGTGCTCAAGCGGCCCCGCCCGAGCGGAGATGAGGCCAAAGCCATTGCCAAGGAACTGCGCGACTGGGTGGCCAAAGAAATCGGGCCGATTGCCAAGCCCAAAGACATCCGCTTTGGCGAGAACCTGCCCAAAACCCGCAGCGGCAAGATCATGCGCCGTCTGCTGCGTTCGCTGGCCAAGGGGGAGGCGATTACCCAGGACACCTCGACGCTGGAAAACCCGGCCATCCTGGACCAGTTGGGCCAGGCCTATTGAGTGACACCCTTGGCGCGCAGCGGGGCCAGGCACCGCGCGCGTTGCACGCGAAGGGTTACTCCACTTCTTCTTCGACCATCTCCTCTTCAGCCGGCGCCCGTGCAGGGGCGGCTTTGGGGTGTAAGAAGTCCTCAATCGCTTTGTCCACCTGGGACAGCGCATTTTTCACCATGCCCGCGTCCAGCGTCTTGTCGCTGATTTTGAGCAGACCATCCTGGTAGCTGTACGCGGCCTTGACGCCGCCGGGCACTTTTTCGGCAAAGCCGCTGGTCAGCGCCATGTCGATTTGGCTCGGATTCAGCAAGGTGCCGGTGACCGTGAGCTGTCCGGAAGAGCGCAGGTATTTTTCCAAGGCAATCTTGCCGTCGCTGGCGGCCATCAGTTCCAGCATCAGGCTGGCACTCACCTGGCCGCCCTCGCCACTGCCCTTGAGTGCCGGGATACCGATGGACATCCCGCTGGTCAGCAGCGTCTCCACCGCTTTACGGACTTTCTGCGATTCGTCCGCCGTCATGTTGCGGAACCCGCAACTCGCTTTGCCGATTTCCACCAGTGAACGCACGCTGGGCGCATGCAAGCCACCGATACTGGCCTCCAGCACCAGGTCATTGAGCGACTGGCCCATGACTTTGAGCACCTTCACGGATTCGGTGACTTTGGAGCTGAGCCGGTCTTTGTCTTCGGTGGTTTCGCTGCGAACCAGCAGGCCTTGGATGGACACCGACGCGGTGCTGATGCCGTCAACCCCGAGGGCAATCGTGCCGGTCCCCAAATTACGGTCCTTCAGATCCATGTTCAGGCTCAGGCCTTTCATGTCCAAAGCGTCCCCCTTCCCACGGGCCACAAAGCTGCTCAGGTTCCAGATGAACTGTGCGGCTTTGGTGTCGGCGGTCAAGGAACCCTTGGATGCGGTGATCTGAAAGTTCACGCCCTCGTTGTTGAAGTTCATCTCGGGAACATCCATTTCGGCCTTGACGAGGCCGCTGTAGCCCAGCGCACCCGTGCCCCCGAGTTTTTTCCCCTGGCCGATCACTTTCTCCAAGGCTGCAGCGGCATTACCCTGGGGCAGCAAGGTCCATTCAAACTGCATCACGCCGCGTGTGGAGGGTAGATGGCTGACCGAATACGACACGGAAAAACTGGAGGGGTCCTGATTGGCGGCCGCTTCGCAGCTGTCGCGCAACTGGAACTCAATCGTCCCGCTGGACTTGAACAGCCCCGCCTCGTGGGTCAGCTTGTGCACCACCAAGTCCCCTTTGCGCGAAGCCTCGGCAAACGCTTTCAGTTCGGTATCCAGGGTCCGGGAGGAATACCAGGGAAGCGCCAAACCCGCCAGCGCGAGCAAGCCCAATACGGCGGCAACCGCCCATTGTTTCAACGAAGTCATCTAGAACACTTTCTTTATTGGTAGACATGAACCTGCCGTCGGGCAGGCGAAAACGGGTTGTGCTTCCACTCAATAGTCGTCCAGCACCGCGCCTTTGCTGGCGGTGGAGGCGTTGAATGCAAACTTGGCTTGCACGCCGCGCAGGTAGCGGGGCGCCGGCGCCTTCCAGGCAGCGCGGCGGCGGGCGATTTCCTCATCGGGCACATTGAGCTGCAGCAGCAAGGCATGCGCGTCGATGGTGATCGAGTCGCCTTCGTGGATCAGCGCAATCGTGCCGCCGACTGCCGCTTCAGGCGCCACGTGGCCTACCACCATGCCCCAGGTACCACCGGAAAAACGGCCGTCGGTGATCAGGCCCACGCTCTCGCCAAGGCCCGCGCCAATCAGCGCGCCCGTGGGTGCGAGCATCTCCGGCATGCCGGGGCCGCCTTTGGGGCCGAGGTAGCGCAAGACCATCACATCGCCCGCGACAATGTGCCCGGCTAGAATGGCTTTCAATGCCGATTGCTCGTCATCGAACACGCGCGCCGGGCCGGTCATCACCGGCTTTTTCAGACCGGTGATTTTGGCCACGCAGCCTTCGGGGGACAGATTGCCTTTGAGGATGGCGAGGTGGCCCTGCGCGTACATGGGCTTGTTGATGGGGCGGATCACGTCCTGGTCGGCGCGGGGCACATCGGGAATGTCCTTCAGCACCTCGGCAATCGTCTGGCCGGTGATGGTCAGGCAGTCGCCATGCAGCAGGCCGGCCACCAGCAGCGTTTTCATGACTTGGGGGATGCCGCCTGCGCGGTGCAAGTCCACCGCCAGGTACTTGCCGCTCGGTTTCAGGTCGCACAGCACCGGGGTTTTGACGCGCACGCGCTCGAAGTCCTCGATCGTCCACTCCACGCCTGCTGCATGGGCGATCGCCAGAAAGTGCAGCACGGCGTTGGTCGAACCACCGGTGGCCATGATCACCGCAACCGCGTTTTCAATCGACTTGCGCGTCACGATGTCGCGTGGTTTGATGTCTTTTTTGATCGCTTCAACCAGCACCTTGGCCGAGGCCTTGGCCGAGTTCAGCTTCTCGTCATGGGGGTTGGCCATGGTGCTGGAATACATCAGCGAAATACCCAGCGCCTCGAAAGCGCTGGACATGGTGTTGGCGGTGTACATGCCGCCACAGGAGCCGGGTCCGGGGATGGCGCGCTGCTCGATTTCGTGCAGGTCAAAGTCGCTCAAATTGCCGGCGGCGTTCTGACCGACGGCCTCGAAAACGCTCACGATATTGAGATCCTGGCCTTTGTAAGAGCCCGGCAGGATGGTTCCGCCGTACACATAAATCGCCGGCACATTGGCGCGCAGCATACCCATGAGGCCGCCGGGCATGTTCTTGTCGCAGCCGCCGACCACGACCACGCCGTCCATCCACTGGCCCTGCACGCAGGTTTCGATGCAATCCGATATCACCTCGCGGCTCACCAGGCTGTATTTCATGCCCTCGGTGCCCATGGCCATACCGTCCGATATCGTGGGTGTGCCAAAAACCTGGGCGTTACCGCCAGCCTCTTCGATGCCGGCGATGGCCGCGTCCGCCAGTTTTTGCAAGCCGCTGTTGCAGGGCGTGATGGTGCTGTGGCCATTGGCGACACCAACCATGGGCTTTTTGAAGTCCGACTCCTCGTAGCCCATTGCGTAGTACATGGAGCGGTTGGGTGCCCGCGATTTGCCCTCGGTGATGTTGGCGCTGCGGCGGTTGATGGGCAAGAGGGGGCGGGTGGTGTCGGTCATGGTGGTGCGGCGGTGCCGGGGTGGAAAAGCAGGGGTGCAGTGCATTTTACGAGCCGCAGTGGCAGCCCGCCCGCCGTCTGCCGGGGTGCGCGCGGGCACAATAGCCCCATGCTGATCCATCCGCAAATAGACCCCGTTGCTTTGCAAATCGGCCCCTTGGCGGTGCATTGGTATGGATTGACCTACCTCGCTGCGTTCGGCTTGTTTGTGGTTTTGGGCAGGCTGCGGCTGCAGCACCCGCCGTACGTGCACATGGCGCCTGACCATGCCTGGACTGCCGGCGATGTGGAAGACTTTTTGTTTTGGGGCGTGCTTGGCGTCGTGCTGGGCGGGCGCATCGGCTTCTGCCTTTTTTACCAACCCGCGTATTACGCCAATAACCCGCTCGAAATCCTGGCTGTCTGGAAAGGCGGCATGGCCTTTCACGGCGGTTTGTTGGGTGTGATCCTGGCGATGGCAGGGTTTGCCGTGGCGCGGGGGCGCTCCTTTTGGGAAGTGGCCGACTTTGTTGCACCCTGCGTGCCGACGGGTCTGGCTTGTGGCCGTTTGGGCAATTTCATCAATGGCGAGCTCTGGGGCCGGGTGGCCTCGGCGGATTTGCCCTGGGGCATGGTGTTTCCCGGCGCCGGTGACGCACCGCGCCACCCTTCGCAGATTTATCAGCTGCTGCTGGAAGGCTTGCTGCTGTTTGTGCTGTTGTGGTGGTATGCGCGCAGCGGCCCGTTGCGGGCCCGGGTTTCCGCGGCATTCTTGGTGGGCTACGGGGTTTTGCGCTTCGCGGTAGAGTTCTTCCGTGAACCCGACGCCCATCTGGGGCTGCTGGGATTGGGTTTGAGCATGGGGCAGTGGTTGTGTGTACCCATGGTGCTGGCAGGCGCCGGCTTGTGGCTGTGGGCCGGACGCACCGGTCGGCCGGATGCATGAATTTCCTTGTAAGCGAATCTGACTATGAATTTGTTTCTCGCGCTGCGGGCTGCTTTCCCCGCCGATTTGGATGCGGTTGCGGTGCAAACCGAAGAGGGCCTGGCCTACACCTGGCGTGACCTGGACCGGGCCACCGCCATGGTGGCCAACCTGCTCGATTCTCTGGACCTGCCGGCGGACTCCCGGGTTGCGGTGCAGGTGGAAAAATCGGTGGAGGCCATGGTGGTCTACCTGGCCACTTTGCGTGCCGGGCTGGTGTACCTGCCGCTGAATACGGCCTACCAAAGTGCGGAGCTGGATTACTTCATCGAGAACGCCGCTCCGGCGGTGGTGGTGTGCGCATCCGCGCGCTTCGGGGCAATCAGCAAGCAGGCTTTCGCGCGGGGCGTGCAATATGTCTTCACCCTTAACGAGGACCGCACCGGCAGCCTCTTGGAGCGCGCGGCCCAGCACAGCGATGTGCACCAGCCCGCCACGCGAAAGCCCCAGGATCTGGCTGCCATTTTGTATACCAGCGGTACCACGGGCCGCAGCAAAGGCGCGATGCTCAGCCATGGCAATTTGCTCAGCAATGCCCGGGTGCTCAAAGATTACTGGGGTTGGCAGCGCGGCGACGTGCTGATTCACGCGCTGCCCATCTTCCACGTGCACGGTTTGTTTGTGGCGATCCATGGCGCGCTGCTCAACGGCAGCAAGATGTTGTGGATGGACCGCTTTGAACCGCGCCGGGCGATTGCCTTGATGGCCCAGGCGACGGTCTTTATGGGTGTTCCCACCCTGTACACGCGCATGCTCAGCGAGCCGGCCCTGGATCGCAAGGCCACGGCCGGTATGCGCCTCTTTATTGTCGGATCAGCCCCCTTGCTGCTGGAGACTTTTGTGTCCTGGCAGGAGCGCACCGGCCACACCATTTTGGAGCGCTATGGCATGAGCGAGACGCTGATGCTGACCTCCAACCCCTACCTGCCAAACGGTATCGGCAAACCCACGGCCCGCCGGGGCGGCACCGTGGGCTTGCCCCTGCCGGGTTTGCGCCTGCGCGTCGGTGGTCCGGATGGCCGCGCCTTGCCCACGGGAGAGGTTGGGGGGATCGAGGTCAGCGGGCCCAGCGTTTTCTCGGGCTACTGGCGCATGCCGGAGAAGACTGCTGAAGAGTTCACCGCTGACGGTTTTTTCAAAACCGGTGATGTGGGCTTGATTGACGCCCAAGGTTTTGTGAGCATTGTGGGGCGCAGCAAAGACCTGTACATCAGCGGTGGGTACAACGTGTACCCGGCGGAAATCGAGGGCTTTATGAATGCCCTGCCCGGCGTGGCGGAAACCGCCATCGTGGGCGTGCCGGATCCGGATTTTGGTGAGGTCGGCGTGGCCGTGGTGATTGCCAAACCCGGCGTTGAATTGCAGGCCGCCGATTTGTTGGCCCAACTCAAAACGCAGGTCGCGCGGTTCAAAGTCCCCAAGCGCTGTTACGTGGTGGCGGAACTCCCCCGCAACGCCATGGGCAAAGTGCAAAAAAACCTGTTGCGCGCGCGCTACAAGACGGAGAAAGGCGAGGCACCGTAACCGGTGGGGCCTGCTATGAAGCAAAACGTCCTGATCGTCGACGACACCCCGCTCAATCTGAACCTGCTGGTCACGATTGCCAACAAACTCGACGGCTGCGAAGCCCGCGGTTTCACGGACCCCTTAGCGGCATTGGGGTGGGTTGCCAACAACCCGGTGGGTTTGATCGTGGTCGATTACATGATGCCCGACCTCAATGGCCTGCAGTTCATCGCCCGTGTCCGCAGCCTGCCTGGGACGCGCGACACGCCCATCGTGATGATCACCGCCAACGAAGACAAAGGCATTTGCTACGAGGCCCTGGAAACCGGTGCCAGCGACTTTCTCGCCAAGCCGCTGGACCCCTTGGAGTTTTTGGCCCGTGCCAAGCACATGTTGGCGCTCAGCGCGGCCCAGCATGCTTTGGCCGACCGAGCGGCCTGGCTGGCTGCGGAAGTGGAGCGGGCGACGGCCGATATCCGCTCGCGCGAACGCGAAACGCTGGTGTATCTGGCCAAGGTCGCCGAATTCCGCGACGGGACCACCTCCGCACACATCCAGCGCATGGCCCACTATGCCCAATTGATTGCCAAGGGGCTGGGTTTAGAGCCTGCAGAACAGGAACTGCTGGTAGACGCATCGCCCATGCATGACATCGGCAAGGTGGCGATTCCGGACCGCATCCTACTCAAGGCCGGCCAGCTGGAGCCGGACGAGTTTGAGATCATGAAAAGCCATCCGGCGTATGGCTACGAGCTGCTGCGCAACAGCCAGTCACGCGTGCTGCGGGCGGGCGCTGAAATCGCCTACAGCCACCACGAAAAATTTGACGGTACCGGTTACCCCCAAGGGCTGGCGGGCGAGGCGATTCCCCTGCATGGACGCATCGTTGCGGTGGCGGATGTCTTCGATGCGCTGACCTCAGAGCGGCCCTACAAAAACGCCTGGACCCTGGAAGCGGCGGTCGACTATTTGCGCGCAGGTTCCGGGACGCATTTCGATCCGCAATGTGTTGAAGCATTGCTCAGCCAATGGCCCGATGTCTTGCGCGTCAAGGAGCAATTCAGCGACCATGGCTGATTCTTCGCCAGCGCCGCTGCGCTGGGCTCTGTGGCTTCTTCTGTTCTGCTGCTGTGCGTCCGTCGGGGCGGCGTCGCCGGGCCCGGAGCTCCATCTGCGCAAGCCTGCGCCTCCCGGTAACGAGGGCCTGTGCGCCGATTGGGCCTACCGGGTTCCCTTGGTCACACCTGCCCGCTGCATGCGCGCCAACCTCGAGGCGGCTGCGCAGCGCACGGTCCAAGGGCGCCGGATTTACCACCGTGACATGCGCAATCCCGATGCTGCCATCCGGGTGCTCGTGGTGGGCGGTATGCACGGTGACGAGTTGTCATCTACCGCCTTGGCCTTGCAATGGATCGAGCAGGCGCAGAGCACCGGCTCCAATGTGCAATGGCGCTTCATTCCCATGCTCAACCCGGACGGCGTGTTCGCCAAACCATCTCGCCGAACCAACGCGCATGGGGTGGACCTGAACCGCAACTTCCCCACACCGGACTGGAAGCGCGAGGCGGCGTTTTACTGGGAGCAGCGTACCCGGCGCGATCCCCGCCGCTGGCCCGGGCCGCATCCGCTGTCGGAGCCCGAGTCGCGTTACCTCGATGCGCAGATGCGCGAATTCAAGCCCCATCTCATCGTCAGCATCCACGCGCCCTATGGCTTGCTTGACTACGACGGCCCCAGCACCCCGCCGCCCAAACTCGGGCGCTTGTACCTGGACCAGGTGGGAATTTTCCCTGGCAGTTTGGGTAATTACGGTGGCGTTCAGCAAGGCATGCCCGTGGTCACTATCGAGTTGCCCAACGCCTTGCAGGCACCGGGCGAGGCCGAGACCCGCCAGATGTGGATCGATCTGCTGCGCTGGATTGCCGAACACATCAAGGCCTGATAAGCGCAAGGGCGTAAGCTCCGTTCCATGGCTGTACCCGAAACCGATCTCGCGCTCCTGGATGACCCCGCCGAGTGGGGCGCGTTCAGCGTAGCCATCACGCCGGCCACCGCGCAGGCGCCGGCGGTGTGGGAGTCCAGCGTCGTGATTGAGGGCATGCATTGCGCCAATTGCGCCGGTACGGTGGAGGCGGCCGTATTGCGCACCCCCGGCGTACTGTCGGCGCAGGTCAGTGCAGCCAGCCACCGCGCGGCGGTGCGCTGGCAGCAGGGTGTAGCCGCGCCTTCGGCGTGGATGGCCCATATTCAGCAGGCCGGTTACGGTGTGTTGCCCGCGCTCGATGTGCACGCGGTGGCGGCGCGCATGCGGGAAAAGCGCCTTGCCCTGTGGCGCTGGGCGGTGGCCGGCTTGTGCAGCATGCAGGTCATGATGTACGCCTATCCCGCGTATTTTTCTAATGCAGGTGACGTGACGCCCGAGATGGAGCAACTGCTGCGCTGGGCGTCTTGGGTGCTGACCCTGCCGGTTTTGGTGTTCTCGTGCAGCCCGTACTTTGCCAGTGCGTGGCGCGATCTGCGGGCCCGGCGCATCGGCATGGATGTCCCGGTGGCCATCGGCATTGCCATCACCTTTGTCACCAGCAGCTGGGGCACTTTTGACCGCGCCAGCGTCTTCGGCGCCACTGTGTATTTCGACTCGCTCACCATGTTCGTGTTTTTTCTGCTTAGCGGCCGGGCCTTGGAGCTGCGCTTGCGGGACCGTACCGCGGGTGCCTTGGAGGCGCTGATCAACCGCATGCCGCAAAGCGTAGAGCGCTGCCTGGCTGGCGACGCAAGCGAACGCATTGCCGCGCGCTGGCTGGCAGTGGGTGACCGCATGCGCGTGCGCGCCGGTGACGTATTTGCCGCCGATGGCGTGATCGAGTCTGGCAGCACCGAGGTCGACGAGGCCTTGCTCAGCGGCGAGTCGCGGCCTTTGCTGCGCGGTGTGGGCGACGCGGTGCTGGCGGGCAGCAACAACCTCAGCGGCACCGTGGTCTGCCGCGTGACACAAGTGGGCGGCAGCACCCGCTACGCCGAAATTGCCGCGCTGATGGTCGCCGCGTCCACCACCAAGCCCGATATCGCTGCGCTGGCGGACCGCATTGCGCGCCCGTTCCTGATCATTGTTTTGTTATTGGCAGCCGGTGCGGGAGCCTGGTGGTGGATGGTGGATCCGCAGCGCGGCGTGATGACGGCGGTGGCGATTCTGGTGGTCACCTGCCCCTGCGCGCTCTCGCTTGCCACGCCCACCGCCATGCTGGCCGCCGCCGGGGCGCTGGCGCGCGCAGGCGTCCTGGTGCGCAAGCTGGGGGCGATTGAAGTGTTGGCGCGGGTGGACACTTTTGTGTTTGACAAAACCGGCACCTTGACCGGCGACAGCTTGGCGTTGGTCGCTACCGAGTGCCGCGCAGGCGTTGAAGCGCAGGCAGCGTTGGCGGTGGCGGTAGCGCTGGCGCAGCACTCGCTGCACCCGGCCTCGCGTTCGCTGGTGCGCGCGCTGGCACCGGACCCGCAGGCGCCCCTGCTGCGCTGCACGATGGTCAAAGAGTCCGCGGGGCAGGGCGTTCAAGGCGTTTTGTGGGAGCGCGCCAGCGGCCAGTCGCCGCGCAACCTGGGCCCCTTGCGCCTCGGTTCGGCGGCCTGGTGTGGCGTGGACGCGGCGCAGGCTGACCATAGCGATGCTGCCGGTGTGCGGGTTTATGTGAGCGATGCGCAGGGTTGGCTGGCGACTTTTGTGCTGGGCGAAGCCTTGCGCCCCGGTGCTGCCGCCGTGGTGGCAGCCTTGCAAGCCCAGGGCGCGCAGGTCCAGCTTCTGTCGGGTGACCGCGCGGCCTCGGTGGCGGCGATTGCGCAGACTGTGGGCATAGCCACAGCGCAGGGCGATTGCAGTCCCGCTGACAAGTTGGCCGCCTTGCAGACCTTGCAAGCGCAGGGCCGTGTGGTGGCGATGGTCGGCGACGGCTTGAACGACACGCCGGCGCTGGCGGCGGCGGCGGTCTCTTTTGCGTTTTCGGCGACCGTCGCAGTGTCCCAGGTTCACGCGGATTTTGTGGTGCTGGGCCAGAGCCTGGACGCGGTGTTGCGCACCCGGCAGTTGGCGCAGCGCACCATGGCCATCGTGCGGCAAAACCTGTGGTGGGCACTGCTCTACAACGCGGCCTGTGTGCCCGCCGCTGTCATGGGCTACGTCTCGCCCTGGTTGGCGGGTCTGGGCATGGCCTTGAGTTCCTTGTTTGTCGTGCTCAACGCCTTGCGCCTGGCGCGCCAGGTGCAGGCGCCCGCCTGACACGTCGGCGGTTTGAACGATTCTCTGTAGGCTTCTCGCTATGTCTGCTGCAATTTCCTCTGAGCCGGTAAACGGCATGGCCATCAGCCTGAAGGACGTGGGCGCTGCAGCGGCGCATTGGCATCCGGTGCTCGACAGTGCCGCTCTGCGGGACGCACCGCAGGCGGTCCAGTTGATGGACCACGCCCTGGTGCTGTGGCGCGACGCACAGGGTCAGCTCCATGCCTGGGCGGACCGGTGTCCGCACCGGGGCGCGCGCCTCTCGCTGGGCAGGGTCTGCGACGGGCAGCTGGAGTGCGCCTACCACGGCTGGCGTTTTGCGGATTCGGGGCGCTGTGTGCATGTGCCGGCCGTGCCGGAATTTGTGCCACCTGCGGGCCACAGCGCGCAGGTTTTTGCCGCGCAAGAGGCCTATGGCTTGGTCTGGGTTCGTTTGGTGGAGGGACCGCACAGCCTGCCGCTGTTTGCCGCCGAGAGCGATGCCGGTTTGCGCAAGGTCCATTGCGGCCCCTATGACGTGGCGACCAGCTCGCCGCGCATCGTGGAGAATTTTTTGGACATGGCGCACTTCGGCTTTGTGCACGCGGGCTGGCTGGGCGAACGCGGCCGCAGCGCGATTGCCGATTACACCGTGCAAGCCACGGCAACCGGCCTTCTGGCCACCAACTGCTGGGCCTGGCAGCCCCAGTCCCATGTGCATGCGACGCAGGGCACGATGGTGGAATACCGCTACGAGGTCACCGCGCCCTATGCAGCCGTGTTGACCAAAGTACCGCAGCCGGAAACGGCCGCAGCGGCTGCGTGGCGTGAATCGATTGCGATTTTTATCTGTCCGGTGACGGCCGAGCGCAGCCGGGTCTGGTTCCGTCTGGCGGTGGTCGACTTTGATTCGCCTGACAGCGCGTTACAGGCTTTTCAGAACACCATCTTCACGCAGGATCAGCCGGTGCTGGAGTCGCAAAGCCCGCGCCGCTTGCCGCTGGATCCGCGCGCCGAGGTGCATACGGTGGCGGACAAGGCCTCTGCCGCGTACCGGCGCTTTTTGCAGGGAGCCGAAATCACCTACGGGACCTGTTGACGCTGCGCGGGCAGCGGCGGCTTCACGCCAACTCCGGGTAACCCAGGGCCTGCGCCTGCAGGCGCATCTCGACACAGACCTCGTAGGTATGCAGCGGCACGGTCTGGAAGCCGGTGATTCCCAGCTCTGCCAATACACCTGCAGCTGCCGGGTCGCGCACCAGGGCCGCCAGCACCCTTTGCAAGGCCTGCAATTCGGCGGCGCTGGTGGATGGTCCGGTGATCAGCGGCAAGCCCGGATAGGCCTGGGTTTGGCCTATGGTGCACAGGCCGGCCACCGTCTGCGGCAGGTTGCGTTGCAGCCCGGCCAAAGTGACGCAGTCGATCGCCGCAAGATCGGCGCGTCCATCTTGTACCGCCGCCATCGATGCCGCGTGGCTACCCGTGGCGATAAGGTCCCCGAAAAATCGGCCACCCTGTGATAGCGGCGCAACCGCCGCGCGCAAGGCGTTGTAGCCGGATTGCGAATCGTCTGAATTGAATGCCACCCGCATGCCGCGAAAGTCGGCCAGGGTGCGCCCGGTGTGTTCGGCGCGCGCCACCAATTGGCTGCGGCAAAAAATGCCTTCACAGCCCGGTGCGTCGTAGCGGAAAACGCCGACCAGTTGCACGGTCTCAGCCAACGCGTGGGTGAGGGGATAGCCGCAGGTCTGGCTGAGCAGCAGCTGCGGGTCACGCCAGTGCGCCAGGAGGTCGTCAGGCCAATCCAGCGCCTGCGGCACACCCGTGCAACCGGTTTCCATGAGCCGTGTTCGCACAACGTCCCACAGCGACAGCACCGCCTGGCGGTTGCTCAGGTACATGGGCAGCGCGACGCTGCGCACGCCCGTCATGCGGCGCTGTCCTGGCGCGCCAGCTCCCGGGTCGCTTGGCCGGGCGTGTCCACGGGAGTGAACAGGTGGCGCAGAAAAAATCGGTTGTAGCCAGGAATCAGAAATCCGCCGGTGCCATTAACGAAGCGGTCCCGCTCGGCGCGGTAGGCGGCTGGAATTGCGAACCAGGGCAGGCCCGGTCGTGCGTGGTGCACCGCATGGTAGTTGTTGTTGAGATAGAGCAAACGCCAGAACCAGCCGGCCTCATTCACCACGATACGGTGCGCCGGCCGGGCCGCCGGGCGGTGCTCGTACAGCGAGCGCAGGCAGGCCAGGCCCAGCGCGAAATAGCCGCAGAGCAGGTACACCCACATCGGCATGCCGGTGCCCGCGTGAACACCCCACAGCACAAGTGCGAGCAAGCCCAGGTGCTGGGCCCAGCTCCAGGCCTTGGCCCCCTTGCGCCAGGTTGCGGACCGCACCATGTCTTGAAGCAAATGGGCGATGGCAAAGGCCGGCGTGATGCACAGGCGCCCCAACGCCGTGCGCTGCGCTACCAACAAAGCACGCATGGGCGCGCTGCATCCGGCAAAGTCGGGTGGGTCCATGTAGTTGCTTTCGGGATCCTCGCCGGGGAAGGTCAGTAACTCGTCGCGGTGGTGCGCCAGGTGGCTGTCGCGGTAAATATCAAAGGGGTACCAGACGGCCAGTGGCATCAACCCAAACCAGCGGTTGAGGCGCGCCGAGCGCGTGGGGTGGCCGTGCACCAGCTCGTGCTGCAAGCTCATGTACCAGGCGCAGACCAGGGTCAACATCAGCCAAGGGGCCACGCCGCCTTGAAGCGCATACCAAGCCATTGCTGCAATCCATAGCCCGTAGATGATCGCAATCAAGGCCCAGGTCGGCCACTCGGTTGGCGTGTGGCTGTCAGCGGAGGTGGTGGAATCGCGGAGCATGTCAATAAAGGGGTTCACCGCAGCCGGCATAGCGTTGGCGCGGCGCGATGCTAGCACCGCCTGCAGTTCACTAAAATATCGATCATCAAGCCCGCGTCCCGGCGGGCTTTTTCTTTGTATTTTCCGGGGCCATGTAGAGGACTACCATGTACAAAAACCTCGCAGCCACGCGCGTGGCGGCTTGTTTGCTGGCTTTTTTCGCGGGCTTTGCCGGCGCCCAATCCACCCCCGACGCGGCTCCGCCACTCAAAGCGGCATTCGTGTATGTCACGCCGGTCACCGACGCAGGCTGGGTTCATCAGCATGAGCTGGGTCGCCAGGCATTGCAAAAAGCGCTGGGTGACAAGGTGCAAACCAGTTTTGTGGAAAGCGTGGCCGAGGGGCCGGACGCCGAGCGCGTGATCCGTGACCTGGCGCGCCAGGGCAACACCCTGATCTTCACCCCCAGCTTTGGCTACATGGAGCCCACCTTGTCGGTGGCGCGGGACTTCCCGAATGTGCGGTTTGAATCCATCACGGGTTACAAAACCGCAGCCAACGTCGCGGCTGCCAACGCCCGCTATTACGAGGGCCGTTATCTGGCAGGTATCGCCGCCGCACGCATGAGCAAAACCCATGTGGCCGGGTATGTGGCAGGTTTTCCGATTCCAGAGGTGGTGCAGGGCATCAACGCGTTCGCTTTGGGGATGCGTTCGGTGGACCCGCAGGCGACCGTTAAGCTGATCTGGCTCAACACCTGGTTTGACCCGGCGCGGGAGCGCGACGCGGCCATGACCTTGTTCAACCACGGCGCAGATGTGCTGGCGTTTCACACGGCCTCCACCGCTGTGATGGCAGCGGCCCAGGAGCGCGGCAAATGGGCGGTGGCCTACCACTCGGATATGCGCCATATCGCGCCCGACGCACAAATTCTGGCCGTGACCCACGAATGGGGCGCGTATTACACGGGCCGCGCCCGCGCGGCGCTCGATGGCAGCTGGAAAACCGGCAATGTCTGGGGCGGCGTCAAAGAGGGAATGGTCCAGGTGGGTAGCTTCGGTGCCAAAGTGCCCAAGGCGGTGCAAGATGAAGTGCTGGCGCGCCAACGCGACATCGCGTCCGGGCGTCTGCAACCCTTTCACGCCAGCGGCGCGGTGCGGGACAACGCCGGGCGCGTGGTGATTGCGGCTGGGCAAACGCTGACCGATCCGCAGATTCTGGGTATGGATTTTCTGGTCGAGGGCGTGCAGGGCAAAATCGCGCCCTAACTTGCCGGACACGGCCCTTGAACCGAGAAAGCGCGCATGAGCATCAAAAGTGACATCTGGATACGCCGCATGGCGGAGACCACCGGCATGATCGAACCCTTCGAGCCCGGGCAAATCCGCCAGGTCGACGGCAAAAAAATCATCTCCTACGGCACCAGCAGCTACGGCTACGACATCCGCTGTGCGCCCGAGTTCAAGGTGTTCACCAATATCCACAGCACGGTGGTGGACCCCAAGAACTTCGACGAAAAGAGCTTTGTCGATTTCCACGACGACGTTTGCATCATTCCGCCCAACAGTTTTGCGCTAGCGCGCACCGTGGAGTTTTTCCGCATCCCGCGCAATGTGCTGACCATTTGCGTGGGCAAAAGCACCTATGCGCGCTGCGGCATCATCGTCAACGTCACGCCCTTTGAGCCCGAGTGGGAAGGCTATGTGACGCTGGAGTTCTCCAACACCACGCCCTTGCCGGCCAAGATTTACGCGGGTGAGGGCTGCGCGCAGGTGCTGTTTTTTGAAAGCGACGAGGTCTGCGAAACCAGCTACAAAGACCGGGGCGGCAAGTACCAGGGGCAGGTTGGCGTCACCCTGCCCAAGGCCTGATCGGTGCATCGGGGATAATCCGGCATGGCGCCGCTTCTCGGTGCCCCCCTGCTATCGGACGGATAGCAACTTTTCCTGCTATGCATGACCGATCTGACGCACTTGAATTCCACCGAATCTTCCCACTCTGACTCCCTGGCGGACACTGCCGCCCCCCCTCCATCGCCGCCGGAAGACGCCGCGCCCGCGATGGCCTTCGCCCAACTCCAACTCGCCGACAAACTGGCCCGCGCCGTGGCTGAAATGGGCTATGAGCGCATGACGCCGATCCAGGCGCAGGCGATTCCCGTGGTGCTGACCGGCCAGGACGTGATGGGCGCAGCCCAAACGGGCACTGGCAAAACCGCAGCATTCACGCTGCCTTTGCTGCAGCGCATGCTCAAGCACGAAAACGCATCCACCTCGCCCGCACGCCATCCGGTGCGCGCGCTGGTCTTGTTGCCCACGCGCGAGCTGGCCGACCAGGTGGCGCAACAGGTCAAGCTCTACGCCAAGTACACCGATCTGCGCTGCGCCGTCGTCTTTGGTGGCATCGACATGAAGCCGCAGACCGCCGAACTCAAAAAAGGCGTGGAGGTGCTGGTTGCCACACCGGGCCGTTTGCTGGACCACATCGAGGCCAAAAGCGCGGTACTCAACCAGGTCGAATACGTCGTGCTCGACGAGGCCGACCGCATGCTCGATATCGGTTTTCTGCCCGACCTGCAGCGCATCCTGAGCTACCTGCCCAAGCAACGCACCACGCTCTTGTTCTCGGCCACCTTCTCGCCCGAGATCAAGCGTCTGGCCGGCAGCTATCTGCAAAACCCGGTGACCATTGAAGTCGCCCGCTCCAATGCGACGGCGCCCAATGTGGAGCAGCGCTTTTACAGCGTGGGGGACGAAGACAAGCGCGCCGCTTTGCACCAGGTGCTGCGCACGCGAGGCATGAAGCAGGCTTTTGTGTTTGTGAACAGCAAGCTGGGCTGCGCCCGCCTGGCCCGCTCCCTGGAGCGCGAAGGCCTCAAAACAGCGGCGCTGCATGGCGATAAAAGCCAGGACGAACGCTTGAAGGCCCTGGATGCGTTCAAAAAAGGCGAGGTTGATTTGCTGGTGTGCACCGATGTGGCCGCGCGCGGCCTGGACATCAAAGATGTGCCCGCCGTGTTCAATTTCGATCTGCCTTTCAACGCCGAAGACTACGTACACCGCATCGGCCGCACCGGCCGTGCCGGCGCCTCGGGCCTGGCGGTCAGCTTTGTCAGTGGTGGCAACGACGGGCGGTTGCTGGCCGATATTGAAAAGCTGATCAAGAAAAAATGCGAAGTCGAACCCATGGAGATGGGTGCGACAGAACGCGCACCGCGCCGCGACAGCGTGGAGCGTGACCGTGGCGAGCGCCTGGAGCGCAGCGACCGGGCCGAGCGGCGCGAACACACGGACCGTGGGCCCCGTCGCGAAAGCAGCCGCGCTGCTGCCCCGCGCGACCCGTTTTTTGACAAGCCGTACGAGCCTGCCGCTGCCCCAGAGGTTCCGAGCTGGGAACCGGCCAAACCACCATCCAGCGGGCGCAGCATTTCGGCCAATATCAAACCCAAGCGCGTCGTCGCCGCCTTGTTCAAGTCCGTCTAAACCGGCTTTTCGATTGCAGCTTCAGCACCCCGCGCTGCAATCCACCGCGAAGCGGCTGGTGGTGAATGCACCGCTGGCATCCACGCCATCGATGCGCAGCGCGCTCAAGCTGCGACCCCAGACGCAACCCGTGTCCAAGCACCACACATTGTTTCGCGCAGTCCACCCCAGCGCGGCCCAATGGCCAAACGCAATCGCTGTGTCGGCGCTGGCGCGCCCGGGCACGTCAAACCAGGGCAGGTATCCCGCGGGAACTTGTGTCTCTTTGCTGGCAAATTCCATGACACCTTCCGCGCTGCAATAGCGCAGGCGCGTGAGCGCATTCACCACAACACGCAAGCGATCCGCGCCCTGCAAGCCGTCTGACCAGCTTGCCGGCACATTGCCGTACATGGTTTGCAGGTAGCTGTGCACGCCCTCACCGCGCAGGACGGCTTCAACTTCGCCCGCCAGTGCCAGGGTTTTTTCTGCGGTCCAGGCGGGCAGCACCCCGGCGTGTACCAGCAACAGGTCTTTGCCAAAGAGCGACTCCATGCGCGCCAGGGGTTGCGCGCGCAGCCAGTCCAACAAAGTCTGGCGATATGGGCTGTTCAGAATGGGCTCCAGCGTGTCACCGCTGTGCGGTGCCCGGATACCGTGGGCGACGGCGAGCAAGTGCAAATCATGGTTACCCAGAATGCAGCGGGCCGCATCCCCCATCACTATCAAGCGTTGCAGAACCCCCAGCGAATCCGGTCCGCGGTTGACCAGGTCGCCGACAAAGCACGCGGTATCGCGCGAGGGAGAAAAATCAATGCGCTCCAGCAAACGCCCCAGCGCGGCGTTGCAGCCCTGTACGTCGCCAATCAAGTAAAGTGCCATGGTGTTTATTGTCGTGGCCCCGCGATGGAATTTTTGCTGATTGTTTTTCTGACTTTGCTCAATGGTGTTTTCGCCATGTCGGAGTTGGCCCTGGCCGCGAGCCGTAAAGCGCGTTTGGCGGCGATGGCCGAGGCAGGGGACAAGGGAGCACAGGCGGCCTTGGTGCTGCTGGGTCAGCCGAATCAGTTTTTGAGCACAGTACAGGTGGGCATCACCTCGATTGGCGTGCTCAACGGCATTGTGGGTGAGGCCGCGTTCAGCGATGGGCTGGCTTTGTGGTTGGAGACCTGGGGTGTGCACCAAAGTGCCGCAGCGATCTCAGCCACGGCCATGGTGGTCACTACCATCACTTTCACCACCATTATTTTTGGCGAACTGGTGCCCAAGCGCATTGGCCAATTGCACCCGGAAGCGGTTGCGCGCTGGGTAGCGCGTCCCATGCTGTGGCTGGCCACGGCGGCTAAACCGTTTGTCAAACTGTTGTCGGGTACCACGGCCTACACGCTGCGGGTTTTGCGCATCGACGTGAACGCCACGCGCCACGTGACGGAAGAGGAGATCAGCGCCAGTCTGGAAGAAGGGGTAGACGCCGGCGTGATTGAGGAACACGAACACCAGATGGTGCAAAACGTATTCCGCTTGGACGAGCGGCCGCTGACCTCATTGATGACGCCGCGCACCGACGTCGCCTGGCTCGACGCGGAATGCAGTGTGGGTGAGAGCCTGGCACAGGCCCGTGCGCAGGGCGAAAACGGCGGCCATTCCTGGTACCCGGTCTGCCGCGGGTCGCTGGACGATGTGATGGGGGTGATCAGCGTGGCGCGGCTGCTGGATATGCGTGACCAGCCCGACGCTGCGATGTCACCCCACATCAGCCCGGCGGTGTTTGTGCCCGAGACGCTCAGCGGTATGGAGTTGCTCGAGCAATTCCGCAAGCAAGCCAGCCGCCTGGTTTTTGTGGTCGACGAATATGGCGTGGTGCAAGGGCTGCTCACGCCGCGCGATTTGCTGGAGGCGATTACCGGCGAGTTGCACAACGACGGCAACAGCATCGATGCCTGGGCCACAGAGCGAGCCGATGGTTCTTGGCTACTCGATGGTGTGATGCCCCTGTCCGAGCTCAAGTCCAGGTTGGATTTGGGCGAGTTGCCGGACGAGGACCGCGGGCGCTACAACACGCTGGCCGGGTTGCTGATGTCGGTGAGCGGGCGCTTGCCTGCTGTGGGGGAAAACATCGATTGCCAGGCCTGGCGCTTTGAAGTCGTGGACCTCGATGGACGGCGTATCGACAAAGTGCTCGCCACCCGCTTGCCGCAAGCGCTTTAGGCGGTTCCGCCCACGGTCAAGCCGTCGATGCGCAGGGTGGGCTGGCCCACACCCACCGGGACACTTTGGCCTTCTTTGCCACACGTGCCAACGCCGCTGTCCAGGCACATGTCATTGCCAATCATGCTAACGCGCTTGAGACATTCCGGGCCGCTGCCAACCAGCGTGGCGCCTTTGACCGGGTATTGGATCTTGCCGTTTTCGACCCAGAAGGCTTCGCTGGCGGAAAACACAAATTTGCCCGATGTGATGTCCACCTGCCCGCCGCCGAAGTTGGTGGCGTACAGGCCTTTTTTGATGCTGGCCACAATTTCCTGCGGGTCTTTTTTGCCGCCCAGCATGTAGGTGTTGGTCATGCGCGGCATGGGCAGATGCGCATAGCTTTCGCGCCGCCCGTTGCCGGTGGGTGCCACACCCATCAGGCGCGCGTTCATCGCATCCTGGATGTAGCCTTTGAGAATGCCATCTTCGATGAGTACGTTGCGGGCGCTGGTGTTGCCTTCGTCGTCGATGTTGAGCGAGCCACGCCGGTCGGCAATCGTGCCGTCGTCCAGCACCGTGACACCTTTGGCGGCAACCCGTTGTCCGATGCGCCCGCTGAATGCGCTGGAACCTTTGCGGTTGAAGTCGCCCTCCAAGCCGTGGCCGATGGCTTCGTGCAAAAGAATGCCGGGCCATCCTGGGCCGAGTACCACCGTCATTTCGCCAGCTGGGGCCGGGCGCGCTTGCAGATTGGTCAGCGCGGCGCCCACAGCCTGGTCGACGTACTGCGAAATCATGGCATCGTCAAAATAGGCCAAGCCGAAGCGACCGCCGCCCCCAGACGAGCCGCTTTCGCGCCGGCCTTTTTGTTCCGCAATCACCGTCACCGACAAGCGCACGAGGGGCCGCACGTCGGCAGCGAGCACGCCATCGGCGCGTGCCACCATCACCACGTCGTATTCCATGGCCAGGCCGGCCATGACCTGCACCACACGCGGGTCTTTGGCCCGGGCCAGGGTCTCGACTTTGCCCAGCAGCGCGACTTTGGTCGTGCTGTCCAGTGTGGCGATGGGATCGGTCGGGTGGTACAGCGCGCGGCTGCAGGCAATCTTTTGGGCACCCACCTTGCTGCGGGCGCTGGCGCGGGCCAGTCCGATGGAGCGTACGGTGCGGGCCGCGTCCAGCAAAGAGACTTCGGAAATGTCATCCGAGTACGCGAATGCGGTTTTTTCACCGCTGACGGCGCGCACGCCAACGCCCTGGTCGATGCTGAAGCTGCCGGTTTTGACAATACCTTCTTCCAAGCTCCAGCCCTCCGACCGGGTGTATTGGAAATACAAATCAGCCTCGTCAACCCGGTGGGCCTTGATTTCGGCCAGTACCCGCCACAGATGGGATTCGTCCAAGCCGAAGGGGGTTAAGAGCAGGGATTTGGCCGTGGCCAGGCGTTCGAGAGTGGGGTCGCGAGAGATCATCAGGCCATTGTAGGCGGCCACCCCACGGGCACGCTCAGGATTGGACCAATCGCCGTGCGTGCGACACGGACATCAGCATCCCCATCGCCAGCCCGAGAGTGACCATCGCCGTGCCGCCGTAGCTGACGAACGGCAGGGGCACGCCGACCACCGGCAGGATGCCGCTGACCATGCCCATGTTCACAAATGCGTAGGTGAAAAAAATCGCGGTCAGGCTGCCCGCCAACATGCGGGCAAAAACAGTGGGTGCTTCCATGGCGATGTCCAAGCCCCGAAAAATCAGGAACAGATAGGCAAACAAAAGGTAGACGTTCCCCAAAAGACCAAACTCCTCCGCAAAGGCGGCAAAGATGAAGTCGGTTGTGCGCTCGGGGATGAAATCCAGATGCGATTGCGTCCCTTGCATAAAACCGGCGCCCGATACACCGCCGGCTCCAATGGCGATCATGCCTTGCAGAATGTGAAAGCCCTTCCCTAAAGGATCCCGTGTGGGATCCAGCAGGGTGCAAATGCGCTGTTGTTGGTAGTCGTGCAACAAGGGCCAGTCAAAGCCCGCTGCGCACAGCGTTGGCTCAAAAACCACAATCAGGACCAGCCCAATGAGCAGGCCCGCCAGCGGCGGCAGCACCAGCCACCAACTCATGCCGGCAAAAAACACCACGGAAAGGCCGGCCGCCAGGACCAGCAAGGCGGTACCCAAATCGGGCTGGCGCACGATCAACAGGACCGGCACGAGCACCAGCAGGCCGCCGACTGCGAAGTCCAAAGGACGCAACTGTCCCTCGCGCTTTTGAAACCACCAGGCCAGCATCAACGGAACCGCAATTTTCAAAATTTCGCTGGGCTGTATCGTCACGCCCACATTGACCCAGCGCCGCGCCCCTTTTTTGGTGATACCGAAAACGGCTACCGCGATCAGGAGCGCAATACCGACCAGGTACAGGGGCACCGCCAGCGCCATCAAGCGCTGCGGCGGTACCTGGGCGACAGTGAACATGATGGCAAAGGCAATGCAGGTGTTGCGCGTGTGGTCCATGAACCGTGCGCCACCGTCATACCCTGATGAATAGATGGCGAGCAGTCCGGCGCCCGCCAACAGCACCATCGCAAACAAAAGATGAGGGTCCAAGCGCTCGAACAAGGACTGCGCCCATGCACGGGGTGAGGGACGTCCAAAGGGGTTTGCCATAACAGGATTATCCGGGGCAACGCATGGGACAATCTGTGCATGTATCTCCTCTTTGATGAAGCCGGTAAATTCATGGCCGGACGCGTGCTCTCCGAGGCCGACGCCTCAGCCCAGGTCGAGCTCGACAGCGGCAAGCGCATCAAGGTGAAGGCCTCCCATCAGCTCTTGCGTTTCGATTCGCCGGCCCCTGCGGTTTTCATGGCGGCCAGTGCTGCAGTGGGGCAGGAGGTGGAGTTGGAAATGGCCTGGGAATTCGCACCGGACGAGGAGTTTGGATTTGCCGATCTGGCCCGCGACTATTTCAGTGCCCAGGCCAGCCTGCAGCAACAAGCAGGCATGCTGTTTGCCCTGTTCGAGGCGCCACATTACTTCCGCCGGGCCGGCAAAGGCCGCTTCCGCAAAGCCAGCGCCGATGTGATCGCCCAGGCCCTGGCCGCCATCGAAAAAAAGAAGCAGGTGCTGGCCCAAATTGACCTGTGGGCGCAGGAACTGTTGTCTGGCCAATGTCCGCAAGCGGTGCGCGACCAGCTCTACAAGATCCTGTTCAAGCCGGACAAGAACGCCCCGGAATACAAAGCGGTGCTTGAGGCTGCGCGTGCCAGCCAGACCGCGCCTTTGGCGCTGCTGCAAAAAGCCGGTGCGATCGATTCGCCCTACCAGTTCCATTGGAAGCGTTTCGCGCTGGAATATTTCCCCAAGGGCACCGGCTTCCCGGTACTGGAAGCGCCGGCGCTGACCGACACCCTGCCTTTGGCGCCAGTTGCCGCGTTTTCGATTGATGATTCGGCAACCACCGAAATTGACGATGCGCTGTCCGTTCAGGGCTTGGGTACAGGCAGCGTGACGCTGGGTATCCACATTGCCGCGCCGGGATTGGCCTTGCAGCCTGGCAGCGAGATCGACGCCATAGCCCGCGCGCGCTTGTCGACGGTCTACATGCCCGGTTTCAAAATCACCATGCTGCCCGACGCGCTGGTGCAGCACTTCACTTTGCAAGAAGGCCGGGCTTGTCCGGCGGTCTCGCTGTACGTGGATATTGACGAAGCCACGCTGGAGCTGCGTCGCAGCCGCAGCTGTATTGAGCAGGTACCGATCGCGCACAACCTGCGCCATGACCAGTTGGAGCACTGGGTCACGGACGCGTGGCTGCAGGGCGAGGCCGCCACCGATGCGCCCGATGTGTTGGTGCAACTGCAGCCCGAGTTGGCGTTTTTGTACCGGCTGGCCTGCGCGCTGAAAGAGCGGCGCGAGGCCGTGCGTGGCAAGCCGGAGACTTTCAACCGCCCGGACTACAACTTCCGCCTGCGCGACCGTGCCGGGGACGAGCCGCAGGGCAGTGAATTGGTGGAGATCAGCACCCGCCAGCGTGGCGCACCGCTGGATTTGATCGTCGCCGAAGCCATGATCCTGGCCAACAGCAGCTGGGGTAGCTGGCTGGCGGAGTTGGGTGTTCCCGGCATTTACCGCAGCCAAGCCTCTTTGGCCCCTGGCGTGAAAGTGCGCATGGGCACGCGTGCCGCGCCGCATGCGGGCATCGGCGTGAAGTGCTATGCCTGGAGCACCTCGCCGCTGCGCCGCTACACCGACATGGTCAACCAGTGGCAAATCATTGCGTGCATTCGCCATGGCAGTACGGCGGCCCTGGCCGCACCGTTCAAGCCCAAAGACGCCCAGTTGCTCGCCATCATTTCCGGGTTCGAGGACGCCTACAGCGCCTACAACGCGCACCAAGGCGCTATGGAGCGCTACTGGACGCTGCAGTACCTGAACCAGAATGGGGTCAGCGAGTTGGTGGGCATGGTCTTCAAGGACAACATGTTCCGCGCCGATGCCTTGCCCCTGGTGCTGCCTATCCTGGGCGCACAAGGCCTGCCACGCGGCGCCCAGGTACGCGTGCGGCTGGGTGTGCCGGACCTGATCACGCTGGATATCAACGGAACTGTGGTGGAACGGCTGGATGCTGAGGGTTCCGATGCGCCCGCGGAGGACCTGCCGGACGACGGCGAGGATGATGCAGTTGGCGGCCCGATTGCACTCGCCATCAACCTCGCCGACGCTGCGCCGGAAGCGCCGTCGGACGGGGCTGCCCAGCCCGCGCCTACCCAGGGTGCAGTTTGAGCGGGGGCCGGAGTGATCGAGTCTGCACGCGCGCTCACGACTTTTCAAAAGGCCATGGCCGCGTCTTTGCTGTTGCACGCCGGGCTTCTGACCGTGCGCTTTGTGGACCCGGCCGCTTTGGACCGGATTTTTCAGCCGCCGGTTTTGGAGGTGGTGATGCTCAATGCGCCGGGGCAGTCCAAGCCGGTGAAGAGCCAGTTGCTGGCCCAGACCTCAATGGAGGGCGGGGGCAATGCCATGGCAGGGCACGCCGCCGAGGCCTTGTTGGTAGAGGCTGCCGCGCCGGGCCTGGAGTTCCAGAACCAGACCGCGGCTTCTTCTATCGAGGCCATGCGCCAGCAGCAAAACCTGTTGCTGGCGCAGGTGCGTGACCAGCTCGCCACCCTGCAAAACAGCGCTGAATCTGCAGCCGATCCGCTGAAAGCTACGCAACAAGAGGAGCGCCAACGGCGGTTGATTCAGCAAATTGCCGCCCTGGAAAAAGACGTCGTGACGGAGAACGCCCGCCCGCGCAAGCGGTTTTTCAGCCCCACGACCCGTGAAGCGGTTTTCGCCGCCTATTTCAGCGAACTGCGCCGAGCCATTGAAAAGCAGGGAACCCTGGATTTCCCGCAGCGAGACGGAGAGAAAATATTCGGCGAATTAACCATGGCGATCACGGTGGATGCAGCGGGCCGCGTGGTCTCAACATCCCTGGCGCGGTCGTCTGGCGATGCCATTCTGGATCACCATGCCGACAACATCGTGCGCCGCGCTGCGCCCTACGGGACTTTCAGCCCGGCGATTCGGGCCACCGCCGATCAATTGGTGTTTGTGGCCCGGTTCCGCTTTGTCCACACCGACGACCGCACCGAGGCCTTGGTAGATTGAATATGAAGCCGGCACTGCGTGGACTGCTGCTGATGGCCTTGGCATTTCTGGGCTTGCAGCTCTACTTTGCCTTGCGGATCGCCGCCATGGCTTATGTGGATCCGCACTCGACAGCGTTTGAACGTTCGGAGTTGTGGCGTATCACCACCGCGCCCGAGCGCAGCCACTGGCAGCAGGAATGGGTTCCGTATGCGCAAATCAGCCGCTCGCTGAAAAGTGCCGTGCTGGCCTCCGAAGACGATGGATTCGCCACCCATGGCGGCGTGGATTGGGACGCCATCAACACGGCCTGGGAAAAAAACGCCAAAGCCCAGGCCCGTGCCGAGGCCCGCAACGCGGCGGCAAAGGGACGGACCGTCAAGCCCCCCCGAATCATCGGCGGATCCACGATCACGCAGCAGCTGGCGAAAAATCTATTCCTCAGCGGCGAACGGACCATTGTGCGCAAGGCGCAAGAGTTGGTGATCACCCTGTTGCTGGAGGCCTGCTTGAGCAAGGAGCGCATTCTGGAGATTTACCTGAACCACGTGGAATGGGGCGATGGCGTTTTCGGCGCGCAGGCGGCGTCGTGGCGCTACTACCGCAAAGACGCATCCCGCCTGGCGCCGAATGAGGCCGCCCGTCTGGCGGTGATGTTGCCGCGTCCGAAGTTTTTTGAAAAATTGCCAGCCTCCGAATACCTCGCCAACCGCAGCGCCCTGATCCAGGGCCGGATGGCGTATGCCCAGCTGCCCTGAGGTCCGCATGCGCATTCTTGGTATTGACCCCGGCTTGCGCACCACCGGTTTTGGCGTGCTGGACGTGGAGGCCGGGACCTTGCGCTACGTGGCCAGCGGCACCATCAGCACGGGCCATCTCGCTACCACGGCATTGCCGGCCCGGCTGCAGACCCTGTTTCAGGGCGTGGCCGAGGTGGTGCAGTGCTACCAACCCCATTGCGCGGCGGTTGAAATTGTTTTTGTGAATGTGAACCCGCAGTCCACGCTGCTGCTGGGCCAGGCACGGGGGGCCTTGATTGCAGCGCTGGTGCAGGCCCAGCTGCCGGTGGCCGAATACACGGCCTTGCAAATGAAGCAGGCGGTGGTGGGTTACGGTCGCGCTGCCAAGCCCCAGGTACAGGAGATGGTGCGGCGCTTACTGGATCTGCCGGGTGTGCCCGGTCCGGATGCCGCCGATGCCTTGGGGCTGGCGATCACGCACGCCCATGCAGGCCGTTCTCTGCAATTACTGGCCGCGGCACAAACTGCCGAAGGCAAAGGCGATGTGGCGGGTCGCACCAGCAGCTACAAGCGTGGGCGCAGCCGCTAGCTCTATTCAGCTTGAGCGCGCTAAGGCCGGCGCTACAGGATGCGGCTCAGAATCAAAATACCGAAAAACACCAGCGCGGTGAGCAGCGCATATTGCAACAGCTGCATGCCCCAGCGCCGGAAGCGCAGGTTGTTGGTGGCGATGAAAAATGCGAAGCAGACGCCGGCCCCGATCAGCATCAGCAGCAAAAGGGCGCGAAACAGCAACATGGGCGCGCGTCAGGCAGCGCTGTGCTTACCAGGCGGGAGCAGCTTGCGCGAAGCCGCGCGGGGCCTGCCGCTCATCCTCAAAAGTGACCGTCTCCCATGCCTGCGGTTGCTCCAGAAGGGCGCGCAAGAGGATGTTGTTGAGGGCATGGCCTGAGCGGCGGGCTTCGTAATGCGCCAGCAGGGGATGGCCCAACAGGTAGAGGTCACCCATGGCGTCAAGAATTTTGTGTTTGACGAATTCGTCGTCGTAGCGCAGTCCGCCGGCGTTCAACACTTTGTAATCGTCCATCACGATGGCATTGTCCAGACCACCGCCCATGGCCAGCCCATTGGCGCGCATCATTTCCACATCTTTGGTGAAGCCGAAGGTTCGGGCGCGGGCAATGTCTTTGGCGTAATTGCCAGTGCCGAGGTTGAACTCCACCTTCTGCCCTGTCGAATCCACGGCGGGGTGGTTGAAATCGATTTCGAAACCCAGCTTGTAGCCGTTGTAGGGGAGCAAGCGCGCCCACTTGGCTTGCGCGCCCGTGCCTTCGTGGACTTCGATCGGGGATTTGATCCGCACAAACCGGCGCGCTGCGTTTTGCATCACGATGCCCGCGTTTTGCAGCAGGAAAACAAAAGAGGCGGCGGAGCCATCCAGTATCGGTACCTCTTCCGCTGTGATGTCGACGTACATATTGTCGACACCGAGTCCGGCGCAGGCCGACATCAGGTGTTCCACGGTATGCACTTTCGCTGCGCCGGCGGACAGCGTAGACGCCAAGCGGGTTTCGGTGACGGCCTGCGGCGAGACGCGGATATCGGGTACGTCGGCAAGGTCCACGCGGCGAAAGACGATGCCGGTATCCGGGGCGGCGGGGCGCAGCGTCAACTCGACCCGCTGGCCGCTGTGTAAACCGACCCCTACCGCCTTGGTGAGCGACTTCAATGTGCGCTGTTGAATCATCATCGTATTTTAGAGGCTGCCTATCCCCGCCCGGGCGGCGGAGACAGGGGTTACACGGGTATCAATCAGCCTGTTTGCGCAGGAACGCGGGGATGTCAATGTCGTCCATGCCACCGCTGGACATCGCGTCCACCCGCGCCGCTGCTGACGCGCCACGGCGTCCGGCATTGGCCCAGACTTGGGGACGTCCGACATTGGAGAAATCCATGTCCGCAATGCGCGGCGTCGGGCTGCCGCCCAAGCTGTTCGTTTGCGCGACGGCGTCGGTCAGCGTGGGGACATTGAATGGCACGTTGTCGGTTCCGGTGCGCATGACCTGCAGGGGAGGCGCTTGGCGGCGCGGAGCCTGGCGGCTCAGTCCCGTGGCCACCACCGTCACGCGGACCTGGTCGCCGAGCGATTCGTCGTGCGCTGTGCCGTAAATCACGTGCGCATCCGGTGACGCATAGCCGCGCACCGTGTCCATGGCCAGGCGCGATTCGCTGAGTTTGAGCGAGCCGCGTTTGGCCGAAATCAGCACCAGCACGCCCTTGGCACCGGCCAGGTCGATGCCTTCGAGCAGCGGGCAGGCCACGGCTTGTTGTGCAGCGATGCTGGCGCGGTCCGGGCCGCTGGCCTGCGCCGTACCCATCATGGCTTTACCGGGTTCACCCATCACGGTGCGCACGTCCTCGAAGTCGACATTGATGTGGCCGGGCATGTTGATGATTTCGGCAATGCCACCCACGGCGTTTTTGAGTACGTCATTCGCCTGGGCAAAGGCCTCGTCTTCGCTGATGTCCTCACCCAGGACTTCGAGCAATTTCTCGTTCAGGATCACGATCAGCGAGTCCACGTTTTCTTCCAGCTCTGCCAGACCCGCCTCGGCGTTTTTCATGCGGCGGTCGCCCTCAAACGCAAATGGCTTGGTGACCACGCCCACCGTCAGAATGCCCATCTCTTTGGCCACTTTGGCGATGATGGGAGCAGCCCCGGTTCCGGTGCCGCCGCCCATGCCGGCGGTGATGAACAGCATGTGTGCGCCTTCGATGGCGCTGCGGATCGAATCCTCGGCTTGCTGCGCCGCTTCCCGGCCCATATCAGGCTTGCTGCCCGCGCCCAGGCCGGTTTGCCCGAGCTGGATGATCTTGTGGGCCGTGCTGCGTCCCAGGGCCTGCGCATCGGTATTGGCCGAGATGAATTCAACGCCATCGACGCGACCGTCGATCATGTGCTGCACGGCATTGCCGCCGCCGCCGCCCACGCCAATCACCTTGATTTGGGTTCCTTGGTTGAATCGTTCTTCATCCAGCATTTCGATGGTCATAGAGGGCTCCTGGTGGTTTTCTGAGTAGGACATGGTTGCGGGGGTAAAAAAGAGGTTAAAAAGTTCCGGCGAAAAAATCTTTGAGCTGGGAGAACGCACTCTTCACCGAGCCGTTCTTCTGCGACACCTTGATGCCGCGCAGGCGCGCGATGCGGGCCTCTTCCAGCAGGCCCATGGCGGTGGAGGCGCGGGGCTGGGCGATCAAATCGGCCAGCGAGCCACGGTACTGCGGCAGACCCCGGCGCACGGGCTTGAGGAAGATGTCCTCGCCGAGTTCGACCATGCCGGGCATCACGCAGCTGCCGCCGGTCAGCACCACGCCGGAGGACAAGACCTCCTCGAAGCCGGACTCGCGCATCACCTGGTTGACCAGCGTGAAGATTTCTTCGACGCGTGGCTCGATCACGCCGGCCAGGGCCTGGCGGCTGAGCATGCGCGGGCTGCGGTCGCCCAGGCCGGGGACTTCAACCTGCACTTCGGGATTGACCAAGACCTGCTTGGCGTGACCCGCTTCGACCTTGATTTCTTCGGCATCTTTGGTCGGTGTCCGCAATGCCATGGCGATGTCGCTGGTGATCAGGTCACCGGCAATCGGAATCACGGCTGTGTGGCGGATGGCGCCATTGGTGAAGATCGCCACATCCGTCGTGCCCGCGCCAATGTCCACCAGCGCCACGCCCAATTCGCGCTCGTCGGCGGTGAGCACCGACAGGCTCGAGGCCAGCGGGTTGAGCATCAGCTGGTCGACCTCGAGGCCGCAGCGGCGCACGCACTTGATGATGTTTTCCGCCGCGCTTTGCGAGCCGGTGACGATATGCACTTTAGCTTCCAGGCGCATGCCGCTCATGCCGATGGGCTCCCGCACTTCCTGGTTGTCGATGATGAATTCCTGCGGCTCTACCAGCAGCAGCCGCTGGTCAGTCGAGATGTGAATCGCTTTGGCGGTCTCCACCACGCGTGACACATCGGCTTGCGTGACCTCGCGGTCTTTGATCGCCACCATGCCGGGCGAGTTGATGCCCCGGATATGGCTGCCGGTGATGCCGGTGTAGACGCGCGTGATCTTGCAGTCGGCCATCAGTTCGGCTTCTTTGAGCGCCTGCTGGATGCTGGCCACCGTGGCGTCAATGTTGACGACCACGCCGCGCTTGAGGCCGAAGCTGGGCGCAATGCCGTAGCCAGCCAGTTTCAGTTCGCCATTGGCCATCACCTCTGCGACCACCGCCATCACTTTCGCGGTGCCGATATCCAGGCCAATGACCAGATCTTTGTATTCTTTTGCCATCGTGTTTACCTTCGTGCTGTTATTTCGGTTTGACCATCGCCAGCGTGGTCACGTTGCGCAAGCGCAGCGCATAGGCATGCTCGTACCGCAGGTCCGCATATTCCAAAGAACCGGCATTGCGGCCATAGCGCTGGGCCACGGCGGGCAGGGTTTGCAAGAAGCGCTCGGTGCGTTCCAGGACAGCGGCCTTGTCCGACCCACCCAGTTCCAGGTGCGCGCCCGATTCGAGGCCAATGCGCCAATTGCCCCGTGCGCTCAGTTCAACCTGCACCAACTCCATTCCGACCCGGTTCAGCGGCGCCAGCAAGGTCTGGTACATGTCCCAGACTTGTGCGCCCGATCCGGCCGGCCCAGCCAAGCGGGGCAGGGTATTGGGTTCAACTTCATCGATATTGGCGTCAAATACTTCGCCAAAGCTGTTGAGCATGCGCGAGTCGCCTTCTGCGCCCCAGTACGCAACCGGTTGGTGCTCCTGCAGTTCGACCCGCAGGCGGTTGGGAAAGTCACGCCGCACCACTGCCCGGCGCACCCAGGGCATGGATTCATAGGATTCGCGGATCGCCGTTAGGTTCGCGGTGAAAAAAGTTCCGCGCATGCGGGGCAGCACATTGGCGCGCATGCTGGGGATGTTGTTGTGCACCACATCGCCACGCACCGTGATGCGCTGGATGTCAAACACCGGCAGCCGCGCCACCCAGCGCGCCGCCGAGACCAGTCCCAGCAACACGAATACCCCGGCCAATGCAGCCGCGGTCGCATTCATCAACCGGATGTCCATAGCTGGCGCGGCGGTTTCGCTCATGGACGCTGTCCTCCCGCACCCTTGTGGTTGTCCAGGGAGGCGGATGCCAGGATGCGCAGGCACAGGTCTGCGTATCCGATGCCCGCCGATTGCGCCGCCATCGGAACCAATGAATGGCTGGTCATGCCCGGGGAGGTATTCATTTCCAGCAAAAACGGTTTGCGGTCGCTGGCGCGCAGCATCAAATCGGCACGGCCCCAACCCCTGCAGCCCAGGTTGCGGTAGGCGGCCAGCACCAGACGGGCGATTTCCGCCTCTTCGGCTGCCGGCAGGCCGCTGGGGCAGTGGTAAGACACGGCGTCGGTGAAATATTTGTTCTGGTAGTCGTACGCGCCTTCGGGTGCCTGAATGCGCACCACCGGCAGCGCTTGCGCAGTGGCACCCGCGCCCAGCACGGCGCATGTCACTTCTTCGCCGCTGATGAATTCTTCGCAGAGCACGTGGGGGTCGAAGCGCGCCGACAGTGCGACGGCGGCTTGCAGCGTGTCTGCACGTGTCACCTTGGTGACGCCCAGCGAAGATCCTTCGCGCGGTGGCTTGACGATCAGCGGCAGACCGAGTTGCGCGGGAACGCCTGCCGCTGCGGCTTGCAGTGCGGCTGTGCCTGCGGGGCTGCTATCCGATGCGTCCAGCACCACCGATTGCGGGGTGGGTAGGCCTTCGGCCCGCCACAGGCGCTTGGTCATCACTTTGTCCATAGCCACGGCAGAAGCCATGACCCCCGAGCCCGTGTAGGGAATGCCCAGCAGCTCCAAAGCACCTTGCACCGTGCCGTCTTCACCAAAGCGACCATGCAAGGCGATGAAGCAGCGCGCAACACCATCGCGCCGCAACGCCGCCAGATTGCCCTGGGCTGGGTCAAAGGGGTGGGCATCCACGCCCATTGAGCGCAGGGCTTCCAGCACGCCGTTGCCGGAGAGCAGCGAGATATCGCGCTCGGCGGATGCGCCGCCCATGAGCACGGCCACGCGGCCCATGTCGTGTGCGACGCTCATGCCTGGCCTCCTTGCAACAAGGCCACTACCTGGCCGGGAATTGCGCCGATGGTGCCGGCACCCATGCACAAGAGCACGTCGCCGTCGCGGGCACTTTCAATAGCCATCTGCGCCATGCCATGGATATCGGCCACAAACTGTGGCTCCACCTTGCCCGCCACGCGCAGCGCGCGCGCCAGCGAGCGGCCGTCGGCGGCGACGATGGGTGCCTCGCCGGCGGCGTAGACCTCGGCCAGCAATACCGCGTCGGCGTGGCCGATCACGGTCACAAAATCATCGAAGCAGTCGCGGGTGCGGGTGTAGCGGTGGGGCTGGAACGCCAGCACCAAACGCCGGCCCGGGAAAGCACCGCGCGCAGCCGCCAGTGTGGCGGCCATCTCGACCGGGTGGTGGCCATAGTCGTCCACCACGGTGATACGCCCGCCCTGCGGCAGCGGCCAGTCGCCATAGGGCTGAAAACGCCGCCCCACACCTTTGAATTCAGCCAGCGCTTTGAGCAGCGCGGCGTCGGGCACATTGAGCTCCACCGCCACGCAAATCGCCGCCAGCGCGTTGCGTACATTGTGTTCGCCGGGCAGGTTGAGCACCACCTCCAGGTCCGGCAAGACCACGCCGTTGCGCCGGGTCACGGTGAAATGCATGTGCGAACCGACGGCGCGCACGTGGGTCGCGCGGACCTGCGCACCTTCGTCAAAACCGTAGCTGGTGATCGGGCAGCTCACCTCATCGACGATGGCGCGCACGGCCGGATCGTCGGTGCACAAAATCGCCGTGCCATAAAAAGGCATGCGGTGCAAAAAGTCGACAAAGGCTTTTTGCAAACGGGCAAAGTCATGCCCGTAGGTTTCCATGTGGTCGGCGTCGATATTGGTCACCACCGCCATGATGGGCAGCAGGTTCAGGAACGAGGCGTCGGATTCATCGGCTTCGACCACGATGTAGTCACCACTGCCCAAGCGCGCGTTGGCCCCGGCACTGTTCAGACGCCCGCCGATCACAAAGGTCGGATCCAAGCCGGCGGCCGCCAGCACGCTGGCCACCAGGCTGGTGGTGGTGGTTTTGCCGTGGGTCCCTGCAATCGCAATACCCTGCTTCAAGCGCATCAGCTCGGCCAGCATCAGGGCGCGCGGGACGATGGGGATATGCAATTCGCGGGCGCGCAGCACCTCAGGGTTGCTGCTTTGCACGGCGGTGGAGGTGACCACCGCGTCCGCGCCATCGACGTGCTGCGCAGCGTGCCCGATCCGGGTCGCAATGCCCAGGGCTGCCAGGCGTTGGAGTGTGGCGCTGTCGTTCAGGTCCGAGCCGCTGATCTCGTAGCCCAGGTTGTGCAGCACTTCGGCAATGCCGCTCATGCCCGAGCCGCCGATGCCGACAAAGTGGATGTGGCGAATGGCGTGCTTCATGCGCTGAGTTCCTCGCAGGCCGCCGCCATGGCTGCGGTCGCCTCGGTTTTTTCCATGGCCTTGGCCGCTTGCGCGCGCTGCAGCAATGCTTCGCGGTCCAGTTGTTGCAGCATCTGCGCCAGGTGTGCGGGCGTGAGATCCGGCTGCGGAACCAGCCAACCGCCTCCGGCGTCCACCAAAAAGCGGGCGTTGTGGGTTTGGTGGTCGTCCACTGCAAATGGGAAGGGCACGAAGACAGCCGCCGCACCGACGGCGGCGATTTCGGTGACCGTGCTCGCACCCGCGCGGCACAGCACCAGGTCGGCGTCGGCAAAGGCCTGTGCCGTGTTGTCGATAAACGGGGTCAGCGTGGCCTGTACCCCGGCTGCGGCGTAGTTGCTGCGGAGTTCGTCAATTTGTTTTTCGCCGCTTTGGTGGATGACGATGGGGCGCTGCGTGGGCTCTATCAAGGCCAGCGCTTGCGGCACCACGGTATTCAATGCGCGGGCACCCAGGCTGCCGCCGACCACCAGCAGCCGCAGCGGGCCGCGGCGTCCGGCAAAACGCTGCGCGGGCGCAGCTTGCTGCAGAAATTCCGCACGCAACGGGTTACCCACCCACCGTGCGGCGGGCAAAGCGTTGGGGTACGCGCTGAATACGCGCTGCGCCAGGCGCGCCAGCAGCTTGTTGGACACGCCCGCGATAGCGTTTTGTTCGTGCAAGACCAGCGGTATGCGCAGCAGCGCCGCTGTCAAACCGGCGGGCAGGCTGATGTAGCCACCCAAGCCCACTACCACGGACGGACGCAGGCGGCGCAGTAGCGCCAGACTTTGGCTGCAAGCCCGCAACAGCCGCCAGGGCGCTGCCAGCAAGGCCAGCTTGCCTTTGCCGCGCACACCCTGGAAGTCAATCCATTCCATGGCGAAGCCATGCGGGGGCACGATGCGGGATTCCATGCTGCCCGGCGCACCCAGCCAGCGCACGTTCCAACCGGAACTCCGCAAAGCCTGCGCCACGGCCAGGCCCGGAAAAATATGCCCGCCGGTGCCGCCGGCCATGACCAGCGCGCTGCGCGGGATGGCGACAGTGGTCATGAACGACCCCCTTGCATCATGCGGCGGTTCTCGTGGTCCACCCGCAGCACGATAGCCAGCGCCACCAGATTGATCAGGATGGCGGAGCCGCCGTAGCTCATGAGCGGCAGGGTCAGCCCTTTGGTGGGCAGCGCGCCCAGGTTCACGCCCATATTGATAAAGGCTTGGAAGCCCATCCAAATGGCCACGCCTTGCGCCACCAGGCCCGGGAACACCCGATCCAGCGCGATGGCCTGGCGCCCGATGTGCATGATGCGGCGGGTCAACCACAGGAACAGGGCGATCAGCATGACCACGCCCACCAAGCCCATTTCCTCACCAATCACGGCCAATAGAAAATCGGTGTGCGCTTCTGGCAGCCAGTGCAGTTTTTCCACGCTGCCACCCAAACCCACGCCAAAAATCTCGCCGCGCCCGATGGCAATCAGCGAATGCGACAGTTGGTAGCCTTTGCCCAAGGCATATTTCTCAGCCCAGGGATCCAGGTAGGCAAAAATCCGCTCGCGCCGCCATTCGCTCAGGGCAATCATCAAGCTGAAGGCGATCAGCAGGATGGCGGTAATAGAGGCAAACATGCGCACATTCACACCGCCCAAGAACAGGATGCCCATGGCGATCACGGCAATCACCATGAACGCGCCCATATCGGGCTCCCACAACAGCAGCACGCCCATGGCCCCCACCGCAAACGCCATCGGCATCACGGCGCGGAAGAAATCCTCTTTGACATCCATCTTGCGGACCATGTAGTCGGCGGCATACAGCAGCACGGCGAGCTTGGCCAGTTCAGACGGTTGAAAGTTCGTGGGCCCCAAAGTGATCCAGCGCTTGGCACCGTTCACACCCTTGCCCAGGCCGGGCAGCAACACAGCCGCCAGCAGCACCAGGGATGCCAGGAACAGCATCGGTGCCCACCGCTCCCATTTCTCCAGGGGTACTTGAAAGGCGATCAGCGCGCCCACCAGCGCCACAACAATCGACAGGATGTGGCGGCTCAGGAAATGGGTGTGGGTGTAGTTGGAAAACTTGGGGTTATCCGGCATGGCGATGGAGGCGGAATACACCATCACCAGGCCCCAGATCAGCAAAATGCCCACTACCCACAACAGGGCCACGTCAACCGTGTGCAACTGCACGGCCTGTGGGCTGACGCCGCTCTGGGTGTGAACGTATGCGCTGCGGCGTGCGCCCAGTTGGACCGGCAGCGCTTCATCTTGCTCGGTGCCGCCAAACCAGCGCTTCAAAGGATTGAGCTTGAGTACCGACTGCATCATGCGGCGGCCTCCAACAGCTTGCCACTGCGCTGCGCCAGCGTTGCGACCGACTCCACAAACACCCGGGCGCGGTGGGTGTAGTCATCAAACATGTCAAAGCTGGCGCAAGCCGGTGACAAGAGCACCGCGTCGCCGCTGCGGGCGTGCTGCGCTGCCATCTCAACGGCCTGCGGCAAACTGTCGGCGTCCAGGATGTGCAGCGCGCTGCTGTTCGCGATCGCGCTGCGGATGTGATGCGCGTCGCGTCCGATCAAGACCACGGCCCGCGCGTGCGCGGCCAAGGGTGCGGCCAGGGGCGCGAAATCCTGGCCCTTGCCATCGCCGCCCAAAATCACCACCAGCTGGCGTTCTGCGCCCAAGCCAGTCAATGCAGCGACGGTGGCACCCACATTGGTGCCCTTGCTGTCGTCAAAAAATTCGACACCGTCTATCACCGCCACTGATTGCATGCGGTGCGGCTCGCCGCGGTATTCGCGCAGGCCGTACAGCACGGGTGCCAGCGGGCAGTCGGCTAGCGTGACCAAGGCCAGAGCCGCCAATGCATTGGTGGCGTTGTGGCGACCCCGGATGCGCAAGGCGTCAGCGGGCATGAGGCGCTGGATCAGGATCTCCTGCACATCGCCCCGGCGGACTTTTTCGCCCGAATCCACCGCCCGCACCAGCCAGGTCAGACCGTTCACGTCTTCCAGCCCCAGATCACCGATCCGCGTGGGCAGGTCGCTGCCAAAGCTCAACACGGTGCGTGCCGGTGCCGTGGCTTCCTTCGGTGCACCGGGGCGTGCCTTTACTTTGGCTGCGGGCGCAGGCGCCATAGCCATCACTGCTGCATCGTCACGGTTCAAAACCATAGCGGCGCGGGTGCCGAACACGCGGGCCTTGGCAGCGGCGTAGTCATCCATGTCGCTGTGCCAGTCCAGGTGGTCCTGGCTGAGGTTGAGGACGACGGCCGCAGTCGGCTCAAACGGGCCGCTGTGGTGCAACTGGAAGCTGGAGAGTTCCAGCACCCACACCTCGGGCAGGGCTTGCGCGTCCAGCGCCTGCGCCAGTGTGTCGAGTAAGGTGGGCCCGATATTGCCGGCTACCGCAACCGTCTTCCCGGCCCGCGCAATCAGTTGCCCCGTGAGCGCGGTGACCGTGGTTTTGCCGTTGGTGCCGGTGATCGCCAACACGCAGGGTGCATACGCACTGTCCGCGTGCAAGTCGGCCAGCGCATGTGCAAACAGGCTGAGTTCGCCACCTACCCACAAGCCCATGCTGCGGGCTGCGTCGACCAGGGGCGCGGTGTCCGCAGGTGCCAAACCCGGGCTCACGAACACCGCGCGGATATCGCTGCCTTGCACCGCATCGGCCGAAAAATTGCCATGTACCAGGTGTGCCTGGGGAACCTGCGCTTGTAATGCTGCGGCTTGTGGTGGCGCGGCCCGGGTATCGAGTACGCGCACCCGCGTACCGTTGCGGGCACACCAGCGCGCCATCGCCAGGCCGGATGCGCCCAGGCCCAGGATCAGAACGTGTTGGTCGCGCAAAGAGTCCACGGCTTACCTCAGCTTCAAGGTGGACAGGCCGAGCAGGCACAGCAGCATGGTGATGATCCAGAAGCGCACCACCACCTGGGTTTCGCGCCAACCGGCTTTCTCAAAATGGTGGTGCAAGGGGGCCATTTTCAGCAAGCGCCGTCCTTCGCCGAAGCGGCGTTTGGAGTATTTGAAGTAACCCACCTGCAGCATCACGGACAGGGCTTCCACCACGAACACCCCACCCATTACCGCCAGCACAATTTCCTGGCGCACGATCACCGCGATGGTTCCCAGCGCAGCGCCCAGCGAGAGGGCACCGACATCACCCATAAACACCTGGGCCGGGTGGGTGTTGAACCACAAAAACGCCAAGCCGGCACCGGCAATGGCGGCGCAGAAAATCAGCATTTCTCCCGCGCCTTTGATATGCGGGAAAAACAGGTACTTCGAGTAAACCGCGCTGCCGGTCACGTAGGCAAAAACGCCCAATGCAGAGGCCACCATGACCACTGGCATGATGGCCAAGCCGTCCAGTCCGTCGGTCAGATTCACGGCGTTGCTTGACCCTACGATCACCAGGTAGGTCAGGATCACAAAGCCCAGCACGCCCAGCGGGTAGCTGATTTCTTTGAAGAAGGGCAGCAGCAAACCGGCCTTGGGCGGCAGGTTGACATCGAAGCCTGAAGTCACCCACATGCTGAACAGCTCCCAGACGCGCTGGTTGGAGTTTTCCGACACGCTGAAGACCAGACAAATCGCAGCCACAAAGCCGATCAGCGACTGCCAAAAATATTTCTCCCGCGAACGCATGCCTTCGGGGTCTTTGCGCACCACCTTGCGCCAATCGTCGACCCAGCCGATGGCTCCGAAGCCCAGCGTCACGATCAGCACAATCCAAATAAAGCGGTTGCTCAGGTCCGCCCACAGCAGGGTCGACACGGCAATTGCGATCAGCACCAGCACCCCACCCATGGTGGGCGTACCGCTCTTGCTGAGGTGGGTTTCCATGCCGTAGCCACGCACGGGCTGACCAATTTTCAGCGCGGTCAGGCGGCGGATCACCGCCGGGCCTGCAGCCAGCCCGATGACCAGCGCCGTCACGGCTGCCATCACCGCGCGCAAGGTGATGTACTGGAACACCCGGAAAATGCCGTAGTCGGGAGACATGGTTTGCAGCCATTGCGCTAGCGTCAGCAGCATGTTGCTTCTCCCTGTGGTGTTTTTTCTTCGGCGGCCGGGGCACAAGCCTGCGTGACGGCCTCCACCACCTGCTCCATGCGCATAAAGCGCGAGCCTTTGACCAGCACGCTGGCCACCTGCGGCAGCAGCGATACAGCGGCTTGGCGCAGCGCCGGCATGGCATCGAAGTGCTGGGAGCCGGGCGCTGCCGCGTGCGCATGGCGGCTCAGCGTGCCGCTGAACAGCACGTGTTCGATGCCGTTTGACGCGGCGTAGGCACCGGCTTCGGTGTGGAAAGCCGTGCCTTGGTCGCCCACTTCGCCCATGTCACCCAAAACCAGCAAGCGCGGGCCGGGCAGGTCTGCCAGCACGTCGATGGCCGCCCGCACCGAATCCGGGTTGGCGTTGTAGCTGTCGTCGACCAAGGTGATATCGCGCCCGTACAAGCGCAGCGGCAGCGCCCGTGAACGGCCCTGCACAGGGACGAATGTGGACAGGCCCTGCGACACTGTTTCGGCAGGCACACCTGCAGCCAGGGCGCATGCCGCCGCGGCCAAGGCGTTTTTGATGTTGTGGCGACCCGCGATATGCAAATCGAATTGCAGGTTCTCGGTTTGTTTGCCGAGCCGGGTCTGCGCCTGCACCCGCCAGTGTCCGCCGTGCCATTGAGCATCCACCAGACGAACGCTGTCAGGGGTATCCACACCAGCGGCCGGCGTGTCGCTGAAGGTCACGGGGTATCCACACCAGCGGCCGGCGTGTCGCTGAAGGTCACGCTGCGCCGTGTACCCGCCAGATTGCGCCATAAGGGCGTGTAGGTGTCATCTGCCGGAAAAACGGCCACGCCGTCGGCGGGCAGGGCGCTGATCACCGATCCGTTTTCAGCCGCGACTGCATCCACCGTGTGCATGAATTCCAAATGCTCGCGCTGCGCGTTGTTCACCAGCGCCACGGTGGGTTGTGCCACCGCGCTCAGCTGGGCAATCTCGCCGGGGTGGTTCATACCGAGTTCGACCACGCCGATGCGGTGCTCACTGCGCAGGCGCAAGACGGTCAGCGGTACGCCGATGTGGTTATTCAAATTGCCCTGCGTGGCCAGCGCCGCGCCATCCGGCGCATGCACATGCAGGATGGCGGCAATCATTTGCGTGACCGTGGTTTTGCCATTGCTGCCCGTTACGCCGATCAGGGGCAGGTGCCACTGCGCGCGCCAGTTGGTACCCAGCGCGATCAAGGCCTCTTGGGTGTCGGCGACCTCGATCCGTGGTAGTCCGCCCTCTGGCGCGCCGGGCTGGGGATGGCAGAGCACCGCCACCGCACCCTGGGCCAGAGCCTGCGGCAGAAACTGGTTGGCGTCAAATGTCTCGCCGCGTAAGGCCACGAACAGATCACCGGCCCGGGTGCTGCGGGTATCGGTGTGCACGCGCAGCCAGGAGACTTCCGGATTGGCGCTGAGGTGGCTGTGCGGAATCAGTGCAGCGACGTGACCCAGCGTCATGCGGTCGGCGGCGCGTGCCTGCAGCGCTGCGCGCGCATGCACCCGGTCATCAAACGCGTGGCGCTGGCCACCCACTTCTTGGCTGGTCTCATGGCCCTTGCCCGCGATCAGGATGAGGTCCCGGTCATGCGCTTGCCGCACGGTGTTGGCGATCGCTGCGGCGCGGTTCACTTCGACCTGCCAGGCCGCAGAGGGTGTCAGTGGAGCAACCATCTGGGCCAGAATGCGCTGGGGGTCCTCTGTGCGCGGGTTGTCGCTGGTGAAGACCACGCGATCAGCCCCGTGCACGGCGGCTGCGCCCATGCGCGGGCGCTTGCCCGGGTCGCGGTCACCGCCGCAGCCCACTACACACCAGAGCCGTCCGCCACGGGCTTGCGCCAAGGGACCTAAGGCGGCCAGTGCCTGTTCCAGACCATCCGGTGTGTGGGCATAGTCCACCAGCACCAGCGGGTTGACACCTGCCGGCGCGGCAGGCTCCATGCGTCCGGGTGGTGCGTGCAATGCGTTGCATGCGGCGGCGGCCTGTGCCAGTGAGATTCCCTGGCTGCGCAAGGCGGCTATCACGCCCAGCAGATTGGCGACGTTGTAGGTGCCGGGTACGGTGCTGTGCACGGTCTGCAGTTGGTCTGCTTCGCGGACATCAAAGCGCATACCGTGATCGGTCGCACGGACATGGCACGCCTGTAAACGGGCTACAGGGTTGGCTTGGTCGCGGCTGGAGCAGGTCCACACGTCGAGCGGGCCGCCGCCCAATTCGGCAGCCAGGGCTGCGCCCCGTGCGTTGTCGATATTGAGCACTGCGCTGCGCAGGCCTGGCCACGCGAACAAGGCGCGCTTGGCGGCCCAGTAGGCGTCCATGGTCCCGTGGTAATCCAGGTGATCCTGACTGAAATTGGTGAAGATGGCGCAATCAATCGCCAAGCCGTCCAGGCGGTGTTCCTGCAGGCCGATGGAAGACGCTTCGATGGCACAGCCGCTCGCGTGCTGCGCGGCAAAACCCTGCACGGCAGCGTGCACGGTCAGCGGGTCGGGCGTGGTCAAACCGGTTGACCGCAAAGTGCCCACATCGGCGGCACTGCCCGCGCCGATAAGGCCGCAGCCCAGCGTGCCGATGAAGCCTCCCTGCCGTGGCGAGCGCTCACCGGAGGCTGCTGCCAAGGCCTGCGCCAGCCACCACGCTGTGGAGGTTTTGCCGTTCGTTCCGGTCACCGCAAAAACCGGAAGCTGCGCGCGGGCGGTACCAAAAAATTCCGCTGCGATCCAGCCCAGTTGGGCTTGCAAGCCTTGCAACGCTGCAACCGGCGCGTCAGCGAAATTCCAGGCTGCCACGCCCTGCGCTTCCACCAGGCACGCCACAGCACCGCGCTGTAGGGCATCCGCAACGTGGCGGCGTGCATCGGCGGCAGCACCGGGCCAGGCGACGAAGCCGTCACCGGGGCGCACCGCGCGGCTGTCGCTCACCAGGGAGCCGGTGACGCGGGCCTGCAACCAGGTCAAGGCGTCAACGGAGCGTGCCAACCGTTCCATCAAAAGCTCTCGTCTTCTGCAGCGGAAACGATTTGCGGACGTACCGTGATGTCGGGTTGCACGCCCATGATGCGCAGGCTGTGCTGCACCAGTTCGCTGAAGACGGGTGCCGCCACCTCGCCACCGAAATATTTGCCGGCGGTCGGCTCATCCAGCATCACGCCAACGATGATGCGGGGCTTGTCAATCGGGGCCATGCCGACAAACCAGCTGCGGTATTTGCGGTTGCCATCAGTGCCGTAGCCCTTGCCGATTTGCTTGTACGCAGTACCTGATTTACCGCCCACTGAGTACCCCATGGTTTGGGCTTTGGGGCCGGTTCCGCCGGGGCCTGCCGCCATGTGCAGCATTTTGCGGATCTTTGCGGCGGTTTCCGCTGAAAACACCGGTGCGCCCATTGCGGGGTTGTCGGTCTTCATGAGCGTTGCCGGGATGATCTGGCCGTTATGGGAGAAGACGGTGTAGGAACGCACCATCTGGAACAACGATGCCGACAGGCCGTATCCGTACGAGGCCGTGGCCTGCTCAATCGGCCGCCAGGTTTTGTACGGCCGCAGGCGCCCGGATACAGCGCCTTTGAACTCGATGTGGGGGCGTTCGCCAAATCCGGCCGCAGCGAAGGTGGTCCACATCTCGCTTGGCTGCAGCTGCATGGCGATTTTGGTGGTTCCGACATTGCTGGAAACCTGGATGATTTGTTCCACGCTCAGGGCTCCATGCGGGTGCGCGTCGCGGATCGTCACACCGGTGATCGATACCGATCCAGGGGCCGTGTCGATCACCGTCTCGGGCTTGACACGTCCGGTTTCCAGGCCTATGCCGATGGTGAAAGGCTTCATCACCGAGCCCGGCTCAAACGTATCGGTCAGCGCCCGGTTGCGCAGTTGTTCGCCACTCAGGTTGGCGCGCTTTTGCGGGTTGTAACTGGGGTAGTTGGCCATGGCCAGCAATTCGCCGGTGTTGGCGTCAAGCACCACCACGCTGCCTGCATGCGCGCGGTTGTTGACCACGGCTTCTTTGAGTTTTTGGTAAGCGAAGAACTGAATTTTGCTGTCAATACTCAGCTGCACGTCTTCGCCCGGCAGCGGCGGCACCACTGCGCCGACGTCCTCGACCACCCGTCCGCGTCCGTCCTTGATCACGTGGCGCAGGCCGGATTTGCCTGTGAGCGCCTGATTAAAGAAGAGTTCGACGCCCTCCTGACCTTTGTCCTCCACGTTGGTGAAACCAACGATGTGGGCAGCGGATTCGCCTTCCGGGTACTGGCGCAGGTAGTCGGCACTTTGGTGAATGCCTTTGAGCTCCAGCGCGCTGATGGCTTTGGCGGTGTCGCTGTCGACCTGGCGCTTCACCCAGACAAAGGTCTTGTCCTCATCCGCAAATTTCTTATTCAGGTCTTCGACCCGCATCTCCAGCAATTTGGCCAGTTCCTGCGACTGGGCTTGCGTCAGGTCCACATCTTCGGGAATCGCCCAGATGCTGGCTGCCGGCACGCTGGAGGCCAGAATCAGCCCGTTGCGGTCCAGCACCCGCCCGCGGTTAGCCGGCAATTCGATGGTGCGGGCAAAGCGCACCACGCCCTGGTGCTGGAAAAAGTCGTTGTTGAAAATCTGGATGTACGCGGCGCGCGCGCCCAGACCGGTAAAGCCCAGCGCAATCATGGCGACCACAAATTTGCTGCGCCAGACGGGGGTGCGGCTGGCCAGCAGCGGGCTGGAGGTGTATTGGATGCTGCGGCTCATGGTTTTGCGGCCTGGGCAGACGGCGCTGTTTTGTCAGCGGGGAAGCCCATGTAGGTGGTGATACCGGGGTTGGGCTGGCGCATGTCCAGCTTTTCGCGCGCGAGCCGCTCGACCCGTCCGGGGCTTGCTTGCGCACGTTTTTCCACCTCCAGACGCTCGACATCCATGGCTAGGTGGCGGGCCTGCGAATGCGCTTTGTCCAGTTCTGAAAACAGGCGACGCGATTCGTACTGCACACGCACCAAATAGATGGCTGTGGCCACAACGGCCAGCAGCAACAAGGCATTGATACGCGTCATGCGTGCACCGCCTGCGGGGCGTGGGGTAGGCGTTGTGCGACCCGCATCACGGCACTGCGCGCGCGGGGGTTGGCCGCGATTTCTGAGGCGCAGGGTTTGCTGCGCCCCAGTGCCTTCAGGGCCATGGTCTTGGGCGCGGCAAACGGGTTGCGGCGGTCATAGACCTCGCGCGCATGTTCGGCAATGAACTGCTTCACGATCCGGTCTTCCAGCGAGTGGAAGCTGATGACCACCAGACGGCCGCCGGGTTTGAGCAGACGCAGTGCGGCACTCAGACCCTGCGTAAGCTCTTCCAGCTCGGCATTGATGAAAATCCGGAGTGCCTGAAAGGTACGGGTGGCCGGGTTTTGGCCCTTTTCACGGGTTTTGACCGCAGCAGCCACGAGCGTGGCCAGTTCCGTGGTGCGGGTGATGGGTCCGTGTTCTGTGCGGCGCGCCACAATTGCTTTTGCAATCGCACCAGCAAACCGCTCCTCGCCATAGTCACGAATCACCTCCGTCAGGGTTTGGATATCGGCTTCTTGCAGCCACTGCGCGGCGCTCATGCCGCGTGTGGTGTCCATGCGCATATCGAGCGGGCCGTCAAAGCGGAAACTGAAGCCACGCTCGGCGCTGTCGATTTGCGGCGAACTCACGCCCAGATCCATCAGCACGCCGTCCAGGCTGCCCGTTGCCAAGGCATCCATTTCAGAGAAGGGCTGTTGGCGAATAGAAAAACGCGAATCCTGCAGGGTTTGCGCGTGGGCAACGGCCTGCGGGTCACGGTCAAAGGCAATCAGCGTAGCGTCCGCAGGCAGGCGTTGCAGCAGCAGCGCAGAGTGGCCGCCGCGCCCGTAGGTCGCATCGACGAAACAGGCCAAGGAACCAACGCTGTCTCCCAACAGCGCATCCACCGCTTCCTGGAGCAACACCGTGGTGTGCGCGGGCTGCACGTCGGCTTCCATCAGAAGGAAAAATCTTTGAATACATCGGGCATCTCGCCCTGCATGGCCTGGGCTTCCTGGGCCTCGTAGGTGGCCCTATCCCACAGCTCGAAGTGGTTGCCCATGCCCAACAACACCGTCTCTTTGTCCAGTTTGGCGGCTGCGCGTAATTCGGGCGATACCAACACCCGGCCGGTGCCGTCAATCTCGACGTCCATCGCATTGCCTAGCAGGATCCGCTTCCACCACTGCGCGGCCATGGGCAACTCGACGATGCGCTGGCGGAACTGCTCCCACGCCGGACGGGGGAACACCATCAGGCAACCGTGGGGGTGGCGGGTGATCGTCAGTTGCCCCGATGCCACGGCAGCCAGCACATCCCGATGCCGGGTCGGCACTGAAAGCCGACCTTTGTTATCGAGACTGAGTGAAGAAGCACCTTGGAACACTGCGCACGACCTGTTTTGTCAATCCAACCACGTAAGGGCAATTTATGGGAATATTTCCCACGAAATGCGATTTTTTACCACTGTATCAGGAAATTGACGGATTGCAACCGCCGGGCGCTAAAAATTTCAATTAAATCAAAGACTTAGAGGCGTATTCTGAGAAAATTTTAGTCAAAAATGCTATCTAAATGAAGTACTTAGAGGTCACTATGAAGGTGATACTTCAAATAATTCGCGGCTTGGGTGTCTGGCGAAGGGGCCGCCCCGGTACGGGTGGTCGGATGGTTTTGCAGATGTGGGCCGCGGCGGCCCACTTTGCATACGAATCGGTATCTCTAGGTGTAAATCCTAGGTATTTTTCGAAAATTAGTACCTAAACAAAAGGCCTGAGTATCAATTTGGTGCGTCACACTGGCTATCTTCGCCGTGTCAATGCTGCCGGCGAACGGGCGTTGAACACGACGTAGCCAACCCAAACCAACAGGAGACTGTGTATGAAATCGAAATTCCGCCTTGCCCTTGCGGCAACCCTGGTCACCGCGCTC
>RFRO01000002.1 GCA_009924455.1 Betaproteobacteria bacterium
GTCTACACCGAGATCAAAGAGCTGGAGTTCGCCGAGTTCATGAAAGTAATCTCTCCCTGGGAGCGCGAACATCTCTTGCTCCATGTCTGATGCCGCTATTCGCCCTGTTTACGTTGTTGCCGAGAATCTTCCTATGAACACCCCTGTTGATACCCGTGCCATCCAGGCCATGGACAGCGCGCATTTTTTACATCCCTTTACCGATTTCCAGGACCTCAACAGCCGTGGTGCGCGCGTCATCACCCGGGCCGAAGGGATTTACATCTGGGACTCCGAGGGCCACAAAATTTTGGATGGCATGAGTGGTTTGTGGTGCGTCAACGTGGGTTACGGGCGGCGTGAACTCGCGGATGCCGCGCACCGCCAGATGCTGGAGCTGCCCTACTACAACAGCTTTTTCCAGACCACCAATGTGCAGGCCGCCACGCTGGCGGCCAAGCTGGCCTCGCTGGCACCAACCGTGGGTGGCCGCAGTTTTCAGCATGTGTTTTATTCATCCAGCGGCAGCGAGAGCAATGACTCTAACGTACGCATGGTGCGCCGCTACTGGGACTTGCTGGGCCAAGTGCAGCGCAAGATCATCATCAGCCGCCACAACGCCTACCACGGCAGCACTATGGCCGGTGCCTCGCTGGGTGGCATGAGCGGCATGCATGCGCAGGGCGATTTGCCCATTCCCAACATCAGCCACATCGAGCAGCCCTACCATTTTGAGCACGCGCTGCCCGGCGAGAGCGAGGCCGATTTCGGTATCCGCGCCGCAGGCTGGTTGGAGCAGCGGATTCTGGAGCTCGGGCCGGAGAAGGTGGCCGCGTTTATCGGCGAGCCGGTGCAGGGCGCGGGCGGCGTGATCATTCCCCCGGCGACCTACTGGCCCGAGATCCAGCGCATTGTTGACAAGTACGGCATCCTGCTGGTCAGCGACGAAGTGATTTGCGCCTTTGGCCGGGTTGGTCACTGGTTTGTTCAACCACGGCTACACCTACAGCGGCCATCCGGTGGCCTGCGCGGTGGCTCTGGCCAATCTGGAGCTGATGGAGCGTGAAGGTCTGGTCGCCCGCGTGCGCGATGACACCGGCCCTTATCTGGCAGCGCACTTTGCGCGCCTGGCCGAGCACCCGCTGGTGGGGCAGGCGCAAACTTGCGGCCTGATGGCGGGCCTGGTTTTGGTAAAGAACAAGGCGAGCAACACGCCGTTTTCCTCGGATTTGGGCGTGGGCATGGTCTGCCGCCGGCATTGTTTTGCCAATGGTCTGGTGATGCGCGCCGTGGGTGACCGCATGATCATCGCTCCCCCCCTGACCATCAGCCACGCCGAGATCGACGCGATGATGGCGCTTATAGTGCGCTGTCTGGATTTAACCTTGGAAGAAGTGCGGCGCGAGGGCTGGATGGTGTAGCCCTTGGCCGATGCCGCTGGTTTGAAACACGATTTGCTCAGGAGAAAAACATGAATGCCCATATGCTGGTTCGCCATTTTTCCCGTTCGATCTCTTGCATCGCACTTGCTGCGTGCGCAGCGGCCGGTCTTGTCCCTGGCCTTGCGCGGGCGCAAGAGGAAAAAGTCCTCAACATCTACAACTGGTCCGATTACGTGGCCGAGGACACGATTGCCAATTTCGAGAAAGAGACCGGCATCAAGGTGCGCTACGACACCTATGACAACAATGAAATCCTGCACGCCAAACTGGTGGCAGGCAAGACCGGATATGACATCGTGGTGCCCTCGTCCACCTTTGCCCGCCTGCAGATTGATGGCGGCTTGCTGATGAAGCTGGACAAGGCGCAGCTGCCCAACCTCAAAAACCTGGACCCAGACATCCAGGCCCAGATCGCCACCATCGACCCGGGTAACCAGTACCTGGTGAACTGGCTGTGGGGCTACACCACCATCGGCATCAATACCGCCAAGGTCAAGGCCGCGCTGGGCGGTGAAGCGATGCCTGCCAACGTGTGGGAACTGTTCTTCAACCCCAAGTACGCCAGCAAACTCAAGAGTTGCGGTATCTCCGTGCTGGACAGTGCCTCGGAGGTTTTGCCGGCTGCCTTGCATTACCTGGGTAAAGACAGCTTTAGCAAGAGCAGCGCTGACTACCAGGAGGCACTTGCGTTGTTGAAAAGCGTACGGCCTTACGTGACGCTGTTCAGCTCCTCGGGTTACATCAATGAGATGGCCAGCGGTTCCATTTGCATGGCCTTGGGCTGGAACGGTGACATCAACATCGCCCGCGCCCGCGCGCTGGAAGGCAAGACGGGGCAGGATGTGGTCGCGCTGGTGCCCAAAACGGGTGGTATTTTGTTTTTCGACATGATGGCCATCACCGCCGATGCGCCGCATCCTAAAAACGCCATGCTGTTCATGAACTACATCATGCGCCCCGAGGTGCACGCCGCGCTGACCAACAAGGTCAAGTACGCCAACCCGAATAAGGAGTCGCGCAAGTTCATCAGTCCTGAAGTGGCCAGCAATCCGTCTGTATTTCCCGGTTCGGCGGAAATGGCGCTGATGGTTCCGCCCAAGGCGCTGAGCAACGACATCCGCCGCTTAGAGACGCGAACCTACACGTCCTTCAAGACTGGTTTGTAATTTGCCGAGCGCGCTGCGCATACCTGCCCCCAGAGGAGTTTGCACACCATGAACCCAGCCGCATCGCAGCGCGCAGTGCCCACACCGGATGGCGCGGCGTTTTTGCAGATCCGCCATATCGTCAAGAAATTCGACGAGGTTTTTGCCGTGGACGATGTGTCCCTGGACATCGCACAGGGCGAAATTTTTGCTTTGCTGGGCTCATCCGGCTGTGGCAAGTCCACCCTGCTGCGCATGCTGGCGGGGTTTGAGACGCCCACTTCCGGCCAGATTGTTTTAGGCGGCCAGGACATCGTGGGTTTGGCGCCCTACGACCGGCCCATCAACATGATGTTCCAGAGCTACGCGCTCTTCCCTCATCTCAACGTGTGGGACAACATCGCCTTTGGTCTGCGCCGCGACGGTATGTCCAAACCGGATATTGCGCAGCGGGTGGACGAGATGCTGGAGATGGTGCAACTCAAAGCCTACGCCAAGCGCAAGCCGCACCAGCTCTCCGGCGGGCAGCAGCAGCGCGTGGCGCTGGCACGCAGCCTGGCCAAGCGCCCGCGCCTGTTGCTGCTGGACGAGCCGCTGGGTGCGCTGGATGCCAAGCTGCGCCAGCGCACACAGCTGGAATTGGTGCACATCATCCAGCGTGTGGGTGTGACCTGCGTGATGGTGACGCACGACCAGGAAGAGGCCATGACCATGGCCACGCGCATTGGCGTCATGAGCGAGGGCAAGATTTTGCAAATCGGCCGCCCCGACGAAATTTACGAAACTCCTAACTGCCGCTTTGTGGCGGACTTCATCGGCACCGTCAACTTGTTCAAAGGTCGGGTCAGCGTGGATGAGCCCGACCATGTGGTGATCGACGGCCCCGAGTGCCGCCATTACGTCAGCCATGGCATTACCGGTACGCAGGGTATGGAAGTCGACCTCGCGGTGCGCCCGGAAAAAATGGCGCTCCAGCCGGCTGCGCCGCTGGCCACGGCGCGTGCGTCTGCGGCGGAGGACGGGTGCAACCAGGTGCAGGGCGTGGTCACCGATATGGCGTATCTGGGCAGCCTGACGACCTACCACGTACGCCTGGCCTCCGGCTTGGTGATCAAAGTCACCCAAACCAACGCTGCCCGCCATGCGGGTGATCCTGTGGTCAGTGGGGACACCGTCTGGGTCTGGTGGAACGGCACCGACACCGTGGTCTTGACCCGCTAAGCCATGTCTGCACCTGCCCTGAGTCGCTGGGGCCCTCGTGCCTTGATCGGGGCACCCATGCTGTTCTTGCTGTCCTTTTTTCTGCTGCCTTTTTTGGTGGTGTTCAAGATCAGCGTGTCCGAGATGGACACGGTGTTTTTCCGCGATGTGCTGACCTGGGCCGATGGCCTTGTCACCATCAAAATCAATTTCGCTAACTACTTCGGTCTGGCGCAGGATGGTTTGTATCTGGGTACCTATATCCGCTCGCTGGGCTACGCGGCGTTGACGGCGCTCATTTGCCTGCTGATTGCCTACCCCTTTGCGTATTGCATCGCTCGCAGCCCCGCCGACAAGCGACCAGCTTTGTTGATGATGGTGATGCTGCCATTCTGGACCTCGTTCCTATTGCGCATTTACGCCTGGAAAATCCTGCTCGCTGACTCTGGAGTTTTCAACCAACTCCTGCTGGTGCTGGGCGTAATTGCCGAACCCATCAAGATGATGAACACCCCGTTTTCACTGGTCTTGGGGATGGTGTATTGCTACATCCCCTTCATGATCCTGCCGCTCTACGCGACCTTGGTGAAGATGGATCTGAGCCTGTTGGAGGCCGCGCTTGATCTGGGGGCCACACCTGCGCAAGCCTTCTGGCGCATCACGGTGCCGCTGTCCAAGAGCGGCATCATTGCCGGCTCCATGCTGGTGTTCATTCCGTGTGTCGGCGAGTTTGTCATCCCCGAGTTGCTGGGCGGACCGCAGACGCTGATGATTGGTCGGGTGCTGTGGGATGAGTTCTTTGGCAATAACGACTGGCCCATGGCGGCGGCGGTTGCCGTGGTGATGGTGCTGCTCATCATCGTGCCCCTGGCGCTTTTCAACAAGCACCAGGCGGAAAGCAACGCGCAGGCTGCCGCATGAAGTCGTACCGCACGCCTGCCGTGGTTTGGATGGTGCTGGTGTTTGTGTTTTTGTATTTGCCCATCGTGACCTTGGTGGTGCTCAGCTTCAACGCCAGCCCCATGGTGACCAGCTGGGGTGGTTGGTCGCTCAAGTGGTACAGCGCCTTGGCCAAGGATGAGGAAATGGTTTCGGGCTTTCGCCTGTCGCTGTCGATAGCCACGTTGACCGCTTGCTCATCGGTGCTGCTGGGTACGCTGGCGGCACTGTCTTTGCACCGCTTCAAGCGCTTTCGGGCGCGCACCCTGTTTGTTGGCATGGTCAACGCGCCGCTGGTCATGCCCGAGGTCATCATCGGTTTGTCACTGCTGCTCATGCTGGTGTCGGTGCAGCGCTTGTTTGGATTTCCTGAGCGCGGGTTTGCCACCATCTGGCTGGGGCACACGCTGCTGGGCATGGCCTACGCCACCGTGGTGGTGCTCTCGCGCTTGCAGGAGGTGAGCCCCTCGCTGGAGGAGGCCGCGCAGGATCTGGGTTGCCGCCCTCTGCAAGTGTTTTTCCTGGTCACCCTGCCGCTGATCGTCCAGGCCATCGGGTCGGCCTGGTTGCTGACCTTTACCTTGTCGCTGGACGACGTAGTCTTATCCGCCTTTTTGTCGGGTCCGGGTTCGACCACCATGCCCATCACGATTTTCAGCCGGGCCCGCCTGGGCGTGAGCCCCAGCGTCAACACGGTGGCGGCGATCACAGTGGCTGTGGTGAGCGTGGCGGTGGTCAGCGCCAGCGTGTTGATGGCCCGCTCGCAGCGGCGGCGGAACCAGGAAATGGCGGCCGCCTACAGGCTGGGTTGAGGCGTGGTGGTGTGATACCGTTCGCCGCAGGCGGGTTACCCGCTTGCGCACAGTGTGGTTTGTTCAAGTTTGATAGGAGCGTGAGATGCAGTTTCAGAAAAAATGGCTGGTAATCGCCTTGGCGTGCACCTTCCCCTTGGGAAGTGTTTTCGCCCAATCTGCCGCCGATCTCAAGAAAGAAATCGAAGCCTTGAAAGCCCAGCTGGAGCTCCTGCAAAAAAAGGTCAACGACATGGGCCAGGCTGCTGACATCACGCCGCTGACACAGCAGGTCAATCGCATGGAACAGAAAATGGACCTGGCCGATAACGCGGCTGAGGCTTCGGGTTTTAAGGGCATGAAAATCAATGGCGTGATCGAAACGACGTTTAACTACAACAACATTGACCGGAGTAATTCAGTGAACGCAACATCTGGTGTGACTGGTACTACCTCTACCGATGCCGGCTTCGGAATGCTTCAAATCACTAAAGAATCGCAAGATGGCGAAGGTGTTGATTGGACTTTGCGCCTGCTCCCTGGGGCGTCGACATCCTCTGGATCTTTGAACTCTGTGCATGAGGCATCCATATCCGTACCACTGACCAAGACGCAACGCTTGATCGGTGGTTTGATGCCAGATTTTCAAGGTTATGAAATGCCGTTTCCCAATGCCAATACCACGCTTGGCAACCAGATGATTAGCCATAACGCCTTGTACGATTTGGCTGGCGCCACTTCTTACACCGGTGTGGGTATGGCCTACACGATTGATGGAGGCAAAGCTGCTTTCAAGTGGATGGTTGGGAATGTCGACGGTTCTCTCGACAGCGCGTCTTCCAGTTCTGACGCTTGGAACTATTCTTATGCTGCGAACTCATCCCTCAAGACCATTGCCCTGGCTTACCGAGGCGATTGGTTTATCACCGACACGTCCTATATCGGACTATCAGGCTTGCATGGCTCGATGAACCGTAATTTCAACATCGTCGCGATAGATGGTGGCTCTACCCGCAGTGACTGGCAGTTCAACGGCCAGTTGACAGCGGGACAAGAGGCCCGTGCAGCTGCGAACGGAGGTGACGCAAGTTGGACCGGGGTTTCTGGTTTTGTGGGCTTCAAGGTCGTGCCCCGTCTCCAGTTGATGGCCCGCGCCGATTACATCTGGAATAGAAATAACGGCGGCGGAACATATGTCTATAACGGCGGAAGCACCACCTATGGACTTGGGCCCAAACGAACGGATTCAACTGGCTCCTACGATACCGACGCAGACACCGGCTACGCCACCACGGGCGCCAACCTGGCCCGCCTGACTTTTGGCACCAATTACCAAATCAACTCCAACACCCAGTGGAAGACCGAGTACCGTCTGGACCTGTCCGACGGCTACAACTTCCTTGACTACGACGGCACCACATACCGCAAGGACAAGACCACTGTCAGCACATCTCTGATGTTGTCGTTCTAAACCGTATCCCACTGTCCAGGCCCGCACATGCGGGCCTTTTTCTTCGCCCGTCGCATGCCCTCTACCGACATCGCCACTACCTTGCAGTCCCAGGGCGTGCATTCCATCCTGGCGCAGTTTTGCGACATTCACGGCGTGGCCAAAGGCAAGCTGGTGCCGGTGGGTAATCTGCGTGAATGGATTGAATCCGGCGCGGGCTTTTCCGGCCCTAGCATTTGGGGCACCGGCCTGCCGCGCATGGGGCCACGCAGCGAGTACTACGGACGCATACAGCCTGAGAGCCTGCGGCCTTTGCCCTATATGCCGGGCGTGGCGCACGCGGTCTGCGATGGCTTTGCCGGTGGACAGCCGCTGGAAACTTGCTCGCGCCAGGTGCTGAAAGCGGCTGTTGCCCGGCTCCATGCCCGAGGCTGGACATTGTGGGTAGGCATAGAGCCCGAATTCTTTTTGCTCCAGAACGCAGACGCCGCCTCCACCCGGTGGCAGCTTGCAGACGCACAGGATCAGTTGGACAAGCCCTCGTACGACATCCGCGCCATTCTGCGCAACCAGGGTTTTCTGGACGGCATGCGCAGCACGCTGGAGGCCCTGGGTTTTGATCTGCAGCAAATCGACCACGAAGACGCCTGCGGCCAGTACGAAATCAACTACCGCTTTGACCACGCGCTGGCTGCGGCCGACCGTTTCATGCTGTTCAAGCAAGCCGCGCACGCGGTGGCCGCGCAGCACGGTGCGGTGTTCAGCTGCATGCCCAAGCCCTTCGTCGGGGCACCGGGCAGCGGCTTGCATTTCCACCTCAGCATCACCGACTCCGAAGGCCGTGCGGTGTTCAGCCAGGCGGATGGCCTCTTGGGCTTGAGCCCACTGGGCCAGCAATTCGCTGCCGGTTTGCTGCACCACGCCGACGCGCTCAGCGCCCTGTGCGCCCCCACAGCCAACAGCTACAAACGCCTGGCCGCTAGCAGCAGTGTTTCGGGTACCACTTGGTCGCCGGTCTGGAAAGCCTGGGGCGACAACAACCGCACCTGCTTGGTCCGTACCGTGGCCGGGCGCATGGAATGGCGCCTGCCCGACCCGTCTTGCAATATTTACGCGGCGCTGGCTGCCACCCTGTGCGCCGGGCTGGACGGCATAGACCAGCGCATGGCGCCACCCGCGCCCTGCGACGAAGATCTGTACCAACGCCACGCCAGCGGCGCACCCATGCCCCCACGCCTTCCCCGCGATCTGGCGGCGGCGCTGGACGCCTTGCAGGACAACGCGGCGCTGCGCGGCTTGGTGGGCGATGCTTTTTGCCAGCTTTTTCTGGAGATCAAGCGCGCCGAGTGGAATGCCTACAGCCAGCAGGTCAGCGCTTGGGAACTGCAGCGCTACGCCGGGTTTTTTTGAGCTGCGCCGGGGGCGCTGGCTAAAATCCAGGCACTTGCGCAGCCCCCAGCGGGCTTTCTCCGCCCCCTACCTCCTTCCACTCCCGTGACCCTGCACATCAGCTCCTTTCCCGGCGGCAACGCCTTGCCCGGCTTCCGTGCGCAGCGCTTGCTTGCCGGTTTGCAGGAGGTGAACCCGGACATCACCCATATCAGCGGGCAGTTTGTGCATCTCGTCGCCGTGCAGCAGGCATCCGGTGCCGCACCCGATGCGGCCTTGCACACACGGCTGAGTGCCTTGCTCGAATACGGCGACCCTGCCGATGCAGCGCCCGCAGATGCTGCCGTTTGCGTAGTCGCGCCCCGTCTGGGCACGGTATCGCCCTGGGCGTCCAAAGCCAGCGACATTGCCCGCAACTGCGGCCTGACGCTGGCGCGCATTGAGCGCGTGGTGGTCTACCGGATCGGGCTGCGCAGCGGCCTTTTTTCGAAACCCGCGCTGAGCCCGGCGCAGTGGACGGCCGCTGCCGCTTTGCTCCACGACCGCATGACCGAAAGCGCCTTGCCCGGTCTGGATGCGGCGCACGCTTTGTTCACCCCCTTGCAGGCTGCACCCATGGAACACGTGGATGTGCTGGGCGGCGGGCGCGCCGCGCTGGAGCAGGCCAACACCCGCTTTGGTCTGGCGCTGGCGGACGATGAGATGGACTATTTGGTGGACGCCTTCACCGGCTTGCAGCGCAACCCCACCGATGTTGAGCTGATGATGTTCGCCCAGGCCAACAGCGAACACTGCCGCCACAAAATTTTCAACGCCCACTTCCGTATTGATGGCAAGGACCAGCCGCACAGCCTGTTCGGCATGATCCGCCATACCCACCAAACCCATCCGCAGCACATGCTGGTGGCGTATTCGGACAACGCCTCGGTGATGGAAGGCGCGCAGGTTGAGCGTTTTGCGGCTGTCGCCGCAGCGCCCGGCGGCACGGTGGTCTCGCCGCGCTACGCAGCGCAACCCGCGACCCAGCACATTCTGATGAAGGTGGAAACCCACAACCATCCCACCGCCATCTCGCCGTTCCCCGGTGCATCCACCGGCGCGGGCGGCGAGATCCGCGACGAAGGTGCCACCGGACGCGGCTCCAAGCCCAAGGCCGCGCTCACCGGTTTCAGCGTCTCGCGCCTGTGGCCCCAAGCGGGCGCGGCGTTCGGCAAACCGGCGCACATCGCCAGCGCACTGGACATCATGCTCGACGGCCCGCTGGGTGGCGCGGCGTTCAACAACGAGTTCGGCCGTCCCAACCTGCTGGGCTACTTCCGTGAATACGAGCAAGCAGCAGTGAGCGACGTCGACACCGTGCAGCGCGGCTACCACAAGCCCATCATGATTGCTGGGGGCCTGGGTGTGATTGACGCCGGCCAGACCCACAAAATCGCATTTCCTGCCGGTAGCCTGCTGGTGCAGCTCGGCGGACCGGGCATGCGCATCGGCATGGGCGGCAGCGCGGCCAGTTCCATGGCTACCGGCACCAACGCGGCGGATTTGGACTTTGACTCGGTCCAGCGCGGCAACCCCGAAATCCAGCGCCGCGCGCAGGAAGTCATCAACCAGTGCTGGCTGCAGGGCGACAAGAACCCGATATTGGCAATCCACGATGTGGGCGCTGGTGGCTTGTCCAACGCGTTTCCTGAGCTGACCAACGACGCCGGGCGCGGCGCCCGTTTTGATTTGCGCGCTGTGCCGCTCGAAGAAACCGGTATGGCGCCCAAAGAAATTTGGTGCAACGAAAGCCAGGAGCGCTATGTGCTGGCCATCAGCCCCGATGCGCTGCCCGGCTTTGAGGCTTTGTGTGCGCGGGAGCGCTGCCCGTTCGCCGTGGTCGGCGTGGCCACCGAGCAGCGCGATTTGCTTTTGGCCGATGGCGACGCTGGCACCGAGGCGGATGCCGACGCCCCGGTCAACATGCCCATGAACGTGCTGCTGGGCAAGCCGCCCAAAATGCAGCGTGATGTGCGCAGCCTGCCGCGCAGTTTCCCGCCGCTGCAGCTTGGCGGCCTGAGCTTGCAAGATGCCGTGCTGCGCGTGCTGGCGCATCCCACGGTGGCGTCCAAACGCTTTTTGATCACCATTGGCGACCGCACCGTGGGCGGCCTGACCCACCGCGACCAGATGGTGGGCCCCTGGCAAGTCCCTGTGGCTGATTGCGCGGTGACGCTGGCCGATTACCAGTGCTTTGCCGGTGAGGCCATGGCCATGGGCGAGCGCACACCGCTGGCCACGCTCAACGCCCCCGCCTCGGGCCGCATGGCCGTGGCCGAGGCCATTACGAATTTGCTGGCCGCACCCTTCGAGTTGTCGCGCGTCAAGCTCTCTGCGAACTGGATGGCCGCCTGCGGCGAACCCGGCGAAGACGCAGCGCTGTATGCCACGGTGCAAGCCGTGGGCTTGGAACTCTGCCCCGCGCTGGGTATCTCGATTCCGGTGGGCAAAGATTCGCTCTCCATGCGCACACAGTGGACGGACCCGCAGTCGGATGCAGCCAAAAAAGTCAGCGCCCCCGTTTCCCTCATCGTCAGCGCATTTGTCAGCCTGGCGGACGTGCGCGGGACGCTCACCCCGCAACTCGACCGCGATGTGGACAGCGCGCTGCTGCTCATTGACTTGGGTCGGGGCCGGGCCCGCATGGCCGCCAGCGTGTTGGCCCAGACCTTAGACCAGGTCGGCGACGAGACGCCCGATCTGGACGATCCGCAGCTGCTGGTCGCCTTGGTGAACGCCGTCAACGCCCTGCGCGCCGACGGGAAAATCCTGGCCTACCACGACCGCAGCGACGGCGGCTTGCTGGCCACTGTGGCCGAGATGGCCTTTGCCGGGCGCGTGGGCGTGGCCTTGAATGTCGACATGCTGCTGATCGATGGCGACGGCGTGTCCGACAGCCGCATGGACGTGGGCGACAGCAAAAACTGGGCGACCCAGATCGGCGCGCGGCGCGAAGAGCGCACGCTGCAAGCCCTGTTCAACGAAGAGCTGGGCGTGGTGTTGCAAGTGCGCAGCGCCGACAAAGCGGCGGTGATGCAAGTCCTGCGCGCGCACGGGCTGTCGCAGCACAGCCACGTCATCGGTTCCACCCGGCCGCAGAGCAGCAGCATCGACGACGGCAAAGGCATGCTGCAAATCTGGCGCGATGCCCGCGCGATTTTCAGCGCGTCACTGGAAGATTTGCACCAGGTCTGGGACAGCGTGTCCTGGAAAATTTGCCAGCAGCGCGACAACCCGGCGTGCGCCGATGCTGAACATGCGGCCGCCGGTCGCGCTGACGACCCCGGCTTGCACATCCATCTCCCCGACACGCTGCAAGCCGCGATGGCGCAGCCGCCTGCCGTGCTGCTGCGCCGCCCGGCGGTGGCCATCCTGCGCGAGCAGGGTGTCAACTCCCATGTCGAGATGGCGTACGCGTTTACGCAGGCTGGCTTTGACGCCTTCGATGTGCACATGAGCGATTTGCAAACCGGTCGCGCCAAATTGGCCGACTTCCAGGGCATCGTCGCCTGCGGCGGCTTCAGCTACGGCGACACGCTGGGTGCCGGCATCGGCTGGGCCCGCTCCATCACCTTCAACCCGGCCTTGGCGGCGCAGTTCCAGGCATTTTTTGCGCGCAGCGACACCTTTGGTCTGGGCGTGTGCAACGGCTGCCAGATGTTTGCCGAGCTTGCGGACATCATCCCCGGCGCGCAGCACTGGCCGCGCTTCACCACCAACCAAAGTCAGCGCTTTGAGGCCCGCTTGAGTCTGGTCGAAGTGCTGGACTCGCCCTCGATTTTCTTGCGCGGTATGGCCGGTGCGCGCCTGCCGGTGGCGGTGGCGCACGGCGAAGGTTTTGCCAACTTCGCCCGCCGTGGCGACGCAGGCCAGGCGCTTGCGGCTTTACGCTTTGTGGACCACCACGGAGCGGCCACGGAGGCCTATCCGTTCAACCCCAACGGCAGCCCTGGCGGCTTGACTGGCGTCACCACTGCAGACGGGCGCTTCACTGCGTTGATGCCGCATCCCGAGCGGGTGTTCCGCAACATCCAGATGAGCTGGACGTCTCTGCCTTTGGATGGCGCCAGCCCCTGGTCGCAGATCTGGCGCAATGTGCGCACCTGGGTGGGCTGAGCCAGACTTTGGTGATGCCGCCCCTCAGCATCACAGGCGTTGCGTCAAATTGTCCGCCGTGGTTCGGGTGGCGCCTTCCGGCAGGCTGACGTTATCCGTGGTCATGTAAATCAGTCCGCTTGCGCCCAGGCTTTCAACGGGGTTTGCCGAGCTGTCTGGTGCTGATCCGCCCGCGCCACTTGCCGTCTGGCCAGCCCCTGTGGACGGAAGCGTATTGATAGCCTGTGTGGTCTGACTGGCCTGTGCAGCCATCCGACTTGCTTGACCCAAGGACGCCTTGAACACGACGTCGCTCATGACGGGTACCCGCGACACGGATTTCTTCAGGGTTAACGCCGTTGTGTTTGTCGCGGCCTGGCTGAAGCTGTAGTTGGCCGCGCTCAGTCCGGATCCGTTGATGGCGTAACGGCCCGCGTTAGAGGCGTTGGTGGCCGATGTGATCCATCTCAGCGCCCCGGTTGTGGCCACATCTTGGCTTTCATTGTTCACAAAGCCGAGCACGGTTCCCGTAAGGCCCGTCGGGGTGGCCCCGGTATCCAAGGTGCTTGCGCTGGCGGTGTAGGTCAGGGTGGCCTTGGTGATGGTGCCGGACGCCTTCACGCTGGTGGGCAACACGTAATTGGAGGCAATGGCCCCGCCGGTGAAGCTGAAGTCGGAGCTGCTCAGGCTTGCCGTCACAATGCTGGCGCCTGCCACGTTCTTGCTGTTGTAGGTGCCGCTGGTCTTGGTGACGCTGGCATCCTCGCCGGGGGCAAAGCCGCTGGCCTTTATGGTGCCGGATGTCCATGTGGCCGTGTCGCTGCCGTCGTAGGTTTTGGTCTGGGCTGCAAGGCTGGTTGTCAGCGCCTTTTTAGCGATAGTCAGCGTACCCGTACCGCTGAGGTCATACCCCTGCTGGTTGGAATACAAGGTACCGCCGGCGTAGGTTCCGGCATTTGTTCCGCTGGCCGCTGCCGCGCCAAAGATGTTGGGCTGCCCGGCGCCTATGCCGGATTGCACGGCTCCGTTGTAGGTGGTGCTGGTATCGGTTGACAGGGAGGTCAGAAATGAACGCAACAAGGGCGTGGTCGAGCCGTCGTAGATGCGCCAGATCTTGCTGCTGCCTCCAGACGAGGCGATGGACCAGCTGGAGAAATTGGCCGCCTTATTCATGTCGGCTGAAGCCAAGCCTTTTCCTGCGCTGCCAAAGCCGGCTACGGCTGTGTTGTCCGAATTCCAGAAGCTGTTGGTGACGCTGCCCTTGGAGGCTGTTGTCACGATTCCTACCAAGCCGCCTGCATTTTTGGCCCCTGCCGTAGTCACCTTCCCGGTGGCGTAGCTGTTAGAGACCGAATATCCCAGTGCGGTGATCCTGCCGACCAATCCACCCCGGTCAGCACCGGCAGTCACGGCTCCAATGGCATAGCTGTTGGCGATGGTGCCGCCGTTGAACAAGGCACCCATCAGGCCACCGGCAAAAGAAACGGTGCTGGATGCGCTGACCGCGCCGCTGGCGTAGCTTCCCGACACCACACCAGTGCTGGTGCCCACCAAGCCCCCTGCGTAGCTGGTTCCGCTCACGCTACCTGTTGCATAGCTGCTACCGACGGTCCCGTAGGCCCCCACGCTACCCACCAACCCGCCCGTGATGGTGCCGCGGACCGCACCGGTCGCGTAGCTGTTGCTGATCCCCCCGTTATTTGAACCGGCCAAACCGCCGGTAGTGCCCGATCCGGTGACGGCGCCGGTTGCATAGCTGCTGATCACCGTCCCGCTGGTGGCGACCCCGCTGCTTGACACTAGGCGCTGCACAGCGCCAACCAAGCCGCCGACCGTATCTTTGCCGCTGACCGTGCCGCTGGCGTAGCTGTTGCTGATCGTCCCGCCCGCGGCATCGATACCCACCAGGCCACCGATGACAACCCCGTTTCCGCCAACGGAGCCGGTGGCGTAACTGTTGCTCACAGTCGCATAGTTGAGGCCCACCAAGCCGCCGCCGTATGAAGCGGACGAAAGGCCGATTAAGGTCACGGAGCCGGTGGCGTAGCTGTTGCTGATGCTCCCCGCGTTGCCGCCGACCAAACCGCCGACGGAGTTGATGGATGTGACGCTTACCGAGGTGGCTGCACTGACCGAGGCGGAGCTGTAGCTGTTGCTGATAGCCCCATAGCTGAAGCCAGACAAAGCACCGACGTTGCTGGCGCCAACGACGCTGCCCAAAGTCATCCCGACGTTTTTAATGACTCCCCTGCCTACATAGCCAAAAAGCCCCACATAATTTGTCGTTGGGCGGTTGATCTTTAAGCCACTGATGGTGTGTCCCAGGCCGTCCAAGGTGCCGGTGAAGCTGCTGGTGGCGCTGGTGCCAATAGGGGAGAAGCCGCTGCCGCCGTTCCAACTGGCGGTCTCACTGGCATCAATATCCTTGCCCAACACGTATTTTCCGCTTAAGCGGCTGTTGGGGCTGGTGCTGTACCCCAGGCCTTGCAGGCTGTTAGTCGCCATTGCGTTGGTCTCATCGCCCTCGCTACCCAGGCTGGTGATAACGGTGTAGTAGTTGCGGTAGTTTGCGTTGGCGGCGTTGGTTGTGACGGCTGTTCCTAGCTTGGTGGAGAAGTTCCCCGAGTTGCTCGTGGCAACTGCTGCTTGTAAGGTAATTGGTGCGTTGATTGCGTACTTGGAGCTGCCACCGGTTGAGCTGGCCTGACCGTACAGCAGTGCCAGCTTGCCCGCGGCGCCTGTGGCAGTGATGGCGCTGTTGATGTAGATGTTGTTGTAGGCGCTGAGCGTGAGGGTGTAGTCTTCTTTCCAAGAGACAGCGTCGTTGATGTAGATGTCACCCAAGGTGCCTGTGTACGGGCCAGTGCTTGTGCATGGGTCCGAGCAACCTGTAACTTGCGGGTCACCTGGCGAGACGGTCTGGATGGTGACGTTGTTTTTGTCAAGCGCGTTACCCAGCGCTGCGCCCGTGATATTGCCCCCGCTGGACTTGACGTAGAAGTCGTAGGGGTCCAACAACCACTGCCCCTGCGTGCCCTGTGCGCTGGCAGTGGTGATGCTGGCGCTGTCGGCCACATTCACCGTGTGCGCGCTGGTCTTAATGAACCCGCCATTGCCCCCGCTGGGCGCGGAGGCATCCAGCATGCCCCCTACATTGGTGGTGCCAGCGGCCATGCCGCCCAGCAGAACAATCTTGCCCTCTTGCTCTTGCACCGTGTGCGCCTGGATCACACCGGTGTTATTGACCACACTGGCTAATAAGCTGTCACGCGCACCGGCGCTCAACAGCACCTGCCCGCCATCGGCCTGAATCAGCCCGCCGCTCTCGGCCAGCGCGTTGAGCTGGTTGCTGCTGACCTCCAGGCCCAGCAGCTTGCTGCCCGCAAAGTTCAGACTCACCGCGCTGCCCGCACCCAGCGCCACGGTTCCGCCGGGTGCGCTGATTTGTCCTGAGTTGGATACGCTGTGGCCCAAGAGGGCCACATAGCCGCCTTGGGCGGCGTTGATGCTGCCCAGATTCACCACGCCCGCCGTGCTGGAGCCGCTGAAGGTGGTCCGTGCGCTGCCGATAGAGGCGTCATCCGGGTTGAGGGTGGAGGCCACCAGAGCGCCGACGTTGATCTGGGCGTCTTTGCCAAAGATCACGCCGTTGGGGTTGATGAGCCAAATCTGGCCGTTGGCGTTGATCTTGCCCAGGATCTGGCTGCCCTGGGTGTCCAAGATGCGGTTCACAGCCAGCGCGCTGGCAGACGGTTGGACGAAGTTGACGGTCTCGGACTTGGCAACATTGAAGCTTTGCCAGTTGATGGACAGTTTGTCGCTGGTTTGGTTGATGGTGGTGGTGGAACCGCTGGCGCCGATGCTGCCGTTGCCCGAGACGACTTGTCCGCCCTGGGGCGCAGCCCACAGGCCACCGCTGACGCCGGCCAAGCTGACTAACAGTGCTGCGTTGAGAAGGGGTGTTGCGTTGCCCTTGCCCCGCCCGCGCGTCAATTCAGAGGCCACTACCCAGGTCTGAAAAACTGCGCTCCAGACGAGGCGGTAAATCCGGTTGAGTGAGGCGTGTGCGTGCATAAAAAGCTCCCGAGAGACAGGGCCTGCGGGGACGCGCTACCCAGGGTGGAGAGGCGAGCGTCACAGATCTGCAATTTTTGAAGACCCGCACCCAGCCAACATCCCCCATTTAGGGGAAAAGCAGGTGTTTTTTCCGAAGACAGAAAATGCCCGCCCCAGGCCCTTCTTAAGTCCGCCCTAAAACGCCCAGCTCAGTTCCCACCAAGCGTTCGTGTGGGTGGATTCCGAGCCCGCGAGCTGGCTGGGCAGTTCCCCCACTGAAGAGGCGATGAAGATACGGCTGGAGACGCCTTTGGATCCCTGCCAGATCAGTCCCAGGCCCGCCCCACTCAGGCTGGCCTCATTGCTGTCATTGCTCCAGGGGCTGTGGTTGGTTTGTACGGTGGCGCTGTCGATAAACGCGATCAGCTGCCAGGTGCCCGTCTGCTCCAGGGCCTGTGGTGTGGGCAGCGTGTAGCGCAATTCGAAGCTGCCAAACGCACCGCTGTCACCGGATAACACGCCCGAGCGGTAGGCCCGCACGCTGCTGGCGCCGCCAATGGAGAACTTCTGCCCGTTGTCCAGGTTCTTCTGCGCCCACTGGCCGTTCAGGCTGAGTACAGCGCTCATGCTGCTCCCCAGCGCCTGGGTGCGGCCCAGCGCCCATGTTGCGCGGCCAAAGCCACCTGCGGTCTGGGCAGTGATTGCGTCTAAGGCGCCAGCCGTATCGTCATCAAAGGTGACTTGGCCGCTGTACAGCGCAAAGCCCAGCGTATTCTTACCCCCGCCCAGCCACCCGTCCTGGCGCTCGCCGCTGAGTTCCAGGCCCCACACATTGAGCGTGCGGTCGGTCTTCACGCCCGTGGAATCCTCGTGGTCTTGCAGCACGTTGTTCGTCCAACTCAAACGGGCATTGAGGTTGGTGTTTGGGCTGCGCACCAGCGCGCTGCGCAGCCACGCACTGCTGGTGTCGGCCTTGCCCGATGCCATCAGACTGCCCGCGTTGTCGCCCAGCCGGTACTGCATACCTGAGTTGTCCACCCCGGCGTGCATGCCCGCCACCAGCACCGGCACCTCATAGGCCAGACGCGCATAGTTCAGACCGCCGCTTTCGCTGATGAGGCTGCTCACGCCCAGGGTATCGCCGCGCCCGAGCGGGTTGTTCCATTGCACATTGGCGTTGGTGCGTCCCACGCCGGTGTAGCGGCTGCCGAAGTTGTCCGCGCTCAGACTTGCACTCCACGGTGCGCCGGGCTGTACATCGACCACCAAGTCCGAGCGTCCGACCTCCTGGCCCGCACGCAGCAGCGCACGTGGCACCACGCCGGGCAGGTCAGAGAGCAGCAAGGTGGCGCGCTCCATGGCCTCCAGCCGGATCACGCTGCCCGGCTCTAAGTTGGACAGCATGCGCATCAACACCGCATCCTGGACGGCGCCGTTATTGCGCAGCTCCACGTGTCCCCAATTGGCCTCGATCACTTGCATGCGCACCACGCCGTTCTCAATGACTTGTGCCGGGATGATGGCGCGCGCCAGCGGGTAGCCGGCTTCGCGGTAGTAGGTGGTGACGGCGTCGATTCCCTGGGCAATCTGCGGCAGTGTCAGGCGTTGTTCTAGCATGCTCGCCAGAAGCGCTTGCAGCGTGGCGGTATCGAAGACGGTATTGCCGTCCACGCGCAACTGGCGTACCAAAAATGGCGTGGTGGCGGCGGCGCTCATCAGCGGCAGCGCCAGCAGCAGGGTGGCGAATACCCATGCGGCATACGAAGCGCGCAGCAGGTAACCCGGTGAATCCGATTGTGTGAGGCGTGTGCGCGTATGCAGATCAAGCTTCCTTGCGTTGGGACCGGCGGTGACTCGCTGCCCCAAGATGGGTCGGGAACCGTCACGGCTCGGACATTTTTCGGGTCGCACTGCGCGCAGTAATCCCCCGCCTGGGGGAGAAATCAGCACTTTGTTGGCGCCACATGCAAAAAGCCCGGTGAAAACCGGGCTTTTGCTTGGGCACTGCGCCTGTTGGCGCTGCGGATCGGGTTTATTCGATACGGGCCTTCGCACGCAGTTCTTCGATGTAAGCGCTGCTCTTTTGCTGCATCAACTGCTGCACGATTTGCGGCTTGACCTCTTCGATCTTCGGGAGTTGCGCTTCACGCACATCGTCCACACGGATGATGTGGAAGCCGAATTGGGATTTCACCGGCACGTCGCTGGTTTTACCTTTGGCCAGTGCCACCATGGCTTCCGAAAATTCCTTCACGTAAGAAGCCGGGCCGGCCCAATCGAGTTCGCCGCCCTTGGCGCCCGATCCGGTGTCTTTCGACGACTTTTTGGCGATGTCTTCAAATTTGCCGCCTTTTTTCAGCTGCGCGATGATTTTTTTGGCCTCGTCTTCTTTCTCGACCAGGATGTGGCGGGCTTTGTATTCCTTGCCACCGTTCGCGGCTGCAAATTTGTCGTATTCGGCTTGGACCTCGGCATCGGTGGGTGCGTGGGTTTTCTGGAAGTCGGCCATCACGTCGTTGACCAACAGGTTTTGGCGCAGCAACTCCACCTGTGATTTGAACTCTTCGGTCGCGTCGAGTCCGCGCTTTTGGCCTTCCTGGCTGATGATTTCAAACAGTACCAAACGGTCTTTGATCTGGGCCGCTGCGTCGGGTGGCGCAGGACGGCCGGCGCGTTCCATTTGACGCAGCATGGCTTCCAGGCGGGTGGAGGGCACCGCTTTGCCGTTGACGATGGCGATGTTTTGCGCCATGCCGCTGATGCAGCTCGCGGCAAGCAGCGCGGCGACAGCGGTGCGGGTGAGGTACGTAGTCATGCAAATTCCTTAAAAGGTTGGAAGAAAAAAAGGGGAGGGTTGGAGTTGAAGTCGGGCAGGCCGATCAGGCCAGAATTTCAATTGCCAAGGCGTGCAGGCCACGCTCCGGAAAACCATCTAGGGCATCATACACAAGGCGGTGGCGCGCCACGCGCGACATGCCGGTAAACAACGGTGAAGCAATCCGCACCCGGAAATGCGTGCCAATGCCGCTGGCGTCTGCCCCGGCGTGGCCGGCGTGCTGGGCGCTTTCATCCAACACCTCCAGCGCGGTGGGTGCGCAATGTTCGCGCAGGCGGACTTCGATATCGGCGGCGCGAATCTCGCTCATGGGGCGGCCTCTTCATCGGGAGGCGTTTGCATGTGGCGGGCGATGTAAATGCCCTGGCCCAGGATGAACGCCACCGGGAACACATAGCCCCACAGTTTGAAGTTGACCCATTCTTCGGTGCTGAAGTACTGCGCCACGTAGGCGTTGGCCAGGGCCATAAAGGCACAGTAGAAAACCCAGGCGACATTGAGCCGCGCCCACACCGCGTCCGGCAGTTCGAGCTGGCTGCCCAGCAGGCCCTTGATAGGCGACTTCTTCAGACCCCACGTCGCGAAGGCCAAGCCCAGCGACATCGCGCTGTACAAGACCGTAGGCTTCCATTTGATAAAGCGTTCATCGTGCAGGCCGAGTGTGAGCGCGCCAAAACCCAGCACCAGCACCAGGGTGATTTTGTGCATGGTCTGCAGGCTGCGCTCGCGCACGTAAATGACCGCCATTTGAACGGTGGTGGCCGCCATCAGGACCGCCGTTGCGGTGTAAATATCGCTGAGCTTGTAGCTGACAAAAAACAGCAGGATGGGAAAGAAATCGAGCAGCAGTTTCATTTTTGGGTTTCGGTGCCGGGCGTGGCCGTTTCAGCTTCAAATTGCAGCGATGCCGAATTCATGCAGTAGCGCAGACCGGTGGGCGCGGGGCCGTCGTTGAACACGTGGCCCAGGTGCGCGCCGCATTGGGTGCACACCGTCTCGATACGCACCATGCCCAGCGTGGTGTCGCGGTGCTCGGTAATGGCTGCCGGGTCGGCGGGCGTGTGAAAGCTGGGCCAGCCGCATCCGGCATCAAATTTGGTGTCGGATTCAAACAGTTTGGCTTCGCAGCATATGCAGCGGTACACGCCGCTAGCCCACTGGGATTCATAACGGCCGGTGAAAGGGCGCTCGGTGGCTGCACGGCGGGTGACCTGAAAGGCCAGGGGCTCGGCCCCCTTTGCAGCCAGCAATTCACGCCATTGGTCGTCAGTTTTTTGGATGGAGGGTGGCATAGGACGGTAGCGAAGCAGGTGATAAAGATGGGGTTTCAGGAGCTGCAGCTGATTTCAATTCCCTGCGCCCAGTCGGGCGGCAGCGCCGTGAAATGCGGGTTCGCAAGCGGCTCATCAAAGGGGGTATCCAGCGCGCTCTGCAGTTGCGCAAGCGGCGTGAAGTCACCCGATTGCGCGGCACGTATGGCCAGTTCGCCCAGGTGGTTGCGCAAGACCACGGCGGGGTTGGTGCGCAGCATCTGCGGGGCTTGCGAGAGCGCGGGCAGTTGTGCATGCGCGCGGTCAAAGTCGTCCAGCCAGGCCAGCGCAGCGCCGGGGTCAACAAACAGGTCTTGCACGCGCTGCGTGCTGTCCTCCGCGCCGGCGGCGCGCTGGCTCACGCGGCGCCAGAACAGGGTGAAGTCCACGCGCTGCCCGGCCAGCAACTCCAGCGCGCGGGTATGCAGCGGCGTGAGCGCGGGGTCGGCTGCTGCAAACCCGAGCTTGCGCGCCATGGCCCGATCGAAGGCCTGCGCGTATGCCGGTTTGAAAGTTTCCAGCACCGCCACCGTGGCATCGTGGTCATCGATGAGTGGCAGCAGCGCCTGGCCCAGGCAAAACAGGTTCCAGTACACCACGCCGGGTTGGCGGTTGAAGGCGTAGCGGCCTTGGGTGTCGGAGTGGTTGCAGATGTGGGCTGGATCAAACGCGTCCAGAAACTGGAAAGGGCCGTAGTCCAGCGTCAGGCCCAGGATGCTCATGTTGTCGGTATTCAAAACGCCGTGGCAAAAGCCCACCGACTGCCACAGCGCCACCAACTCGGCGCTGCGCTGCGTCACCGCGCGCAGCAGCGCCAAATAAGGCGACTCCGACGCGCCGAGGCACGTGGGGTAATAGTGAGCGACCATGAAATCGGCCAGTTGTTGCAGCGATGCGGTCTCACCCTTGGCCGCGAAATGCTCAAAGTGGCCGAACCGGATGAAGCTGGGCGCAACGCGGGTCACCACCGCGGCGGTCTCCGCCTGCTCGCGCCACACGGTGGATGGCGAGCCGGTCAGACACAGCGCGCTGGTGGTGGGGATGCCGAGGCCGCGCATGGCCTGGCTGGCCAGAAACTCGCGCACCGAGCTGCGCAAGACCGCGCGGCCATCTGCCCGCCGCGAAAACGGCGTAGGCCCCGCGCCTTTGAGCTGCACTTCCAGGCCGGCACGCTCGCCCAAGAGGATGGCGCGCCCGTCGCCGAGTTGGCCGGCCCACACACCGAATTGGTGGCCGCTGTAGACCGTTGCCAGCGGATGCACCGGCAGGCCGGGGTTGCCGGAAAGGGTTTGAAGCCAGGCATCGTCCTGGTGCCAGCCGGCGGGCAGTTGCAGCGCTTGCGCGGTGCAGTGGTCATGGGCGATCCAGTGGGGCGCGGCCAGAGGCGTGGGATTCAGGTCGGCAAAAAATGCCGCACCCAGTTGGCGGATGCGGGGTGCTGCAAACGGTGACGCCGCTGCGGCCTGCGCAGCATCGGCTGCGGCAAGAGCGGGCGCGGGGTTTTCGGCAACAAGCATGGCGCGGATTGTCGGCGAATCCGCCAGAGCGGGCATGGCGGGGTTCTGAATTACCATGCGAGCGCATTTTTCTGCAATGGCCCTGGGCCTTCTTTGGAGTTGTTTCAATGCTCGGACTCATGCAAGACCAGCCGCTGTTGATTGCATCACTGATTGATTTTGCGCAACGCCACCACGGCGACAGCGAGATTGTCTCGCGCCGGGTAGAGGGCGATATCCACCGCACGAATTACGCCCAGGTCGCGCAGCGCGCGCGCCAGGTTGCCAATGCGCTGGACGCCATGGGCCTGCAGTTCGGCGACCGGGTGGCAACGCTGGCCTGGAACGGTTACCGGCATTTAGAGGCTTACTTTGGCGTAAGCGGTTCGGGGCGGGTTTTGCATACGCTCAACCCTCGACTGCACCCGGACCAGATTGTCTGGATCGCCAACCACGCCGAAGACTCGGTGTTGTGCTTTGACATGACATTTTTGCCCATCGTCCAAGCCATCCACAGCCGTTGCAGCACCATCCGGCATTACGTGGCGTTCTGCGACGCCGACAAATTGCCCGCCGACAGCGGCATCCCGAATTTGCACAGTTACGAGGCGCTGGTGCAGGCCCAGTCCCCGCGCTACGACTGGCCGGTTTTTGAAGAGAACGCGGCATCCAGCCTGTGCTACACCAGCGGCACAACGGGCAATCCCAAAGGCGTCTTGTACAGTCACCGTTCCACCGTCTTGCACGCCTTTGCCTGCGCGCTGCCGGATGCGCTGAACCTGAGCGCCCGCGACAGCGTGCTGCCGGTGGTGCCTATGTTCCACGTCAACGCCTGGGGCTTGCCCTATGGCTGCGCCATGACGGGTGCCAAGATGGTGTTTCCCGGCCCGGCCCTGGACGGCAAATCGATTTACGAATTGATCGAGCGTGAGCAGGTGACGTTTGCTGCGGGAGTGCCCACCGTATGGCAGATGCTGCTGTCGCATACGGGGCAGGGCGGCTTGCGCTTTTCGTCGCTCAAGCGCACGGTGATCGGCGGCTCGGCCTGCCCACCGGCCATGTTGGCGGCTTTCCATGACGTGTACGGCGTCGAGGTGCTGCACGCGTGGGGCATGACAGAAATGTCGCCGCTGGGAACCGTGTGCAACTTGAAGAACAAACACTTGGCGATGGACGAGGCCGACAAAATGCAGGTGCGGGTCAAACAGGGCCGCGGCTTGTATGGTGTAGACATGAAGATCGTGGACGAGGCCGGTGCTGAATTGCCCTGGGATGGCAAAGCCTATGGCGATTTGCTGGTCAAAGGCCCCTGGGTGCTCAGCGCCTATTTCAAGAACGAGGGCGGCTCGCCGCTGGTCGACGGGTGGTTCCCGACCGGCGATGTCGCCACGATAGACCCCGACGGCTTTATGCAGATCACCGACCGCAGCAAAGACGTGATCAAGTCCGGCGGCGAGTGGATCAGCTCGATTGATGTGGAGAACATCGGCATGGCGCACCCGGCGATTGCCATGGCCGCTTGCATCGGCATGGCCCACCCCAAGTGGGACGAGCGTCCGGTGCTGGTGGCGGTAAAAAAACCGGGCACTTCGGTGACGCGCGAAGAGCTGCTGGCCTTCTTTGACGGCAAAACCGCCAAATGGCAAATTCCGGACGACGTAATTTTTGTCGACGCGATTCCGCTGGGCGGCACCGGCAAAATGCAAAAAACCAAGTTGCGCGAGATGCTGGCCGACTACCGGCTGCCCACCCTCTGAGCCCGCAGCAGCGCGCTGGCGCGCTGCCCGGTTGCACGGCATGGAATTCTTCATCACTACGCTCCTCAACGGTCTGAGTTACGGGCTCATGCTGTTCATGCTCAGCGCCGGTTTGACGCTGACTTTCAGCATGATGGGTGTGCTCAATTTCGCCCACGCGAGTTTCTATATGCTGGGTGCCTATGTGGGTTTCAGCATCGCTAAGGTCTGGGGCTTTTGGGCGGCGCTGGTGCTGGCGCCGTTGGCGGTCGGGGTGGCGGGCGCACTGTTTGAGCGGTTCTGCCTGCGCAGGGTCCACGCTTTGGGCCATGTGCCGGAACTGCTGGTTACCTTTGGCTTGTCCTACATCGTGCTGGAAATCGTGCAACTGGTCTGGGGCCGCTCGGCCCTGGACTTTCCCCCACCCCCTTCTTTGCAAGGCCCGGCGTTCACGCTGGTGCATCGCGCAGGCGAGGGCTTGGGCATGGTGTGGGGCGCGCCGCTTGACGGTGTGTGCAACGCAGTCGATGCAGCCCTGCAGGTCTCTTGTTCGCCATTCCCCGCCACGCGCGCGCTGATGGTGCTGGTGGCACTCTTGATGCTGGCGCTGATCGCTGCGCTGCTGACCCGCACCCGCACCGGGCTGGTGGTGCGCGCTGCGCTGACGCACCCGGAGATGGTGAACAGCCTGGGGCACGACCTGCCACGCTTGTACATGCTGCTGTTTGGCGCAGGTACCGCCCTGGCGGCGTTGGCCGGGGTGGTGGGCGGCAGCACCTACTTGACCGAACCCGCTATGGCCGCAAGCATGGGCGCTATGGTGTTTGTGGTGGTTGTGGTGGGTGGGCTGGGGTCGCTGGGTGGTGCGTTTGTGGCCTCGCTGCTGATTGGCTTGCTGCAAACCGCGGCGGCCGCAGCCGATGTGGCTGTCTTGCCCGGCGTGACACTGGCCCGTCTGGCACCGGCGCTGCCTTTTGTGCTGATGCTGCTCATGCTGGTGCTGCGCCCGCAAGGCCTGCTGGGCCGGCCTTCGGCTTGAGCGGTATGCGCGGTCTGTCTGCTTGGCGCGATTGGATGGTCTGGCCGCTCTGCGCTGTGCTGCTGGCGCTTGCGCCCCTGCTGTTCGGCGGCAGTTTTGCGCTGGCCCTGCTGTCGCAAATGGGCATTGCCATCGTCGCGTGTTTGTCTTTCAACCTGCTGTTCGGGCAGGGCGGCATGCTCAGTTTCGGCCATGCGGTGTATGCGGGGCTGGGTGGTTTTGTGGCCATGCATGCGCTCAATGCGTTCAGTGATGGCGCGGGCTGGTTACCGGTGTCGCTGGTGCCGCTGTGCGGCGGATTGGGTGGCTTGGCGTTCGCACTCGTGTTCGCATACCCCAGCACCCGCCGCGCGGGCAGCAGCTTTGCCATGATCACCTTGGGTTTGGGTGAACTGGTGTACGCGCTCACCACGCTGCTGCCCGCGTTCTTCGGCGGCGAGGCCGGAATCACCGGCAACCGGGTCAACGGCCGCGTGGTGGGGGGCCTGAGCTTCGGACCGGCGATCGAGCTGTATTACCTGCTGGCGCTGTACACCTTGGTGTGCGCGCTGCTCATGTATTGGTTCACCCGCACGCCGCTGGGGCAGATGCTGCAGGCGGTGCGCGACAACCCGCAGCGGGTTGCGTCCCTTGGATACGACCCGCAGCGGGTGCGCTACTTGGCGATGCTGATGGCCGGTTTTTTTGCCGGGGTGTCTGGCGGAATGGCGGCGCTGCATTTTGAGATCGTCAATGCCGAGGCGGTGGGGTCCGCCCGCTCTGCGGCGTATCTGGTGTTCACCGTGCTTGGTGGTGCCGCCAGCTTTGCCGGACCGGTGCTGGGTGGCGTGCTGATGGTCTTGTGCACCGTGCTGCTCAGCGCCTGGACGAAAGCCTGGTTGTTGTACCTGGGGCTGGGCTTTGTGCTGGTGGTGGTCTATGCGCCGGGTGGCTTGGCCGGGGTGCTGGCGCAGCAACTGCGTCTGGCGCGCAGCGGCCGGCTGCTGCCCCTGTTGCCTTGGTACGGCGCGCTGGCTGCATGCGGTTTGGTGGCGCTGTGGGGTGTGGCACTGGCCATCGAGATGCTCTATCACCAGCAACTTCATGCCGCCAGCGGCAGCGCATTCACATTTCTAGGCCTGGCGCTGGACACGGCCACGCCCGCTAGCTGGCTCACGGCGCTGGGTCTGCTGCTGGCGGGTGGCTTGCCGGGCTTGTGGGTGTACCCGCGTTGTGCGGCGCGCTACGCGCAAGCCCATGCGGCGGCCGGGCTTCATGCGCAACCGGCCGTGGCGCGGGGGGTCTGGTGACGCAAGCCCCAGCATTGGCCTTGCAGGCGCTGCACAAGCGCTTCGGCGCCACCGAGGTCGTCTGCGGCGTGGACTTCTGCGTGCAAGCGGGTGAGCGGGTGGCGCTGATTGGCCCCAACGGTGCGGGCAAGTCCACGCTGTTCAACCTGATCAGCGGGCATGCCCGACCCAGCGCAGGCTCTATTCAATTGCACGGGCGCAGCATCAGCGGCTTGCAGCCTTTCGAGATTGCCCGCATCGGGCTGGCGCGCAGCTTTCAGATCAGCAATGTGTTTGCGCAGCTCAGCGTGTACGAGAACCTGCGCTGCAGTGTTTTGTGGAGTTTGGGTTACGGCTATACGTTCGTGCGCTTGCTCGGATCTTTGCGTGATGCCACTGCCCGCACCGATGCGCTTTTGGAGTGCGTGGGTTTGACCGAGCAGGCGCAGACCCTGGCCGCGCATTTGCCCTATGCGCAGCAGCGCGCGTTGGAGCTGGGAATCACCCTGGGCAGCGGGGCCGATGTGGTGTTGCTGGATGAGCCCACCGCCGGTATGAACCGCTCCGAGGCCGCGCATTTCACCGCGCTGATCCGCAGCGCCACCGCAGGAAAAACCCTGTTGCTGGTGGAGCACGATATGGATGTGGTCGCTGGCCTGGCCGACAAAATTGCCGTGCTGGTGCAGGGGCGCATCATCGCCTTCGGCGCGCCGCAGGCGGTGCGCGCTGACCCGGCGGTGCAGGCGGCTTATCTTGGCGTGGCGGTCTGAATATGGACGGCAAAAAGCTTGTGCTGGAAATCACTGGGCTGCAAGCCTGGTACGGCAAAAGCCAGGTGCTGCACGGCGTGGATTGCCGGGTGGGTGCGGGTGAAATTGTCGCGGTCCTGGGGCGCAACGGCGCCGGTCGCTCTACGCTCGCACGCGCCATCATGGGCTGGGTGCAGAGCACTGGCAGCGTGCGGGTGCACGGGCAGGAGATGTTGGGCCAACCGGTGCATGCGCGGGCCCGTGCAGGGCTGGGTTACGTGCCCGAGAGCCGCGACGTTTTTCCGGGCCTGAGCGTGCAGCACAACCTGGCCCTGGGCGAAAAGCCCGGCCAACGTCATGGGCGCTGGACTTTCGCTGACATGTACCGCCTGTTCCCGCAACTCGCTGTGCGCCGCGATGCACGGGCTGGCGTACTGTCCGGCGGCGAGCAGCAAATGCTGGCGCTGGCGCGCGCGCTGATGGGCGACCCGCACCTGCTCATCGTAGACGAACCGACCGAAGGGCTGGCGCCGCAGCTGGTCGCGCAGGTGGCGGATTTCCTGGTGGCGCTGCGCGGGCGTGGCGTATCGGTGCTGTTGATTGAGCAGAAACTCCCGGTGGCGCTGCGCATCGCCGACCGCTGCCTGGTCATGGGCCATGGGCGGGTCGTGTTTGGCGGAGTGCCTGCGGACCTGCCTGCCGCGACAATGGCTGGTTTTCTGACGCCGTAAGGGCCCGATTTTCCAAAGGACTTCCCATGCATGCGGATTACCAGCTCCACGGCGACGTGGCCCTGATCACCCTGAACAACCCGCCGGTCAACGGCCTGGGCTACGAGACCCGCGTCGCCCTGATGGACGCGCTTTCACAGGCGCTGGCCGATGCGGCGGTGCAAGCCATCGTCATCACCGGAGCGGGCAAAGCCTTTTGCGGCGGGGCCGATATCCGCGAGTTCGACACCCAGGCGGCGTTTCAAGAGCCGAATTTGCATACGTTGATTGTTGCGCTGGAGCAGTCCACCAAGCCGGTGGTGGCCGCGATCCACGGCACGGTGATGGGCGGCGGGCTGGAGCTGGCCCTGGGCTGCCACTACCGCGTGGCAGCAACGGGTACGCAGGTGGCTTTACCCGAGGTCAAGCTGGGGCTGCTGCCCGGCGCCGGGGGCACCCAGCGGCTGCCCCGCGTCATCGGGGTGGAAGCAGCCCTGAACATGATCGTCAGCGGCGAGGCAGTTGCTGCTGAGCGTTTGGCCGCCATACCCGGCCAAAGCCTGTTTCAGCGCCTGAGCGCCAGCGCGGATACGCTGCTGGACGAAGCCCTTTCGTTCGCCCGATCCGTGGCGGCTGTGCGGCCGCTGCCCCTGGTGCGCGCGCTGCCCTGCAGCCACCCGCAGGGCGACGCGTACTTCCAATTTGCGCGCAATATGCTGGGCCCGTCTACCAAGAATCTGCCTGCGCCGCTGCAATGTGTGGACGCGGTCCAGGCCGCCACGCGTCAAGCGTTTGACGCCGGGCTGGCCACGGAGCAGGCCATCTTTGCACGCCTGATGGCCACGCCGCAAAGCCGGGCGCTGCGCCATTTGTTTTTCGGTGAGCGTGCCGCGTCCAAAATTCCGGATGTGCCCCCGAACACCGCAGTACGCCCCGTAGCGGCGGTGGCCATCATCGGCGCGGGAACCATGGGCGGCGGCATTGCCATGAATTTTCTCAACGCTGGTATTCCGGTGCAGCTGCTGGAGTTGCAGCCAGAGGCATTGGAGCGCGGCGTGGCCACCATGCGCCGCAATTACGAGGCGCAGGTCAGCAAGGGCAAGCTCAAGTCCGAGGTGCTGGAGCAGCGCCTGGCTTTGCTGCGCACCACGCTGCGGTATGACGATCTGGCGCAGGCGGATCTGGTGATTGAGGCGGTGTTTGAAGACATGGGCGTGAAGTCACAGGTGTTCCAGGAGTTGGACCGGGTGATGAAGCCCGGGGCCATCCTGGCGTCCAACACGTCCACGCTGGATCTAAACCAGATTGCCGCCTGCACGCAGCGTCCGCAAGACTTAGTGGGCCTGCACTTTTTCAGCCCGGCGAATGTGATGAAGCTGCTCGAAGTGGTGCGCGGTGCCAAGACCGCGCCCGACGTGCTGGCGACCGTCATGGCGCTTTCCAAGAAGATCCGCAAGACGGCGGTGGTGTCGGGCGTGTGCGATGGTTTTATCGGCAACCGCATGGTGGAGCAGTACCTGCGCCAAGCCGGCTTTTTACTGGACGAGGGTTGCAGCCCGCAGCAGGTGGACAAGGCCATGGAAGCCTTTGGCATGGCGATGGGGCCGTTCCGCATGAGTGACCTGGCCGGCAACGACATCGGCTGGGCCATCCGCAAGCGCCGCGCGGTGGAGCGCCCCGGCATGCGCTACAGCCCCACGGCCGATGCAGTGTGCGCGCTAGGGCGATTCGGCCAGAAAACCGGCGCGGGGTGGTACGACTACGTGGCGGGGAAGCGCGACGCCATGCCGAGCGCGGCTGTGGCCGCCGCCATCGACGCCTGCCGCAATGCGCAAGGCATCACGCCGCGCAAGATTGACGCACAGGAGATCGTGCAGCGCCTGGTGCTGGCCCTGGTGAACGAGGCAGCGCACATTCTGGAAGAAGGCATTGCCACTCGCGCCAGCGATATCGACATCGTCTATTTGTACGGCTATGGCTTTCCCGCCTTTCGCGGCGGGCCGATGCTGTATGCCGACGAGCTGGGCCTATTCACCGTGGTGCAGACCATGCAGCGCTTTGCCGCCAACCCGCATGCCGACTCCGGCTTCTGGAAACCCGCGCCGCTGTTGGCCCGCCTGGCCGCAGCTGGCAAGACTTTCAATTGAGGATTCCCCCATGACTGCTGCCCTGATTGTTTCCACCGCCCGCACGCCGCTGACCAAAAGCTGGAAGGGCGCTTTCAACATGACCCATGGCGCGACGCTGGCGGGCCACGCGATTGCCCATGCCATTTCCCGCGCCGGTATCGATGCCGGTGAGGTGGACGACGTGCTCATGGGCTGCGCCTTTCCCGAAGGCGCAACCGGCTCCAATATCGCCCGCCAGGCCGCGCTGCGCGCCGGTTGCCCGGTAACGGTGTCGGGCCTGACCGTCAACCGGTTTTGTTCTTCGGGCTTGCAAACCATTGCGCTGGCTGCGCAGCGGGTCATCGCCAACGAGGGCGATGTGTACGTGGCCGGGGGCGTAGAGTCCATCTCGTGCGTGCAGCAAGAAGCGAATCAGCACATGGCTACCGACCCCTGGCTGGTGCAGCACAAGCCCGAGATTTACTGGAACATGCTGCAAACCGCTGAACAGGTCGCCAAGCGCTACCAGATCAGCCGCGAGGCCATGGACATCTATGGCGCGCAGAGCCAGCAGAAGGCCAGCGCCGCGCAGCAGGCCGGTCGCTTCACCGACGAGATTGCACCCATCACCGTGACCATGGGTGTGGTCGATAAACAGACCGGCATGGTCACCCGCGAAGTGACTGTGCGCGACGACGAAGGCATACGCGCTGGCACGACCTTTGAGGGCATACACGGCCTGCGCTCGGCGATTCCCGGTGGTGTGGTGTCCGCCGGAAACGCCAGCCAGTTCTCCGACGGCGCGGGCGCTGTGGTGGTGATGCACGAGCGGTTGGTGCAGCAGCGTGGCTTGCAGCCGCTGGGCCGTTTTCTGGGCTTCGCGGTAGCGGGCTGCGAGCCCGATGAAATGGGCATAGGCCCGGTGGTTGCTGTGCCCAAGGTGCTGGCGCGACTGGGCTTGAAAGTCGGCGACATCGACCTGTGGGAACTCAATGAAGCCTTCGCCGTGCAGGTGCTGTATTGCCGCGACAAGTTAGGCATTCCGCCTGAGGCATTGAACGTCAACGGCGGCGCGATCGCGGTGGGTCACCCCTACGGCGCCAGCGGCCAGCGCCTCACCGGTCACGCGCTGATCGAGGGTAAACGCCGGGGTGCCAAACGCGTCTGTATCACCATGTGCATAGGCGGCGGCATGGGCGCGGCCGGGGTGTTTGAGGTGGTGTGAGCGCCGGTGGTCGTGCACGCGCAAAATGGCTTCACATGCCAAGCGCATGATGGTGTCTGCGCCCGGCGCCCGCCGGCGGCGCGAAGACGAAAGAGAATGTTCCTATGTCCCTGATCAAATCCCATTACACGGTCTCCAACCCCCGCATGAAACGCATCCAGCGCTGGGTCTGGATTTGCATTTACGCCGGGCTGCTGCTGTTGGCTGTCTCGCATTTTCTGCAGCCCTTGGACGAGGCCTTAGCCGACTGGGGCTTCTGGCTGGGCTTGCCGCTGGTGGCTGTGGGTTGCATCCTGATTTACGTGCGCAGCCGCATGGAAGAATAGGTCACACCGTTTTACGCATGAGGAGCGCCCGATGAGCAGAAGCATTCAGCAATTGTTTGACCTGCGCGGCAAGACTGCGCTGATCACCGGCGGCTCGCGCGGCCTGGGTTTGCAATTGGCGCGCGCGCTGGGCGAGGCGGGCGCCACGCTGATGCTGAGCTCCCGCAAAGCGCAGGACCTGGAGCAAGCGGCGGCTGCGTTGAAGGCCGATGGCATAGACGCCCGCTGGATCGCCGCCGATTGCGCCCAGGACGCGGAGATCAACCGGCTGGCCGATGAGACGCTGGCCCAGTTCGGGCACCTGGACATTTTGGTGAACAACGCCGGCGCTTCCTGGGGCGCACCGGCCGAGGACCATCCGGTAGAAGCCTGGGACAAGGTGATGAACCTCAATGTGCGCGGCTACTTTTTGCTCAGCCAGCGCATTGCCAAGCAGTCCATGATTGCGCGGCGCAGCGGGCGCATCATCAATGTGGCGTCCATCGCCGGCTTGAATGGCAACACCCCGGCCATGAACACGATTGCGTACAACACATCCAAAGGCGCAGTGATCAATTTCACCCGCACGCTGGGGGCTGAATGGGGCAAGTACAACATCACGGTTAACGCGATTTGCCCGGGGTTTTTCCCCAGCAAGATGACTGCCGGGTTGATGGCCACCATTGGCGAAGACCGGCTGGCCGCTTCCGCGCCGCTGCAACGCCTGGGTGATGACGAGGACCTCAAAGGTCTGTGCGTGCTCTTCGCGTCAGATGCCGGCAAACACATCACCGGACAGTGGCTGGCGGTGGACGGCGGCGCCAGCGTGGTGAGTTGCGGCTAGGCGCCACCATGGAATTGCATGGCGCAGCGTACGCAGGCCGGACCGCCGTCATCACCGGCGCGGGCTCCGGCATCGGGCTGGCCTGCGCGCAATTGGCCGCCCGTTTTGGCATGAACCTGGTTCTGGCAGATATCCAACAGGCGGCGCTCGATGCTGTGGTGTCGGCGTTGCAATCAGCCGGCACAAAGGTTGTGGGGCGGTGGGTGGATGTGTCAAACGTGGCGCAGATGGAGGCACTGGCCGACGCCACGCTGCAGCGTTTTGGCGTGCCGCATCTGGTCTTCAACAATGCCGGCGTAGGAAGCGCCGGGCTGATCTGGGAGGCCAGCGCCCAGGAGTGGGAGCGGGTGTTGGGCGTGAATCTGATGGGCGTGGCGCACGGCGTGCGGGTTTTCACGCCGCTGATGCTGCAAGCTGCCGCGGCCGACCCGGTTTACCGGGGACACATCGTCAACACCGCCAGCATGGCGGGGTTGGTGAACGCACCCAATATGGGTGTGTACAACGCCAGCAAGCACGCGGTGGTGAGCCTGAGCGAAACGCTGTACCAGGACCTGGCGCTGGTGACATCGCAGGTCCGCGCCAGCGTGGTCTGCCCGTTTTTCGTACCCACCGGCATTGCTGCCAGTCTGCAGCAAGCCGGAGCCGGCGCGCCAACGCCCAGCCAGGCAGTGGGACAGGCCATGTTGGAGAAGGCCACCGCAGCGGGCAAGGTCAGCGCCGACGCGCTGGCCGAGCAGATTTTTGCGGGTTTAGACCGGGGGGATTTTTATATCTATAGCCATCCGCAGGCTCTAGCTTCCGTGCAGCAGCGCATGGACGACATCGTGCAAGCACGCAAGCCCGGCGACCCTTTTGCCCATAAGCCCGCCCTGGGTACGCAATTGCGAAAAGCGGTGGGCGCCTGAGCACCAAACCGGCCCGGGCGCAAACAGTGTTCAAATACGCGCCTTTGATTTCAACCTTGCAGGAATTTTCGCCATGGGCAACAAGATCGTCACCGAGGCAGACCGCCGCGCCACCCCCGCACCCAAACCTCTGCCCGGCATGTCCATCCCGACGGCTGGCCGCGGCCAGCGCGTGAGCCTGGAGCGCGGCGTCTCGACCCGCAGCAAAAAGAACCCCGGCAAGCGCTCCAAAAAGGGCGGTTGATCCCCGGTCTGCCCGCGCTGTAGCGCGCGGCGGGCTAGTTCACCAAAACCAGTTTTCCCATCACCTCGCGGGACACCAAGCGCGCATACGCGCTGGGCAGTTCGGCCATCGGCATGGTGCGGTCAATGACTGGTTTGATTTGTCCTTGCGCGTACCACTGCAGGAGCGCAGCCATCGCGGCTGTGTTGGCCTGCGGCTCGCGCCGGGCAAAGTCGCCCCAGAAGACGCCGACCACGGATGCGCCTTTGAGCAGGGCCAGGTTCCAGGGCAGCGCCGGAATCGGTCCGGCGGCAAACCCGATCACCAGGTAGCGCCCGCGCCAGGCGATGGAGCGAAAAGCCGGTTCCGCCAGCTCGCCGCCCACCGGGTCGTAGACCACGTCAGGGCCTTTGCCGTGCGTATGGAGTTTGAGCGCGGCGCGCAGGTCCTGGCTGCGGTAGTTGATGCTGACATCCGCGCCGATGGATTCGCACAAGGCGCATTTCTCGTCGGTCGACGCCGCTGCGATGACGCGCGCACCGGCGGCCTTGGCCACTTGGATGGCTGCCGTGCCCACGCCACCTGCCGCGCCCAGGACCAATACCGTTTCCCCCGGACGCAGCGCCGCGCGGTCTACCAGCGCATGGTGCGAAGTGGCGTAGGTCATGATCAAAGCGGCTGCATCAACCACGGGAAAGTCGGGTGGCAGCGCGGTACACAGCGCCGCCGACACCACAGCGTGGGTGGCAAAGCCGCCGGTACCGCCCAGGCACGCCACGCGTTGGCCCACCTGCAGATGCGCCACGCCGGGGCCCAGCGCCAACACTTCGCCCGCAAATTCAGCTCCTGGAACAAAGGGCAACGCAGGCTTCATCTGGTACTTGTTATGCACGATCAGCAGGTCCGGAAAATTCAGGCCTGCAGCGTGCACCGCGAGCAGTACTTCTCCCGCTTGGGGTTGCGGGGTCGCGTGTTCCCGCCAGACCAGGGCTTGAGGGCCGATGGGGTTCTCACAAAGCCAGGCGTGCACGGTGTTTCTCCGGTGGGGTGTCAAATGCGTGGCGTATCGTCGCGAAGCACAGCCACCTACAATGACTTTACACAACACGTCAATCCATGAAAATTCTGATTTCCAACGATGATGGTTACACCGCGCCCGGTATTGTGGCGCTGTACGAGGCGCTCAAAGACATCGCCACCGTCGAAGTGATCGCCCCCGAACACAACAACAGCGCCAAGTCCAATGCACTGACCTTGACCTCGCCCTTGTATGTGCAGCGCGGCAGCAACGGCTTTCGCTATGTCAATGGAACCCCCGCCGATTGCGTGCACATTGCTTTGTCGGGGCTGCTGGATTACAGGCCCGACCTGGTCGTCTCCGGCATCAACAACGGCGCCAACATGGGCGACGACACGATTTATTCAGGCACCGTGGGCGCGGCGATGGAGGGGTTTTTGTATGACATCCCCGCGATTGCTTTTTCGCAGGTGGACAAAGACTGGCACGAGCTGGAGTCGGCGGCGCGCAAAGCACGCGAAATTGTGCAGAGCCTGATCCACCACGGGCAGGTGGGTGGTGCGCCCTGGTTGCTCAATGTGAATATTCCCAACCTGCCCTCTGACCAGATCAAGTCGACCCGCGTGTGCCGCCTGGGCAAGCGCCACGCGGCGGAACCGGTGATCACCCAGCACAGCCCGCGTGGCCAAACCATGTACTGGATTGGCGCATCGGGCCCCGCCAAGGATGACGCGGACGGCACCGATTTCCACGCCACTGCTATGGGCCATGTGGCGATCACGCCGCTCAAAGTCGATTTGACCGACCACGCCGCTTTGCAGATGTGGGCCGACAAGCCGGTTTGGTCTGTGGCAAAGGTCTGAAGCCCGGGCATGTCGATAAAGGAGCGCCCTGCATTTCCCGCCCGCGTCCAAGGGGTGGGCGAGCAGCCCAAGCCGCGGCCGGTAGCGCCGGCCATTGCGCAACCCCAGGGTATCGGCCTGGACTCGGGCGCCGTGCGCCAGCGCATGGTGGACAAACTCATGGGGCTGGGCGTGCGCGATGCCGCGGTGTTGGACGCCATGGCCAGCGTGGAGCGCCACCGCTTTGTCGACAGCGCCCTGGCCAACCAGGCTTACGAGGACACCAGCCTGCCTATCGGTTTGGGGCAAACCATCTCCAAGCCCAGCGTGGTGGCGCGCATGGCCGAATTGCTGCGCAACGGCAGCAGCGACAAGTTGGGACGGGTGCTGGAGATCGGAACCGGTTGCGGTTACCAGGCGGCGGTCTTGAGCCAGCTGTCGAGTGAGGTGTATTCGATTGAGCGGCTGCGCGGACTGCATGACAAGGCGCGCGCCAATTTGCGCAATTTGTTTTTACGCAATGTGCATTTGTTGTTTGGGGATGGCATGCTGGGTTTTCCTAAAGGTGCGCCCTACGTCGGCATCATTGCGGCAGCGGGCGGTGAGGCGATTCCCCCGGCCTGGATTGAGCAGCTCGCTGTCGGTGGACGCCTGGTTGCCCCGGTAGCAGGATCCGGCAGCGCGGGACAACAGGTGCTGATGGTGGTAGATAAAACCCCGCAGGGATTGCGCCAGACCGTGCTCGAAGCCGTGCACTTCGTCCCCCTAAAATCGGGTTTTGCATGAAAGGGCGGGCCATGGCGCGTTGGAACATCGGGGCGTGGACTGCGGTAGCGCTATCGATCAGCCTGTTGGCCTGCAGTTCCGGTCGTCAGCGCCCGGCACCGGTGGCGGATTGGTCCAAGACCAAAAAGGCCGCCAGCGCAGCGGCGGCGAGTGATACACCGGCACACCCGGCGGCCGATGCCGCAGCCCGTTCAGCTAGCGATGCGGCTGCCGCTGAACAGTCCGTCACGGAGCCCGTGACAAGGCGCGCACCGGTTGGCGTGGAAAACGCAGGCAAGCCCGGGTATTACACCGTCCAAAAGGGCGATACGCTGATCCGCATCGGGCTGGATGCCGGGCAAAACTACCGGGATATTGCGCGCTGGAATGCGATCGAAAACCCGAACAAAATTGAAATTGGCGATGTTTACCGGGTCATCCCACCGGAAGAACCGGTGGTGGCCAAAGCCGTGGTGAGCAGCCGCCTGAGCCCTACGCCACTGCCGCCGGTGACGTCTGCGGCGGCCACTGCGCCCAAGGCCGTGGGTCCGGCCGTGCCGGCATCGAGCGCCGCTGCTTCTGGTGTGTCTGCTGCCTTGAAGGCCGCACCTGCGACAGCGCAGGCCGCCGAACCCGTTGCTGTGGCACCGGCACCTCCGAAGTCTGCGGTCGACGACACATTGGAATTTGCGTGGCCGGCCAAGGGCGAGGTGATTGCCGGTTTTGATGAGGCCAAGAACCGCAAAGGCATAGATCTGGCGGGCGGCGCGGGAGACTCGGTTCTGGCGGCGGCTGAGGGCAAGGTGGTGTATGCCGGCGAAGGTTTGCGCGGCTACGGCAAGTTGATCATCATCAAGCACAACAACACCTTTTTGACGGCCTATGCCCATAACCAGACGATTTTGGTGAAAGAAGACCAAAGCGTGAAAAAGGGCCAAAAAATCGCGGAGATGGGTAGCTCTGACAGCGACCGGGTCAAGCTGCACTTTGAAATCCGCGAACGGGGCCGCCCGGTGGACCCCATGAAGTACCTCCGCCTCCGCTGAGTTATTGCCCGCGCCAGTGCGAACTGGCCCGTCCCAACCACCATGACCCACATACCCACTACGTCCAGCGCAGCACCGTTGCCAGAGGGACACTTGCGGGTGCATGCGCTGGATCTGGAGGCGCAAGGCGTGGCGCACCGGGATGATGGCAAGGTGGTGTTCATCGACGGTGCATTGCCCTACGAGGTGGTGAGCGCGCAGATCCACCGCAGCAAAAGCAGTTTTGAAAAAGGTGTGGTGACCGTTATCCACCGGGAATCGTCCCAGCGCGTGCGGCCCCTGTGTCCGCATTTCGGTTTGCACACCGGGTCCTGCGGCGGTTGCAAGATGCAGCATCTGCATCCGGCGGCGCAGGTGGCGGTCAAGCAGCGGGTGTTAGAAGACAACCTGACCCATATCGGCAAAGTGGCCGCAGGCATGATCCTGCGCCCGATTGAAGGCCCGGCCTGGGGTTACCGTTACCGGGCGCGTTTGTCGGTGCGATTCGTGCGTAAAAAAGGCGTGGTGCTGATTGGGTTTCATGAGCGTAAAAGCCACTTTGTGGCCGATATGGCGCAATGCCCGGTGCTGCCGCCGCATGTCAGCGCCATGCTGCTGCCGCTGCGCAGCTTGATTGCGTCGATGGACGCTGCCGAACTCATTCCACAAATTGAGCTGGCAGTCGGCGAGGCATCGGCAACGATGCCTGCGACGACCGCCCTGGTGTTGCGGCATTTACAACCCCTGAGCCCTGCCGATGTGGCCCGCCTGCAAGATTTCGCGGTGGCGCACCCGGGCGTGCAATGGTGGCTGCAGGCCAAGGGGCCGGATGCCATCGTTCTGCTGCCCGAGCGCGGCGGCCACGAGACGGCTCCGCTGGCCTATGCCCTGGCGCAATTTGACGTGGTGATGCCCTTTCGTCCGACCGACTTCACCCAGGTCAACCCCCATATCAACCGCACCTTGGTGGCCCGCGCTTTGGCGCTGCTTGCCCCGACGCGGCAGGAGCGTGTGATGGACTGGTTTTGTGGCTTGGGCAATTTCACTTTGCCATTGGCGACCATGGCGGGCGAGGTGGTGGGTGTGGAGGGCGCTGCCTCGTTGGTAGAGCGCGCCCAGGACAACTACCGTGACAACGCTGCGCACCCCAACCGGCCTACCGCGCTGGCGCCCACGCACTTTGTTGTACGCAATTTGTTTGAGATAAGTCCCGAGGCGCTGCTCGCCGATGGCGTGGCCCAGAAGTGGCTAGTGGACCCGCCGCGAGAGGGTGCATATGCGCTCGTGCAGGCCTTGGCCGCCCTGGTGCAGTCGCCCGACTTGCGCGGCGATTGGGTGCCGCCCAAGCGCTTGGTTTATGTGAGTTGCAACCCGGCCACACTGGCCCGAGACGCCGGTGTGTTGGTCCACGAGGCCGGGTACCGCTGTGTGACCGCTGGCGTTGTGAACATGTTTCCGCACACCGCCCATGTGGAGAGCATGGCCGTATTTGAGAGAGATTAGACAGCGAGCTGCCCGGCACGCCGATGTGAAAAAGGCCCCGCAGGGCCTTTTCTTTTTTTGCGCGTTGCTGGCGGCTTAGTCGCGCTCGCCGCCGAAGATGCCCAGAAGGCTCAGCAGCGTCTGGAACACGTTGATGATGTCCAGGTACAGAGCCAGGGTGGCGCTGATGTAGTTGGTTTCGCCGCCGTCGATGATTTGCTTGAGGTCGTACAGCATGTACGCGCTGAAGATGGCCATGGAGATCACCGACATCGCCAGCATCAAGGCGCTGGAGCCCAGGAACATGTTGATGACGCTGGCGACCAACAGAATGATGACGCCGACGAACAGCCACTTGCCCATTCCGGAGAGGTCACGCTTGATGACGGTAGCCAGGCTGGCCATGACAAAAAACACGCCGGCCGTGCCACCGAAAGCCGTCATCACGAGTTCAGCACCGTTGCGGAAACCGAGCACGTGGCCAATCAGACGCGACAGGATCAGACCCATGAAGAAGGTGAATCCGAGCAACACGGGCACACCGGCGGCGGAATTTTTGGTGCGCTCGATTGCATAAATGAAGCCGAACATGCCGGCCAGCATCAACACAAAGCCCAAGATGCCATTGAATACGGCAGCGACGCCGGTCTCCACACCAATCCAAGCGCCCAAAATGGTCGGAACCATGCTGATGGCCAGCAGCCAGTAGGTGTTGCGCAACACGCGGTTGCGCTCGGCACCTGACAGGGCGTAGCCAAAGGTGTGTTCCAGGGTGTTGTACGGTTCGTTCACGGTGAAACTCCTAAAAAGATGATGCAGCCGTCATTGTCAGCGGCAGAGCATATTTTGCGCCATCTCGGGGGATTACAAGGCCTGCGCCCGAAAAGTCCCTGTGCCCCGCATTGTCGGCGCGGTATGCTTGAAGTTTTGACTACCACTGAAGCCTGCACCATGAAAACCAAATTTGCGCTGGAATCCTCTGACTTGAAAGCTATCGCTGCGGCGGCCGAGGCGGAAGCCCTGAAAAACAAATGGGCCGTCTGTATTTCCATTGTGGACGATGGCGGCCATCAACTGTGGTTTCAACGTCTGGACGGCGCACCGCCCATTTCGACCCTGATCGCCCCCGCCAAGGCCCGGACCTCGGCCTTGGGTTGCCGCGAGTCCCGCATCTACGAGGAAGTGATCAATAAGGACGGCCGTATGTCCTTTTTGAGCGCCCCAACCATCGAGGGCATGCTGGAAGGTGGCGTTCCGATCATGAAAGACGGTCAGTGCCTGGGCGCGGTGGGTGTGAGCGGCGTCAAGTCGCCCGAAGATGCCCAGATTGCCCGCGCCGGGATTGCCGCCATCGGGCTCTGATCGCCGTCAGTACGCCAATCGCTGCGGGTGCAGCTCCTGCAGGATGGTGGTGGCGATTTCTTCGATGGACTTGGTCGTGGTGGATAGCCAGCGAATGCCGCTGCGCCGCATCATGGCTTCGGCCTCGCTGACCTCCATGCGGCAATTGGCCAATTCGGCATAGCGCGAGCCGGGGCGCCGTTCGTTGCGGATTTCGCTCAGGCGCTCCGGAAGAATCGACAGGCCGAACATTTTGGCGCGATGGGGTAGCAAAGCCGGGGGCAGCTGCTGGCGCTCGAAGTCTTCCGGAATCAGCGGGTAGTTGGCGGCTTTCAGGCCGTATTGCATCGCCAGGTACAGCGATGTCGGTGTTTTGCCGCTGCGGCTCACGCCCACCAGAATCACATCGGCTTGCTGCAAATCCCGGTTGCTTTGGCCGTCGTCGTGTGCCAGGGAGAAGTTGATGGCCTCAATCCGGTCGTGGTAGGCCTGGCTTTTGGATACATCGCTGAAGCGCCCCACGCGGTGGTTGGACTTGATGTCCAGCTCAGCCTCCAGCGGTTCGACAAAGGTCCCGAACATGTCCAGAAACATGCATTTGCAGCCTTCGCGCAGCACCGACAGCACTTGCATGTCCACCAGCGTGGTGAAGACGATGGGGCGGGTGCCGTCAATCTCGCCGGCGTGGTTGATTTGTCGGACGGCTTGGTAGGCCTTGTCCACGGTGTCGACAAATGGCAGGCGCACGTGGCGGGTTTTGGTTTCAAACTGGGCCAGGATGGCGTTTCCGAAGGTCTCGGCGGTGATGCCGGTGCCGTCAGAGACGAAAAATACGCTGCGTTGGGACATGCGGAGGCTTTCTGGGTGCGCGGGATCGCGCGGCCTACAATTGTTACCAATTTGTAACCAGATGGTTCCCCGCCGCCCCAAACAACAACGACTGGGCGGTTTCAGGCGCGCATGCGCCGGAGCGGGAGTGGGCGACGCTGGCCTTGCAAAACCGGTTTTTAACTTAGGAGTTGTGATGTCAAACCTGTTTAAGGAGACCGATTGGGTCGTGCCTTTTGAGCACCTGCGGATGTCGGATGTGGAGGCTGTGGGGGGCAAAAATGCCAGCCTGGGAGAAATGATCTCCCAGTTGCCGCAAGACGTGAAAGTTCCGGGGGGCTTTGCCACCACCGCGCATGCGTACCGCGAATTTCTGCGCTACGGCGGTTTGGACCAGAAAATCAGCGCCGAGTTGGCGCAGTGGGATGGCGAGGATGTGCGCGCCTTGGCGCAAATCGGCGCGCGCATCCGCGCGCTGGTCGAGGCGCAACCGCTGCCCCCCGCGTTTGAGCAAGCGGTGCGAGCGGCTTTTGCCACCCTGTCGGGTGGCGACACGCAGGCCTCCTTCGCGGTGCGCTCTTCGGCAACGGCGGAAGATTTGCCCGACGCCTCGTTTGCCGGGCAACAGGAAACCTTCTTGAATGTGACCGGTATCGATGCGGTGCTGCACAAAATGCGCGAGGTGTTTGCCTCGTTGTACAACGACCGCGCCATCAGCTACCGGGTGCACAATGGCTTTGCCCATGACGTCGTGGCGCTCAGCGCCGGCGTGCAACGCATGGTGCGCTCCGACAAGGGCGCTGCCGGCGTGATGTTCACCTTGGACACAGAGTCGGGATTTGAGGATGTGGTCTTCATCACCTCCAGCTATGGTTTGGGCGAGATGGTGGTGCAAGGTGCGGTGAACCCGGACGAGTTCTATGTGCATAAGCCCACCTTGCGTGCCGGTTTCCCGGCCGTCATCCGCCGCAATCTGGGCTCGAAACTGCTGCAGATGGAGTTCGCCGACCCGGCTGACAAGGCGGCCAACGGTAAGTTGGTCACAACCAGCGACGTGCCGGCCGAAATGCGTAACCGCTATTCGCTGACTGATGCGGACGTCCTGGAGCTGGCACGCTACGCTTTGGTCATTGAAGCGCATTACGGGCGCCCCATGGATATCGAGTGGGGCAAGGACGGCGTGGACGGCGGTTTGTACATCCTGCAGGCCCGCCCGGAGACCGTGAAAAGCCAGGCCGGTAATGCCCCCGAATTGCGCTACGCGCTCAAAGGCCGTGGCGCGGTCAGGGCGCAGGGCAGGGCGATCGGGCAAAAGATCGGAACCGGCGCGGTACGTGTGGTCCACAGCCTGGAAGACATGGACCAGGTGCAAGCCGGCGATGTGCTGGTCACTGACATGACAGACCCCAACTGGGAGCCGGTCATGAAGCGCGCCGCTGCCATCGTGACCAACCGGGGTGGTCGCACCTGCCACGCGGCCATCATCGCCCGTGAATTGGGCATCCCAGCGGTCGTCGGTTGCGGTGACGCCACAGAGCATTTGCGCACCGGCATGCTGGTGACCGTGAGTTGCGCGGAAGGCGATACCGGGTTTATTTACGACGGCCTGCTCGAAACCGAGGTCAGTGAGGTCGAGCGTGGCGCGATGCCCGAGATCGCGCTCAAGATCATGATGAATGTGGGCAACCCGCAGCTGGCGTTTGATTTTTGCCAGTTGCCCAACGCCGGTGTCGGCTTGGCGCGTCTGGAATTCATCATCAACAACAACATTGGCGTCCACCCGAAAGCCATCCTTGACTATCCCAATGTCGCCCCCGATTTGAAAAATGCGGTGGAGTCGGTCGCGCGCGGACATGCCTCACCCCGGGCTTTTTATGTCGACAAAGTTGCCGAGGGCGTTGCCACCATCGCCGCGGCTTTTTGGCCCAAACCTGTCATCGTGCGTCTGTCGGATTTCAAGAGTAACGAGTACCGCAAGCTGATCGGCGGCAGCCGTTACGAGCCCGAGGAAGAAAACCCCATGCTCGGGTTTCGCGGCGCGGCACGCTACGTCAGCGCCGATTTCCGGGAGGCTTTTGCGATGGAGTGCGAGGCCATCAAGCGCGTGCGCAACACGATGGGCCTGGATAACGTGCAGGTGATGGTGCCCTTTGTCCGCACCCTGGAGCAGGCACGCCGCGTCACCGAACTCATGGCCAGCCAGGGCTTGGAGCGCGGTAAAGACGGATTGCAGCTGGTCATGATGTGCGAGATACCGAGCAACGCGATCTTGGCTGAGGCGTTTTTGGAGTACTTTGACGGCTTTTCCATTGGCTCCAATGACCTGACGCAGCTCACCTTGGGGCTGGACCGCGACTCCGGCATGGAGTTGTTAGCGGCAGACTTTGACGAGCGCGACCCGGCCGTGCAGGCGCTGATCCGGATGGCGATTGCTGCGTGCAAAAAACAAGGCAAATACATCGGCATTTGCGGCCAAGGCCCCAGCGACCACCCCGACTTTGCGCGTTGGCTGCAAGACGAGGGCATTTCCTCGATCTCGCTCAACCCCGACAGCGTGATTGCGACCTGGAAACAGCTGGCTGGCCGCTAACGGCTATACTTGTGGGCTTCGCCTTGTCACACCCCGCAGACGCTGGGGGTGACTTTATGTCCCGTTTGGGATTTTCCACAAGGAGTTTCAATGCGTCATTATGAAATCATTCTCATGATCCATCCGGATCAGAGCGAACAGGTTCCGGCCATGCTGGAGCGCTACAAAGGGATGATCACCGCCGGCGGTGGTCATATCCACCGGGTTGAAGATTGGGGCCGTCGCCAGATGGTCTACATGATCAACAAGCTGGCCAAATCCCACTACCTGTGCATCAACATTGAAGCCAGCCAGGCTGTGATGGCCGAGCTGGAGCACGCCTTCAAGTTCAACGACGCGGTGCTGCGCCACTTGACCGTATCTAAGAAGAAGGCCGAAACCGGCCCATCTTCGATGATGCGTTCGGTTGAGCGTGAAGAAGCGCGTCGCTCGCAGCCCTCGGACTTTCACGCTTAAAGGACGGCCGTACACGCTGTTCGGCGATGAACCAGGTCCTGCTGACCGGTATGTTGGTAGAGCGTGACGCAATGCGTTACACCCCGGCGGGCCTTCCAGCACTTGGTTTTCGTTTGGAGCACAGCTCCGTCGTGCACGATGTGCATGCGCAACGCAAAGTCGATATGAGCGTCAAGTCCATGGCCTTCGGAGCGGTTGCCGAGCGTTTAGCGGTACAGCCTTTGGGCAGCAGTTGGAAGTTCAGTGGTTTTTTGGCAAACGGGCGGCAATCCAAGTCGCTGGTTTTCCAGGTTCAGGAATTTGTTCAAGATTAGTTGAGGAATTGATATGGCTACATTCAAAAAGTTCAACAAAGACAAGCGCCCCAAGCGCAATACCCAGTCTTTGCTTTTCAAGCGCAAGCGGTTTTGCCGCTTCACGGTCACCGGTGTGGAAGAGATTGACTACAAAGACATCGACACCTTGCGTGACTTCATCGCGGAAAACGGAAAAATCATTCCCGCCCGCCTGACCGGCACCCGCGCGATTTTTCAGCGCCAGTTGAACACGGCCATCAAGCGCGCACGCTTCCTGGCTCTGTTGCCGTACAGCGACCAGCACAAAATCTGAGGAGCACCAGCATGGAAATTATTCTTCTCGACAAAGTCGTCAATCTGGGCAACCTCGGTGAAATCGTCAAGGTCAAAGACGGCTACGCCCGCAACTTTCTGATTCCCGCAGGCCGTGCACGCCGTGCCACGGAGACTGCGAAAGCGGAATTTGAAGCCCGCCGTAAAGAGCTCGAAGCTGCCGCTGCTGCCAAGCTGGCCGAAGCGTCCGCGCTGGGCGACAAACTGGCTGGATCGACCATCAAGCTGACTCAAAAGGCCGGCGTGGATGGACGCTTGTTCGGTTCGGTTACCAACTTTGATATTGCTGAAGAGCTGGGAAAAACCGGCTACAAAGTGCCCAAGGCTTCGGTGCGTATGCCCAACGGCCCGATCAAAACCGTAGGCGATACTACGGTCGCGGTGGCTTTGCACACAGATGTGGTGGTGGATATCACGGTTTCGGTGTACGGCGAAACGGCCTGATCGACACCCTGACAAGAAGCCGCTGGGTTCACGCCGAGCGGCTTTTTCTTTGGAGAATCTATGGAAGTGGGAAGCAGCAACGACGCAACGCCGGACCGGCAAATTGCGCAGCTGCGCGTCCCGCCGCATTCGGTAGAGGGCGAGTCCAGCGTTCTGGGCGGGTTGCTGCTGGATAACCAGGCCTGGGATGCGGTGGCGGACATCCTCTCGGAAGACGATTTTTACCGCTACGAACACCGGCTGGTGTTCGGGGCCATTTTTGCCATCGTGAACGCCGGCCGCCCGGCCGACGTCATCACGGTGTTCGAACATTTGCAGGGGCAAGGCAAGGCAGAAGAGGCCGGAGGACTGGCCTACCTCAACGCCTTGGCGCAGTACGTCCCGGGCGCAGCGAACATCCGCCGTTACGCCGAAATTGTGCGCGACCGTTCCATTCTGCGCCAGCTGCTGACTGCCAGCGATCAGATCGCGACCAACGCCTTCAACCCCAAAGGCCGCGCGGTCTCCGACATCGTCGATGAATCGGAGCAAAAGATTTTCAGTATTGGTGAGCAGGGTCAGCGCCATAAGCAGGGATTCCAAGACATGGGGAGTCTGGTCGTCTCCCTGTTGGACCGGGTGCAGGATATGGCCGACAACCCGAACGATGTGACCGGCGTGCCAACGGGCTTTTATGACCTGGACCGGCTGACTTCGGGGCTTCAGGCGGGTGATTTGATTGTTCTCGCGGCGCGTCCCTCCATGGGGAAAACGGCATTCGCCATCAACATTGCCCAACACGTGGCCTTGAATGAGGGTTTGCCGGTAGCCGTTTTTTCCATGGAAATGGGCGCTGCGCAGCTGGCGGTGCGCGTGGTTGGTTCCATTGGCCGCATCGACCAAGGCCATTTGCGCACGGGAAAGCTCACGGACGATGAGTGGCCGCGCTTGACAGAGGCGATTGAGCGCCTGCGCACGATATCGCTGCACATTGATGAGAGTGCCGGACTGACCTCTGCACAGCTGCGTGCCAACGCAAGGCGTTTGGCGCGCAAATGCGGCAAGCTGGGGCTGATCGTTGTCGACTACCTGCAGCTGATGAGTGGGTCCGATAACGATGGCGAAAACCGTGCCACTGAACTGGGCGAAATTTCCCGGGGACTCAAAACCCTGGCCAAAGAGTTGCAATGTCCGGTGATTGCCCTGTCCCAGCTCAACCGCAGCGTGGAGTCCCGCCCGGACAAGCGACCCATGATGAGCGATTTGCGCGAGTCCGGCGCGATTGAGCAGGACGCCGACATCATCATGTTTATCTACCGCGACGAGTACTACACGAAAGAGGCCTGCAAGGAGCCTGGCGTGGCGGAAATCATCATCGCCAAACAGCGTAACGGCCCGACCGACACCGTCAAGCTGGCATTCCTGCGCAACATCACCAAGTTTGAAAGCCTGGCCCACGGAGCCAGTCGCGGCGACTTTTAAAGTACTTCGCTGGCAAAGTCGGCCAGCCGCGAGCGTTCGCCCCTTGCCAGCGTGATGTGGCCGCCATGCGGCCAGCCTTTGAATTTATCCACTGCAAAGGTGAGGCCCGATGAGCCTTCAGTGAGGTAGGGGGTATCGATTTGGGCCAGGTTGCCCATGCACACGATTTTGGTGCCCGGCCCGGCGCGGGTCACCAGAGTCTTCATCTGTTTGGGCGTTAAGTTCTGTGCCTCGTCGATGATCAGGTACTTGTTCAAAAATGTGCGCCCACGCATGAAGTTCATACTTTTGATTTTGATGCGGCTGCGCACCAGTTCATTGGTTGCAGCGCGCCCCCATTCGCCGGCACTGTTTTCGGTTTTCGCCAGCACTTCCAGGTTGTCGTCCAGCGCGCCCATCCAAGGACCCATTTTTTCTTCTTCGGTTCCGGGCAGAAAGCCGATGTCCTCGCCCACGCTGACCGTGGCGCGCGTGACAATGATTTCGGTGTAGCGCCGGTCGTCCAGCACTTGCGTGAGCCCCGCTGCCAAAGCCATCAGCGTCTTGCCGGTACCGGCGGTGCCCGTCAGCGTGACGAAGTCGACCTCGGGGTCGGTTAGCAGGTTCATCGCGAAGTTTTGTTCGCGGTTGCGCGCGGTGACACCCCACACGGCGTTTTTCAAGTGGTTGAAGTCTTTCAGGGTGCGCAGTACCGCTGTCG
>RFRO01000011.1 GCA_009924455.1 Betaproteobacteria bacterium
GGCATCCAAATCGGCCATGGCTTGGCGAATACGCTGGGCGTCATTGCTGGCGTTGGCGGCTTGAAGGGCCTGCGACGCGTCGATCACCGCGCGGTCACGCGCTCCCAGATGGGCTTGCGCTTTTTCACGCTCAGCCGTCTTGCGGTTAAAGGCCTCGTCGATCGGGCGGCGAAAGGCATCCCATAACTTTTGCTCCAGGCGCCGTTCCAGCGGCACGCCCTGGGCCAGCCTCTGCCAGCGCTGCTGCAAGGACTTGACCGCGTCAATCCGCAATTCCGGCGCAGCGCCCAGGGCCTGCGCCTCTTCCACCATGGCCCGGCGCAACGCCAGGTTCTCTGCTTGCACTGCCTCCAAGGGGGCGGCAGCGTTATCGATCGCAGCCTTCCAAAGCGGCTGCAGTTCGGCGAATGCTTTTTCACCGAGGTGTCCGCCGTTGCGCCAACGGTCGGCAAATTGCATCAAGATGCGCTGAAAACCCTTCCAGTCGGCATCCAAGGCAGTTCGATTAGCGGCGGCCCACGCCTCCACCTCGGCGATCAGGGCCATGCGCTGGGCGCGGTTCTCCACCGCATCGGCCTTGATTTTTTCCAGCCAGGCTTCCACCACTTTGTAGGCCTCGTTGCAGGCATGGTCAAAGCGCTTCCACAAGCCGTGGTTGGGTACGCCGCCTTGGTCCGTCAGTTTCCACTGCTCGCGCAAAGTGCGCAGCGCCTCTTGCATCTTGCGTCCGCCGATGGCCTGTCCCTCGGGGCGCTGCAACAGGCCTTCGGCCTTGGTCACCAGTTCCTGGCGCAGCTGATCGGCGCGCCAGCGCTGCCAGCCCTCCAACTCGCCGGCCGCAGCCAATGCGGCTTGGGCCCGGGCCTCGAGCTTGGCGTCGATGAGCTTGCTGTATTCCTTGATAGCTTGGCGCAAGGCATTGGCGGCACCGGCGCTGGCTTTGCCGTGGCCTTCGGCGATTTCGGTCTCCAGTTTTTCCAGCGCCGCCTGGGTTGCGGCGAGCGCCTGGGCACGGACCTGCGGATCAACCGCCACTTTGGCCGGCTTGGGCGTCGGCACTTCCCCACGCGCGGCGCGCAAACCCTCGGCCCAGACGGGCACCGGCGGCAGGGGGGCAGCCGCATCCTGGGAAGCTGCCACTGCCATTCCCATCGCGGCGTCAAATGCCTCGGATACCAGCGTCAGTTGGCGCAAGGAGGCGTCCAACATGCCGGCGAATTTCACATCAACACTAGGCCACCCGGGCTTGCCCTGCAACTCCAGTGCCTGCGCCTGCCAGTGCGCCACGTCGGCATGCAGGCCTGCGGCAGACGCATGCGCCTCCTGCCAGGACTTGGTCGACAGTATCTCAATGCGCTGGGCCAGCAAAACCGCCGCTTCGCGCTGAACTTGGGTGTGGTGCTCCAGGTCTTCGATGGCCCGCACGCGCTCGGCGAGCTGGACCTTCAGAGCCGCCAGCGGCTCTTTGCTCAGCGGGGCCCCGGCCTTGGCCGCATCGCGCTGCCAGGCCATCGCGTCGGCCATATTGATTTTTCCGGCATCCAGCAAGGTCTGCGCGCGCTGCGCCCATTCTGTGATCAGCTGTTCCTGGCCTTTGGCGCGGCGAGACTCGTCCAGCCGTTCTTTGATCCAGCGCGCAGCGCCCTTATCTTTGATGCTGAGTTCCTTGAACACCGCCTGCAGCACCTCGGTATCCGGGTTGCTGGCCAACCATTCTTTCACCCGGGCAGCGCGCTCGCCGGAGGTGGGCGCGCTGAAAGCGCCACCCGTCATGCCGTCGAGCTGGGCGATTTCAAGGTTTTTGGGGGCTTGGGTTGGCATATTCTGGAAGCTGAGCGGCAAATTAAGACAAGGGAATATTTTGACCGCTAATCGGGCGCTGCGGCGCCAAGCGGCGGCTCCAATCGGTTCAGACCCCCAAATAGCGGGGTGTGGCCGACCAATTAACCACAACCCGTGGCCTGGTTGATGGCGAGTTCTGAGCGTTCGATATGCATTCTGGATCAAATACGTTCGCAGCAATATAATAATGCCCTATATGGACAACGCGATAAGAGGTGAGATGAACGCATTCGAACGCACAAGCCAAGGCCTGCAACGGGTTTGCAAAGACACCGTGAGCGGGTTTTTGTACCTCGCGTGCAGCGGGTTTACCCTAATCGGTGTGGCGATCGTGGGCGGCCTGCTGGCTTTGGCCCAATACCCGGAAATCCAAGATCTGGGGGAATCACGGCTGGCCGAATGGGTGCGCGAGCGCCAGGATGCGCTGACCAGCATGGTCAGCATCGATAACCGCGCCGCCAATGCGGCCGATCCGGCCGAGCTTCCCAAACAGCAATCCGCCGTGGCGTTCTGGCTGTCCAAAAAGTATGGTGTGGCGCCGGAGCCGTTAAGTGCGCTCATCGTGCAGGCTTATGCGTTGGGCGGCGCCCAAAAGCTGGATCCTTTGTTGATATTGGCAGTGATGGGGGTGGAGTCCGGCTTCAACCCTTTTGCCCAGAGCCCGGTCGGCGCGCAAGGGCTGATGCAAGTGATGACGAAGATACATAGCGACAAATACGACCGCTTTGGCGGTAAGTTAGCCGCATTTGACCCCGCAGCCAACCTGCGTGTGGGCGTTTTGGTACTGCAGGATTGCATCAAGCGCACCGGTTCGGTCGAAGATGGTTTGCGCGCCTACGTCGGCGCCACCAACCTGGAAGGTGATGGCGGGTACGTGGACAAGGTGATGTCTGAATACGCCCGCTTGAGCGCCGTCGCGGAAGGGCGCAAGGTTCCGTTTAATTCCGGGCCCAATCTGCCCGCTTCCCGTGAGGGCACCACGCCCGCCGTGGCGGCCGTCACCAGCGAATCGACCGACAGTCCCTGATTGGCGCAGAGCGCCGGTGAGGCGCGCAACCCCGTGACCCGGCAAGGGCACTGCGGAGCCGCTTGGCGCCAGTTTCGGGGCTCCGGTAAAATTTCCGATCCGCCTTCCTCCACCACCAAACTGGAAATCGCCCCATGTACCACCGCAATACCCTTGTTGAGCAGACCGATCCCGAGCTCTGGTCTGCCATCGTCGCTGAAAACGCCCGCCAGGAACACCACATTGAACTGATTGCCAGCGAAAACTACGCTTCCCCGGCCGTCATGGCCGCCCAAGGCAGCCAGCTGACGAACAAATACGCAGAAGGCTACCCCGGCAAGCGCTACTACGGCGGCTGCGAAAACGTCGACGTGGCAGAACAGCTGGCCATCGACCGGATCAAACAACTGTTTGGTGCGGATGCGGCCAACGTGCAGCCGCATTGCGGAGCATCGGCCAACCAGGCTGTCTTCCTGGCATTTTTGAAGCCCGGCGACACCATCATGGGCATGAGTCTGGCCGAAGGCGGACATTTGACGCACGGCATGCCACTGAATATGAGCGGCAAATGGTTCAAGGTGGAGTCCTATGGCCTGAACGCCAAGGAAGAGATCGACTACGACGCGATGGAGGCAAAAGCCCACGCCACCCGCCCCAAATTGATCATCGCCGGGGCTTCCGCCTACAGTTTGCACATTGATTTCGCCCGTTTTGCCAAAGTGGCCAAAGACGTCGGTGCGGTTTTCCTCGTCGATATGGCGCACTACGCCGGCCTGATCGCCGCGGGCGTCTACCCCAACCCGGTGCCCCATGCCGATGTGGTGACATCGACCACGCACAAGAGCCTGCGCGGTCCGCGCGGCGGCATCATCCTGATGAAGGCTGAGCACGAAAAGGCTGTTAACAGCGCGGTGTTCCCCGGTTTGCAGGGCGGCCCGTTGATGCACGTGATCGCGGCAAAAGCCGTGGCCTTCAAAGAGGCGCTCTCGCCGGAATTCAAGCAATACCAGCAGCAAGTCATCGCCAACGCCCACACCGTAGCGCAAACCCTGACCGAGCGTGGCCTGCGCATCGTCAGCGGCGGCACGCAAAGCCACGTGATGCTGGTCGACCTGCGCTCCAAGAACATCACCGGCAAAGTCGCAGAGGCTGTGCTGGGCGACGCACACATGACGATCAATAAGAACGCCATCCCCAACGATCCGGAAAAACCCATGGTCACCAGCGGCGTGCGCATCGGCACACCGGCTATGACCACGCGCGGCTTCAAGGAAGCCGAAGCGCGCATGACCGCCAACCTGATCGCTGACGTGCTGGACAACCCGCATGACGCCGCCAACATCGCGGCGGTACGCGCCAAGGTGCACGCGCTGACCGCGCGCTTTCCGGTTTACGGCTGAAGAGACCGCGCCCGGTGAAATGCCCCTTCTGCGGCCATTTGGAGACGGCGGTAGCCGAAACCCGAATGGCCGAGGACGGGGACTTCATTCGCCGCCGGCGCCAGTGCAGCGCCTGCGACAAGCGCTTCACCACCTACGAACGTCCTGAAGTCAGCTTCCCCAACATCGTCAAGAAAGACGGGCGGCGCATCGACTACCAGCGGCCCAAACTCGAAGCCTCGATGTACCTGGCGCTGCGCAAGCGCCCCGTCAGCACCGAACAAATTGACAGCGCCATTGAGCGCATCGAGGAAAAACTGCTCAACCTGGGCCTGCGCGAGGTGCAATCCACCCGCATCGGAGAGCTGGTAATGCGTGAACTCAAGAAGCTCGACAAAGTGGCCTACGTGCGCTTCGCCAGCGTGTACCGCAACTTTGAAGACCTGGACGCCTTTCGCACGCTGGTGGACGAAGTCAGCAAATAAGCGGACGGCAGCCTCAGTCAGAGTCGCAAGGGTCGCTTTTGCTGGACGTTGAAGTCCAGGCGCGCGCCCGCCCGGTGGTGCTCACCGTCACGCAGGCCGTCGTGCCGGAAGTGGAGCCCGAGCGATAAATGGTGAAGTGGCCGTTCCCTGTGGCGACCGAGCCCGGGCTGAGTGCCACGTAGTTGTAAATACCCAGATAGGCGTCCACCTTCCAATCCGAAGCAAGAACTTGGGGCGAGCGGAGTACCAAGCCGGCAGCGGCGCTGGCGGGCGTAAGTTTGTTCGAACTACCGATGTAGGTGTACCACCCGTTGCTCCAGTCTGTGGGGTAAGGAGTCCTCGCCTTGCATTCATAAGGACTCGTGCTGTCGCTGCCGCACAGCGCCACGGAGGTAGACAGTGCAATCGCCTGACGGCGTGCCAGTGCCAGGTCTTCCATCAACTGGTTGCTGATGATGGTGCGGCGGTTGGACTCGATGACGGACACCAAACTCGGCGCCGCCACAGCAGCCAAAAGACCGCCGATCAGCACGACAACGAGCATTTCGATCAGCGTGAAGCCTCTTCCGGCGGGGCTATGGCTTGGGTTTAGCGTGAACGAGCGCTTCATAACAGAACCCCCGAAAGGACAAAAGGCGCAATAACGCAATGGAGTAATATTGCCAACTAAAGTTTATTATCGGGGATTGTGCGATGTACAAACCAGCTGTCTTGCAGCGCCTGCGGCGCAGAACCAGCCAACAACGTGGCACCACCATGATCGAGGTTTTGGTGGCGGTTTTGGTTTTGTCGGTCGGCCTTCTAGGCTTGGCCGCCATGCAGACCAAGGCGCTCAAAACCGCCAGCGGACTGGCAACCCAACAAGTCATTGTTCAATCGCTGGGCGCGTTCAGCGAAGCCCGCTTAGCGGCACCTAACCAAAATATTGTGGGGGAATCTGGGCCCAACAACGAAAATGCCCAGTACCTTGCGCGCTACTGCAATCCACTGTGGAGTGGACTCTCCATCAACTCACAGGGTGAAAGTCAAATCCAACAACCGACCACCCAAGATTTGAACTTCATCACCACTTTTCTTACCAAGTACACATCTTGCGGCAGCGCGGCACTGACGGAATACGCGGATTACTGGAATCAATACAACGCGGGGGTCAATATATTTGGCAACAATTCCTCCTGGAATGGAACAGAGTGTGACTACATCGTGCCGCGCACGCGCAGAGTGAGCTGCACCCTTCCGACGGGCGACGCGATAAGTCTGCAAAATTTGGTGTGGGTTCGCTGACGGAGCCGATCTGTGCGTGGTGATACACCCCCCCGGTGGCGAGCCACGCAGTTCGGCATCAGCCTGGTCGAGACCCTGGTGGCGCTGGCCTTGGGATTAGCCATGGTGTCGGTGGCCTTCAATTTGTACGTGAGCAACCGCTCCGTATTCCGGCAAATCGAGGGGATGGTTCGCTTGCAGGAATCCGCCAGTATCGCGACGGCGCTGCTGGAAGCCGACATCCGCAATACGGCAGGCACTTTGTGCCGCAACAGCCCGCCAACGACCAGCCTGCTCGCGGCCACTAGCCCGTACTGGGAAACTTCTGAATACTTTAATGTCATCAGTTTCTTGGGGCTGCACGGCTACGAATCCATTACCACCGATCCCATCGTCGGTAGCCTGCGACTGGCAGGCGACTCTATATCCATCATGAGCGACAACATGGGCAAGGTTGCCAGGGTCACCGCCCCTGCAACCTACGCCAGCAGCAATGGTGGACTCAAAGGCAGCTACACCTTCCCCGTAGATAACGGACTTGACTTTCCGGTAGGAACCGTCGCAGCTGCTTGCGACTACACGCGGGCTGTGCTGTTTCAAGTCACCGAATCTACCGCTTCAACGATCAAGCTACAGGCTAACGAGGGCCCCGCCCTCTCCCCGGGTAACTGCGCAGTCACAATGAGAAGGGAACGGAATAGCAAAACCGACTCCATCGCCGTGATGGACGGCCTTTACAGTTGCTACGGTGGAACGAACCCCTACCCTCGGTACGGCACGATGTACACCTTCGGCCCCGGCAGCATGATTGGGGAGCACACTTTCCACCATTGGTACGTCGGGAAGAATGCAAGTACGAACGCCTGTTGTTCTTTGCGGCGACTGCGTGTCACCTATAGCGCCACGGGTGTGGATTCCACAGATGAAGAAATGGTGGACGGCGGTACGAATCGTGCTAACCCTTACCAGCCCGGACAAGGTCAGCCTAGGGGCCAATAATGCTGCCAGCGCGGCCACCTACACCGTACCGATCAATGCCGCGATCCGCGCCCGTATGCCGGGCGTGGTGCGGCGCTAAGCGCATGAAAACGCTTGGCCTTCAGCACCAAGGCGGCTTTGTTTTGCTGAGCCTGGTGGTGTTCTTGTTTGTTGCCGCACTTTTAGCCTTGGGCGATATGCGCACCTTAGCTGTGCAGCAAACCCTGGTGGCCAGCCTGTACGCCGCCGAAAATGCCATGGCTGAGACCGAGAGTGCGCTGTCCACCATGGAGCAGTTTGCGGCCTTTGAAGGTTCGGAATTGGGTGTTACGGGAGGGAATGCCCGCTTAACCACGCTGACTAACCCCGAACCGGCTTGTGCGAGCAGCGCGGTTTCTGAGCCGTCAACACTGCTGTGCACCAAGGCCAGCTGCAATAGTTTTTTATACCCCAAAGGGTCTGTCACCGGCGACGACAACGTGGCCGGCGGCGACACGCAAGGCACGGTTCGCCAATTACGGACCGGCGGCGACGCCGAAGAGTGCAGTTTTTGCCCGCCCCCAACCCTGAATTGCAAAGCACGCTGGGACGAGCTGCCCGGCGCGAACAACAGCCCGTGGGCCCAGTTTCATGTCAATTTTTACCGTAACACCACAGCACCAGGAGGTAGGGCGCCGTCTAGCCCGTCCAGCACGGTCTACAGCACACAGTATTTTTACGGAATGGTGGAGTATCTGGGCTGGGCGCAGTGCAACCTGACGGATATGGACCCAACCGGTACCAACTTGGACGCTTACAGCACCTATCTGTCAGCAGCAGCAGACACAACCCGCGGATGCCGGGTGATGCGCGTTACTGTGCGAAACCAGCCTTCGACCCCACGCGCGCCGACCATCACCTTGCAGTCGACCCTTTTGGTCGCGTCGGCCTTGTACCACCCGGTATATTCAAATACCACGCCGTATTGCTGTTATCTTGCAGATCCGGATAACCCAGCCAGCACCATCTCCAAGAATCAAGCGAAATACAACTGGGGAGGCTTTGCCGGGGCTATCGACGCCGAGCGCATATCATGGCGGCAGATTTTCCCTAACTGAGGACTGCCATTTCCATGCGCCCCCTTCATGCTCACCAGCCCCAAATTGCGCGCGCCACACGGGGCTTCACCCTGATCGAAATCATGATCGTCGTGGCACTGATCGGAATTCTTGCCTCGATCGCCCTGTCCTCCTACCAATCCCATGCCCTGAAAACGCGCCGGTATGCCGCGCAATCCTGCCTCATGGAGCAGGCGCAGTACATGGAGCGCTACTACACCACCGCCAATAACCCGATGAGTTACACCGGCGCTGTGCTGCCGGCCGCAACGTGCCAAACCAATCTGGCCTCCTATTACGCCTTCAGCTTGATCAGCGCCTCGCAAGCGTTCACCGTGCAGGCAGTTGCCTCTGGTACCCAAACCAGTGACACCAATTGCCGCACCCTCGCCCTGAACCAGGCTGCGCTGCAGTCATCATCGTCAGCAACAGCTTCCACGACGGGCTGCTGGCCCTGATCGTGCTGCCCCAAACCCCTCCCTTATCTAATCGGCCTGCGCCAGACTACCTGGCGCAGACGTTGCTGCAAGCCCAGGCCGCGCTGCTGCGGTCCAACCCCAATCCGCGCGTGGGTTGCGTACTGGTGAACCGTGAGGGTGAAGTGATAGGCCAAGGCAGCACCCAACGAGCCGGTGGCCCGCACGCCGAGGTGATGGCGCTGCGCGACGCGCAGGCGCTGGGCCACGCCACAGCCGGTGCCACCGCCTATGTAACGCTGGAGCCCTGTTCCCACCACGGACGCACCGGGCCATGTTGTGACGCTTTGATCGACGCCGGCGTTACCCACGTGGTAGCCGCCCTGCCCGACCCCAACCCGCTGGTGGCGGGACAAGGTTTTGCCCGCCTGCGCGCCGCCGGTGTGGCGGTGGAGGTTGCCAACGACAGCGCTGACCCTGCTTTGCGTGCCTGGGCAGCGGCCGCGCGCGCGCTCAACATCGGGTTTTTCAGCCGCATGCTGCGCCGCACACCCTGGGTGCGCCTCAAAACAGCTGCCTCGGTGGACGGCGTGACCGCCCTACCCAATGGCCAAAGCCAGTGGATTACCGGGGAAGCGGCCCGTGCCGACGGCCACGCCTGGCGGGCCCGCGCCTGCGCGGTGCTGACCGGCATCGGCACGGTGCTGCAAGACCAGCCGCGCCTGGATGTGCGCGGCATCGAGACCCCGCGCCAACCCGCATTGGTCATAGTCGACAGCGATCTGCAAACTCCACCCGATGCGCGCCTGTTTGCGCCCCAGCGCCCGGTGCTGATCTACGCAGCCACACAGCATGCCGCGCGCCAAGCTGCGTTGGAGCGCAGCGGGGCCACAGTGGTCTACCTGCCCGGCGCGGCAGCTGCGGAGGCTGCGAGCCCCAAGGTGGACCTGGCCGCTATGCTGCGCGACCTGGCGCTGCGCGACATGAATGAGGTACACATAGAGGCCGGCCACAAGCTCAACGGCTCGCTCTTGCGAGCGGGGCTGGTGGACGAGCTGCTGGTGTACCTGGCGCCACTGTGGTTGGGAACGGGCGCAAGTATGTCGAATTGGGGACCTCTGACGAATCTGGCGGATGGTCTGGCGCTGGAGTTTCAGAGCGCGGAGATGGTGGGCACGGATTTGCGCGTGCTGGCCCGTGTGGCCGGGCGTGGTGTTTTTTAAACAGATTAATCGGAAGCAGGAGCTGGCATGTTCACAGGCATCATCACCGGCGTGGGCCGTATTGCACAGGTCGCCGCCATGGGCGAGACGGCCGCGCACGGCAAGCGCTTGCATGTGGAGTGCCCGGCGGGTTACCTGGACGACGTAGGTCTGGGCGACAGCATCGCCATCAACGGCGCGTGCATGACGGTGACCAGCCTGCAGGCCGGCGGTGCCGCGCCGCAGTTCACGGTAGATGTGTCGGCCGAGTCGCTGGACAAAACCGCCGGTATGGACACCACCGGCGCGGTCAATCTGGAAAAAGCCCTGCGCGCCAACGACCGGTTGGGCGGACATTTGGTTTCCGGCCATGTGGACGGCATTGGCGCGGTCACCCACTTTGCGCAGGTGGGCGAGAGCTGGGACCTGCGCGTGCTGGCGCCGGCCGCGCTGGGCAAGTACCTGGCATACAAGGGCTCCATCACCATCAACGGTGTGAGCCTGACCGTGAACCGCACTGTCGACACGCCCGCGGGCTGCGAAGTCCACATCAATCTGATACCGCACACGGTAACGCATACCGCGCTGCACAGCCTGCAGCCCGGCACCCCGGTGAACCTGGAAATCGACCTGATTGCCCGCTATGTCGAGCGCATGCTCGGCAGCGGCGCGCTTAAAAGTTGAGGGTCTTGACGCCTTGTGGCGTGCCCAGCAGGCACACCTGCGCGCGCTGAAAAGCAAATACGCCCACCGTCACCACCCCCGGCCATTGGCTGACCTGGGCCTCGAAGGCCAGCGGATCGCGGATGTGCAGGCCGCTGACATCGAGGATGTGCTGGCCGTTGTCGGTAACCAGCGGCTGGCCATTTTTCAGACGCAGTACCGCGCGAGCGCCGAGTGCGGCGAACTGGCGGGCGATGCGCGCTGAGGCCATGGGGATCACCTCGACCGGCAATGGAAAGTTCCCCAGCACGCTTACCAGTTTGGACGCATCGGCGATGCAGACAAACCGATCGGCCAGAGCCGCGACAATTTTTTCCCGCGTCAGCGCCGCGCCGCCGCCCTTGATCATGTAGCCATGGGAATCGATTTCGTCCGCGCCATCGATATAGACGGGCAGGCGATCAACGTCGTTGGCATCGAATACCGCAATGCCCAGGGCCCGCAGGCGTTCGGTACTGGCCACCGAGCTGGACACCGCGCCCGCGATCTGGTCTTTGATGGTGGCCAGCGCATCGATGAACGTATTCACCGTGGACCCGGTCCCTACGCCCACCAGCGCACCGCGCTCCACATACTGCAAAGCGGCTTGACCGACGAGGGCTTTGAGCTGGTCTTGAGACGGTGCGCCGGGTGCTGTGTTCATAGGGGAAAATCGCCGTTGCTGTAAGTTTGTTCCACCAGGAATTATCGATGCCTCTTGTGCCGTACGGCGTGCTGCGCCCTTTTTTGTTCCGCATGGACCCCGAGGCTGCGCATGACCTGACTTTGCGCCTGATCGAGCGCACCCAGCACAACCTGCTGCGCCATACCTATGCGCAAACGCGGGTACCCGACCCCGTGACCCTGGCCGGCTTGCAACTGCCCAACCGCGTTGGCCTGGCCGCCGGGTTGGACAAGAACGCCCGCTGCATCGCCGGCTGGGACGCCATGGGGTTTGGCTTTGTGGAGTTGGGTACGGTGACACCACTGGCGCAAGCGGGCAACCCCAAGCCACGCATGTTCCGCCTGCCGCAGGCGCAAGCATTGATTAACCGCTTTGGCTTCAACAACCACGGTTTGGAAGCCTTCGTGGCGAATGTGTCACGCGCCCGCAAGGCCAGCCGCCGGGACTTGGTGCTGGGACTCAACATCGGCAAAAACGCCGCCACTCCGATGGAACACGCCAGCGCCGATTACCTGGCGTGCCTGGCGGCGGTTTACCCGCATGCCGACTATGTGACGGTCAACATCTCCAGCCCGAACACCCAAGGGCTGCGCGGCTTGCAAAGCGACGATGCACTGGCGCACTTGCTGGAATCGCTGGCGGAGGCGCGGGCGCAGCTGGCCCAGGCACAGGGCCGACGGGTACCAATTTTCGTGAAGATTGCCCCGGATTTGGACGGCACCCAGGTGCAGGCCATCGCCACGCATTTGCTGCGCTACGGTATGGACGGCGCGATTGCCACCAACACCACGCTGGAACGCCAGGCCGTGGCACATCTGCCACACGGGGCGGAACCCGGCGGCCTATCCGGCGCGCCCGTGCGTGCGGCCAGTACCCGCGTCATTGCGGCGCTGCGAAACGCCACCGGGGCGGACTTTCCCATCATCGGGGTGGGTGGAATTTTCAGCAGCGCCGATGCCCAGGAAAAGATCCAAGCGGGCGCCCAAGCGGTGCAAATCTACAGTGGCCTCATCTACCGCGGACCTGGGCTGGTAGGCGAAATTGCGGCTGCGCTGGCGGAAAAGGACTATGCTTGAAAAAAGCCATGCAGGCGGGGAAGAAGTGTCCATGAATACCGATACCAGCATCCAGGCGCGACATGTGCGTGCGTCGTTCACGTCCCTGGACTTGCGGCCGGGCATGGCCATGCAAACCCAGCGCCTGGTCGAGGGCGCACCCAAACAGGAATCGCAGTATTTCGGGGTGATTGCAGGCCAAGGGGTGATGGTGCGCCCCCTTGGCGAGACGGCGCCACGGGCGCTGCTCTCGCCGGGGGATATCTGCATGGTGCGCGGCTTTTCGGGCCGCTACGAATACTCCTTTTTATCTGAAGTTCTGCAGATTGCCCACGAGCCTTGCACCTACGCGGTTCTGTCGCACCCGCCGTATGTGGAGGCGCGAACCGTGCGCCAGTCCTTGCGCGCCAAAGCTGTGTGGCCCACGCGTGTGAAGCTGGCGGGCGCCGTCCGCTGGAATACGGTGGAACTGGTCGATATCGGGACCGGGGGGGCCATGGTGCAAAGCGAGTCGCTCCAAGCCCAGGTAGGGGATCAGATCGGGGTGCAGTTGGACTTGATGGTGGAACACCAAGCGCTGACACTCCAACTGCAGGCCATGGTGAAACACACCTCGCCCTCGCCCCTGGGAAAAGCCCGGTTTTTCGGCCTGGAGTTCATGGCGCCGAGCACCCAGGATTTTTTGGCTTTGTACTATGTCACCCAATCTGCAACGGAATAATCAATGGACCACACCAGTAACGCAAGCAACCCTCCCCGCATCACACCGGTTCCCGACTCCGCGCTGGGTCCACCCGCGCTAGTGCAAGCCATCGCACAGCGGCGCGGTGGAACACTGTTGAACCTGGACCGCATGCTGCTGCGCAGCCCGGTTTTTGCATCCGGCTGGAACGGTTTCATGGGCGCGATCCGCACGCAGTTGTCGCTGGACCCTTGTTTGCGCGAACTGGCGATTTGCACCGTTGCCGTTGAGACCGATGCGGCCTATGAATGGAGCCAGCATGCCCCCGAATTTCTGGCTGCCGGTGGCAGCCAGGCGCAGCTGGATGCCCTGCAGGATGAGACGCCTGCATCCAACCAACAAGCCTTTGACGACACACAGCGCGCAGTGATTGCGCTGGCGCAAGCGATGACGCGGAACGTGCGCGTCGATGACACAGTTTTCGGCGCTGTACAGGCGCTACTCCCCGATACCCAGCAGCAGGTCGAGTTGGTGGGCGTGATCGCCAGCTACAACATGGTGTCGCGCTTTTTGGTAGCGCTGCAGGTGCAAATGGAAACCGACATGCCCGCTGGCAGCGTCTGAGTCTGCGGCACCACGCCCTCGCGACGATCAGCGGGAGATTTTGACTTCGGGCACGACCACGATGGGCGTGGTGGTCACGGTCTCGACCTGCACCACGCGTTTGGCCTGGCGCGAGGCGCTGGCATAGGCCATCTCAATCGACATGATCTCTAACTTGATCTGGTCGTTGTTGCTGATGGATTTGTTGCCCACGCGGGACATCAGGGCGTACAAATCCTGGGCCATTTTCAACAGCGGCAGCTTCTGGGGATTGCGGTCAGGGACGTCGTTGGATGTTTCACGGAACAGCTTTTCAGCGCACAACTTGGCGTCGCTGGCCAGCTTGGCTGCGGCCACGCAGTCATCCCAATGCGCGCGGGCCGCGTCCGCCGCATTGGAGTACTGCGCCTGCGCTACACCGGCGCACAGAAAACACAGCAGGGACAAAAAGCTTCGCATGGTTGCGCCACTGTAACTTACGCGGCTTCCCGCGCACCCAAGGCCTGCTCGCGAGCCCGCGCCGCTGTCTGCCGCGCGGTATACAGGCCAAAAACCGCCACCGATACCGTGACGACAAGCATCAACAATGCGGCCGCCGCATAGATAGAAGGGTTGATACCCCGGCGGGCGTAGCCGAATATCACCTGGGGCAAGGTGGTCACGCCGGGGCCGGAGAGGAACTCTGAAATAACCACATCGTCAAACGACAGGGTGAATGTGAGCAACCAGGCAGCACCCAGGGCCTGCGTCATATTGGGCAACATCACCAGAAAAAACACCGACTCGCGCCGGCAGCCCAAGTCCATGGCCGCCTCTTCCAGGGTGCGGTCCAGCTCCTTGAGCCGCGACTCGACGACCACCGCGGCATACGCCATCCCCAGCAGGGTGTGACCCAGAATAATGGTCAGCGCGCCACGGTCGGGCCAACCCGCTACGCGTTCAAACCCAACGAATAGCAGCAGCAGCGACATGCCGATGATCACCTCCGGCATGACCAGCGGGGCGTTCAACATCGCCGACATCCAGGAGCGGCCGCGAAAAGCCCCGGAACGCACCAGCGCATAAGCCGCCAGAGTCGCCAATACCGTGGCCAGCGTGGCACTGGTGAGCGCGACTTTCAGCGACAACAAAAAGCCATCCACGATGCGGCGGTCTTCCATCAAAGCGCTGTACCAACGCAGGGAGAACCCGGTGAACACCGCATCCTGGCGCGTGCTGTTGAAAGAAAAAACCACCAGGAAAGCCAGCGGCGCGTAGAGAAAAACAAACACCCCCGTCAACCAGAGGCCGGAAATATGGCGGCTCAGCCAGTTGCTCACCGGACTTGCTCCGCGGCGCTCTTGCGTGCGACCCGCTGGTTGAACCAGGCCAGCGGCGCGATGACCAGCACAATCATGGAGATCGACAGCGCGCTAGCGCGGGGCCAGTTGTTGCTGCTGAACATCTCGTCCCAGACCACGCGCCCGATCATGATGTTGTCGGCCCCGCCCAGCAGTGAGGGGATGACGAACTCACCAAGGCAGGGAATAAAAACCAGAATCGAACCGGCCACAATGCCCGAGCGGGACAAGGGCACTGTGACCAGCCAAAAAGTGGTCCAGGCGCTGGCCCCGAGGTCCTGCGCGGCCTCGACCAGGCGGATATCCGCCTTCACCAGGTTCGCGTACAGCGGCAGCACCATAAAGGGCAGGTAGACGTAGGTCATGCCGATCAACATCGACACATCGTTGTAAAGCAACTGAACCGGTTCGTCGATCAGCCCCAGCGCCATCAGGAGACGGTTCACCACGCCCTGGTCCGCAAGAATGCCTTTCCAGGCATAGACGCGTAATAAGAACGAGGTCCAAAACGGCAGCATGACCATCAACAACAAGAGCGCGCGGTAGGCGGCGCGCGTGCGGGCCAGAAAATAAGCAAACGGGTAACCCAGCAACAGGCACAGCGCCGTGGTCAAAAAGGCATACCGCAGCGAGAGCGCATAGGAATCCAGGTACAGCGTGTCGAACCAGCCGTCCTCGGGACTTCGCAGCAACGAAATGAAGCTCTGGACCTGGACAAAAAAACCGAGCTGGCCGTTGACCGTGCGCAACAGCGAAGCAAAGGGGTCCAGTTGCTCGCCCATGTCGGTGATGCTGATGCGCAGCAAAATGACAAAAGGCAGCGCGAAAAAAAACAAGAGCCAGCCGAACGGCAAACCCACCACCAATGGCCGCAGGCGCCCCCACACGGAGGGGCCGGATTCGGTGCGGGAGGACATCAGATCAGGAGACACAACGCGGGTGGCACAAAGTCACACATGCACCACCCGGTTGCGGAACAGACTATTTGCCCTTTTTGAACTCCGTATACACGGTGGTCATGGACTCACGCGCCGCATTACCCAAAGCGTTGGGCGCAACCATGGTGCTCAGGGCAGCAGCGTCCGGGAAGATGGACTTGTCCTGCGCCACTTCCGGCGCCAGCAAGGCGATGCTGGCTTTGTTGGCCGTCGGGTAGCTCATTTCCGTGGTGTGGGCTGCAGACACCTCCGGCTTGAGGAAGTAGTTGATGAATGCCATCGCATTCCCGGGGTGCTTGGCATCTTTAGGGATGGCCAAGTTGTCAAAAAAGATCAGGCCGCCCGTGCTGGGCAGCAAGGCTTCGAGTTCGATTCCGCTCTTGTTTTCGATGGCACGGCCACGGGCAATATTGATGTCGCCGGCCCAACCCAAAGCCACACAGGCTTTGCCGCCGGCCAGATCATCGATCATCGTGCTGGAGAACAAGCGCACATCCTTGCGCACTTTGGCCAGCATCTCACCGGCTTTCTTGTGGTCTTCGGGGTTGGCGGAATAGGCATCCAGACCCAGGTAATGCAGCGCAGGGGGCAGGACTTCGGTCGGGGAGTCAAGGTAGGCGATGCCGCAGGACTTCAGCTTGGAGGTGTACGCCGGATTGAAAACCAGATCCCAGGCGTTGTCCGGCATCTTCATGGCGCCTAAAGCCTTGGCAACCTTGGCCTTGTTGATAGCGACAGTGGTGAAACTCCAGGCCCAAGGAACCAGGTGGGCGTTGCCGGGGTCGACTGTTTCCAGCTTGGCCATCAAGGCCGGGTCCAGGTTGGCTGCATTGGGAATCTGTGCCTTGTCCAGTTTCATCAGCAAACCCGCGTCGATTTGCGACTTGGCAAATACGGCTCCGGGTACCACGATGTCATAGCCCGTATTTCCCACGACCAATTTGGCCTGGAGGGCTTCATTGCTTTCGAAGGTCTGGTAGTTGACCTTGATGCCCGTCTCTTTCTCAAAATTGGCCACCATATCCTTGGCGATGTAATCCGGCCAGTTGTAGATGTTCAGTACTTTTTCCTCCGCAGGTGCCGCTGCCGCGGGCGCTGCGGGAGCTGCTGCCACCGGCTCTTGTTTTTTGCCGCAAGCCACCAAAGCGGCCGCCAAAGCGCAGCCTAAAAACCAATGTTTTTGCATCACAAATTCCTCAAGAAAATAGGAAAAACCGGCGTTGCGCCACAAGCCTTCGATCGCACCGTGGGCCCCTCAACGGAGGCCGTGAAGATAGCAGAAAAAGGCCAGAAAAGACCACCCGGCTGGGGATGCAGCCAACCCCAGCGGTGCGCGGGCGGCTGGCGATGCCACCGATCCAGCCGCTGCCCCGCGTCCCCGGGGCGTCTCCCCCGGTGGCACAATGGCGCTCCTGAAATCTGATTCCCATTCTCAGCCTCGTAGCCCACATGTCCAAAATCAAAGAACAATTGCTTGCCCATCTTCACAACGAAGTTTTTTGTCGCTTGGGCGTGTCACCGGTCCACGGAATCGGTGTATTTGCGGTGCGTGCCATACCCAAGGGCGAAAATCCCTTGGCTTCGCGCCTGAAGTACCGGGAAGTGAAGTTTTCACACGCGGAACTCAAAAAGCTCCCGCGCGGTGTGCGCAAAGAAATCGATATCTTTTGCTACTACGACAAAGACGCTATTTTTGTTCCGGAAATCGGCATGAATTCCATGAACATGGCGATTTACTTGAACCACTCCAAAGAGCCCAACGTGCGCTACCGCAAAAACGGGCAATTGAAAGCTTTGAAAGACATCAAAGTCGGCGAAGAACTGTTTCTAGACTACGACCAGAGTTACGGCGAAAAGCACACCTTCAAGTAGCGCTGCGCGCCAGGGGATTGCGGTAGATCTGGTTCCACTCCGAGCGCTTGAAGTCGGTGTGCAGGGGCGACGTTTCGTCCAGGGCCAAGGCATGGTCCGGGTCGGCCAGCGCCAGGCCGTAAATGGGTTCGAAGTCCGTCACAAAAAGCGACTTGTAGCCATAGTCACCGACCGGCCCGAGGTTGTAATACCGGTAGTTGTTTTTCGCGGTCCAACGGGCAGCCAGCAAGCACGCGTAGATGCCGGGTGAGCGGTTGCGGTAGTCCGGGTTCCATTGGCAAAAGCTGCCATATACCTGGTTGCGCTGCGGCAATACCATGGACACATCGTGTAGTACCACATCGCCGTTGGGTGCGGTGACCTTGATCACCACCACGTCGAGGTCACGGACATAGTCCACAAAGCCTTCGATTTCGCGGTCGTGGATATCGTAAGAGGCGAAATGCACCTCGCCGATTTCAAAGATGTACTGGGCCGTCACCTCGCGCCCGGGGATCACCATTTCGGTGACCTCAAAGCCGCGGAACATTTTGTCCAATTCGCGGAACTTGCGCTCACGCCGCGCATCGACCCAGAAACCCGGTGCAGCCACATCGACCAAACCATACTTGTCATTGATCGGCACGCCGTACGGGCCTTCCGGTGGAAGCGCATACACAATAAAAGGCTTGCGCGCCATGCGCAGCATGTCAGGGCTCACATCCACATAGGGGCAGAGCGCATCCCAGCGCGATGTGAAGTAACGCGTTTCCTCGTGAAAGCTCTCCACGCACAGGTTGTCCTCCGTCCAACTCTGGTAGCCCAACTCGTGGACACCCGGCTCGGACGCTGATTCGGCGACGGCTTCAGCCAACTCAGACCATGCAGAAGAAAAACTGTTCATAGCGCGCCTTCCTTTGGAGCAGAAACGGTTGCGAGGGGTTGCAGATCAAAGTAGTCTTTGTCGACAGCGAAGTTGCTGCGCAAGAACTTCGGATCGATTTTTTCGTGCCGGTGCACCGCCTCGGTAATCCGCGACAGATGCGCCAGAGCCTCGCTGCCGGGCTGCGCCAACTGGCGTTGGTACTCAGGCATCAAAGGGCAATCCTGATCGTAGAAAAAAGTGCGCCCACGGGGGTCGTAAGACAGGGGGTAAATCTCGCAGCTCAGCGGCTTGGCGCTACCCAACGTGCATCCTTTGTCACCGAGCAGTTCGCACCGGGTTTCAATGCAAATGCTGCCGTGAACTTTGCGCTCTTGTGTGGTGAGTGTGACTTCCAGGGAAGGGTATCCCGGATCGATATTGCAGCAGCGTTGGCACTGCGCGCAATGGTCAAACAGCATCCGAAGCACCGCGTAAAGAAAGCACCACCGAACATGCAACACAGCGATTGGCTTTACCGGCATTGCGCCGTTTTCCAACGATTTCTAAGCTCTTCAGATGCATCGCTTGACTTCTTTTTGTGTGCCGCTGCTACCACTGCTTTGGCTTCGAGCGCGTACTCTAGCAGAGTCATCCAATGGTCATGCAAATATTTTAAAAAAATTGACACGCCAAGCCCCCATCCGATCATGCCGGGCGTGGTTCGAATGGACGTTCAGCGGGCCATCATTCATCAGGGTCTGCAACAGCCCGCGCCGTCATCGATACTCGGGGTTTTACACAAGGAGAAGCCATGCTCCATCCGCCGATATTGATGCACTTGGCTCGAGCGCTGCGGGCTGTCGTAGGCCGTGAACTGAACAAGTTCTTGCGCCAGCCCTCGCGGCTCGCGTCCTCGCTGGTTCGCCCCCTCCTGTGGTTTGTGGTGTTCTCCGCCGGCTTTCACAATGTCTTTGGCGTCGCCATCATTGCACCCTACGAGACGTATGTGGACTACAAGGAATACATGCTGCCCGGCCTGCTGGGCATGATCGCTTTGTTCAACGGCATGCAAAGCTCACTGTCCATGGTCTACGACCGTGAAATGGGTGTGATGCGGCTTCTCCTCACCGCACCCCTCCCACGCGGATGGCTGCTGGGCTTCAAGCTGGCCGGCAGCACCGCCCTCTCTCTGGTGCAAATGTTGGTTTTCATGGCAGTAGCCTGGGCGTTCGGCGTGGATGCCACTTGGGGTTGGCTGGCCGTTTTGCCGGCGATGGTGCTGGGTGCCACGATGCTGGCCGCGCTGGGGTTGGTGCTATCCGTGCATATCCGGCAGCTCGAGAACTTTGCCGGGACCATGAACTTCGTGATCTTCCCCATGTTTTTTATCAGCACCGCGCTGTACCCGTTGTGGAAGCTGCGGGAGTCCGGCGCGCTGTGGCTGTTCCAACTTGCCCAGTTGAACCCGTTCACGGCGGTCGTGGAGCTGATGCGTTACGCCCTACAAAGCCAGCTCAATTCCCAGGCGGCGGCAGTCGTGGCCATCACGGCGGCGCTGTCCTTCGCGCTGGCCTTGCGGGGCTATGACCCCCAACGGGGTTGGGTGCGCCAGCGCGGCTGATGCACGTCACCCCTCTATCCGCCCTTTGGAGCATGCCCGTGTCAAACACCCTCACCCCTAACAAGCCCGTACTACAAGCCCAGAGTTTGCGTAAATCCTATGGCCAGCGGCTTGCCTTGCAATCGGTGAGTTTGCAGTTGCAAGCTGGCGAAATGGTTGCCCTGCTGGGGCCGAACGGCGCGGGCAAATCGACCTTGGTCCAGCTGCTCAGCGGCTTGTTTGTGCCGGATCAGGGTTCCATCCAGATCCTCGGCCACGATATGCGCACCCAGGCGCCGCGGGCCCTGGCAGGCCTGGGCGTGGTGTTCCAGCAAAGCGCGCTGGACGCCGATCTGTCGGTCCAGGCTAATTTGCTGTTCCACACCGATCTGCACGGTATCCCGCGCCGAGTCGCGCTACAGCGCATCGCCGAAGGCCTGGCCCAGCACGGACTGCAGGCCGAACGCCACGCGCCGGTCAAGGCGCTGTCGGGCGGCAACCGGCGGAAAGTGGAATTGGTGCGGGCACTCTTGCACCACCCCGCTTTTCTGCTGATGGACGAGGCCACGGTGGGACTGGACCCGGCTTCGCGCAAAGCCCTCGTTGATTCGGTCTACGCCCTCACGCGCGGCGGCGCGGTAGCGGCCTTATGGGCTACCCATCTGGTGGATGAAGTGGAGCAGGCCGACCGGGTGATCGTCTTGAACAAGGGCCTGGTTCTGTTTGAAGGCACACCTGCCGGTCTGTCCGAGCGCTGCGGCGGCATCGGCATGGAAGGCGCATTCTTGCAACTGTGCGCGCAAGCCGGGGCTGGAGCCTGACCCCGGAACTTGTGGCTAGAATGCCCCCGTCAGGAGAGAGTCGCAAGACCGCCGAAGGCTGAACGCTCAGGCAAAAGGACTGACAGTTTGATTCTGTTGGAGAGTGGCGTACCGCAACGCGGTCGCCCACCGAAGGGGCAAACCGGCCGCAGGTACGGCCGATGAATCTCTCAGGTAAAGCGGACAACAGGGTTCCCGGCCCCCATGATGGGTGGCCGTATGCATGGAGCCCCTTTTGACCGATACCCCTAGCAGCACGACCAACGCCAACACCGCTCTGCTCCGCACCCCACTATACGAATTGCATCTGGAACTGGGTGCGCGCATGGTTCCCTTTGCGGGCTACAGCATGCCGGTGCAGTATCCGGCAGGCCTCATGGCCGAACACCTGCACACCCGCAGCGCAGCCGGCCTGTTTGATGTCTCCCACATGGGGCAGCTCAGCATCGCCGGGGCTGAAGCCGCGGCAGCGCTGGAGTCGCTCATGCCGGTGGACGTCGTCGGCCTCGCGCCCGGCCGCCAGCGCTACGGCATGCTGCTGACCGAAGACGCCGGCATCCTGGACGACCTGATGTTCACCCGCCGCACCTCCGACTATCTGGTCATCGTGAACGGCGCCTGCAAGGTGGCGGATACCGCCCATATCCAGCAGCACATCGGCACGCGTTGCCGGGTCACACCACTGCCCGATGCGGCGCTACTGGCCTTGCAAGGACCACTGGCCGTCAAAGCGTTAGAACGGCTGGTACCAGGCGTGGGCGGACTGGTCTTCATGTCGGGCGGAGACTTCGTCTGGCAAGGCCATGCGCTGTTTATCACTCGCAGCGGCTACACCGGCGAAGACGGATATGAGATTTCGGTGCATGCCGAGGCGGCGCAGGACCTGGCCCGCGCACTCCTGCAGCAACCCGAAGTCAAGCCCATTGGCCTGGGCGCGCGCAATTCGCTGCGGCTGGAAGCCGGCTTGTGCCTGCACGGCAACGACATCGACCACACCACCACGCCTGCTGAAGCCAATCTTCTGTGGGCCGTGCAAAAAGTACGACGCAGCGGCGGCGCACGCGCCGGCGGTTTCCCGGGTGCACAAAAGCTCTTGGCGCACATCGACAGCGGTTGCAGCCGCGTGCGCGTGGGCTTGCGGGCGCTGGAGCGCGTGCCGGTGCGCGAGCACACGGCCTTGCACCTTCCCGGCGGGGCTGCGGTCGGTGAAGTCACCAGCGGCCTGCTCGGGCCCAGCGCCGACGCACCGATCGCTATGGCCTACGTGGACGCAGCGCACAGCGCACCCGGCATCCGGCTGGATGCGCTGGTGCGCGGCAAACCGGTTCCCATGCAGATCTGCCCCATGCCCTTCGTACCGCACCGCTACCACCGCGGCTGATTTTTTCGATTTTTCTCATCCCTTAACGCCACCTAAAAAGGATTTTTATGAGCCTCAAGTACACCGTAGAACATGAATGGGTCGATGCCGACCACGCTGTCGCCACCGTCGGTATCACCCACCACGCGCAGGACGCGCTGGGCGATGTGGTCTTTGTCGAACTGCCCGAGGTCGGCAAGAGCTTTGCGCAAGGCGAAGTCACCGGCGTGGTCGAGTCGGTCAAAGCCGCTGCCGATGTGTACATGCCGGTGTCCGGCGAAATAATGGAAGTCAACGAGGCTTTGCGCGATGAGCCTGCGCTGGCCAATACCGACCCGTTGGGCGCGGGCTGGTTTTTCAAAGTCCGCCTGAGCGACCCCGGCCAGTTGGACGCGCTGATGGACGAAGCCGCCTACAAGGCCCTGACCCACTAGCGTCTGCACGCCCCGCCCTGAACCCGCGCACCCTCCCCCGACCAAGGACACACCATGCTGATGCACACCCCGTCTGAAACCCTGTGGGCCGATCTGGAAAACCCGGCCGAATTTGTCGCCCGCCACGTCGGCCTGTCGCCCGCCGACGAGGCGCACATGCTCAGCGCCATCGGCGAGGCCTCGCGGCGCAGCCTGATCGAGGGCATTGTGCCGGCGAGTATCCGGCGGGCCACGACGATGCAAATTCCATCCGCCGTTACCGAAGCCGACGCCTTGGCTGAGCTCAAGGCCATGGCCGCCAAGAACCAGGTGCGCACCAGCTGCATCGGCCAAGGCTATTACGGTACGCACACGCCCGGCGTGATCCTGCGCAACATCTTGGAGAACCCGGCCTGGTACACCGCCTACACGCCCTACCAGGCCGAGATCAGCCAGGGCCGAATGGAAGCGCTGGTGAATTTCCAGACCATGGTGTGTGATTTGACTGCCATGCCCATGGCCAACGCCTCTATGTTGGACGAGGCCACGGCGGCGGCCGAGGCCATGACCCTGGCGCGGCGCAGCGTCAAAGCCAAAGGCAATGTGTGCATCGTCGCCGGCGACTGCCACCCGCAAACGATTGCCGTCATACAAACCCGCGCGGTGCCGCTGGGCATCACGATCAAGCTCATCCACTCCACCGAAGCATGGCGCGAAGCCATCGCGCAGGACGACTACTTTGCTGCCATCAACCAGTATCCCGCCAGCAGCGGATGGCTGGCGGACTGGCAGGCCTCAGCGGACCAGATCCACAGCAAGCAGGCGGCGCTGATTTTGGCCGCCGATCTGTTGGCGCTGACCCTGATCAAACCGCCCGGCGAAATGGGGGCGGACATCGTGGTCGGCAGCACGCAGCGCTTTGGCATGCCGATGGGCTGCGGCGGACCGCATGCGGCTTACCTGGCCTGCCGCGACGAGTACAAGCGCTCCATGCCCGGACGCTTGGTGGGCGTGAGCGTCGATGTCCACGGAAACCCGGCCTACCGGCTGGCGCTGCAAACCCGCGAGCAACACATCCGCCGCGAAAAAGCCACTTCCAATATCTGCACCGCGCAGGTGTTGCCCGCCGTCGTGGCCAGCATGTACGCGGTCTACCACGGCCCGCAGGGCCTGACCCGCATCGCCCAGCGCGTAGCCAGCTACACCGCCGTGCTGGCAGCTGGTTTGCAAAAACTGGGGGTGAAGCTGGTTCATGACAATGCGTTCGACACACTCACGCTGAATGTGGGAAGCGCATCCGCCGCCGAGGACTTGTGCGCGCGCGCAGAGGCGCAGGGCATCAACTTGCGCCGCTTCACCGGCGGCCGTGCAGCCTATGTGGGCATCAGCCTGGACGAGACCAGCACCCGCGCGCACATCACCCAGCTGTGGGCGCTGTGCGCAAGCCCCGGACAGGCACTACCCGCCTTTGAAGGTCCGGGCCCGGGCGTTACCACGCTGATCCCTGAAACCTTGCGCCGGGCCGGCAGCTTTTTGACGCACCCGGTATTCAACAGCTACCAGTCCGAGACCGGCATGCTGCGCTACATCCGCCGCTTGAGCGACAAAGACCTGGCATTGGACCGCAGCATGATCCCGCTGGGCTCCTGCACCATGAAGCTCAACGCCACCAGCGAGATGATTCCCATCACCTGGCCCGAGTTCGCCCACATCCACCCCTTCGCGCCCGCCGAGCAGCGCCAGGGCTACGCGCTGCTGGATGCGCAACTGCGCGCGTGGCTGTGCCAGGCCACCGGCTACGCCGGCATCAGCCTGCAGCCCAATGCGGGCAGCCAGGGCGAATACGCCGGCCTGCTGGTGATCCGCGCATACCACGCCGCCCACGGTCAGGGCCACCGCCATATCTGTTTGATTCCCTCCTCCGCCCACGGCACCAACCCGGCCAGCGCGCAGATGGCGGGGCTGGATGTGGTGGTGACCGCCTGCGACAGCCATGGCAATGTGGACATGGACGACTTGCGCGCCAAGTGCGAGCAACACAGCGCCAACCTCGCCTGCGTGATGATCACCTACCCCAGCACCCACGGCGTCTTCGAAACCCGCGTGAAAGAGCTCTGCGCACTGGTGCACAGCCACGGCGGGCGGGTCTATGTGGACGGGGCGAATATGAACGCGCTGGTCGGCGTGGCCGCACCCGGCGAATTCGGCGGCGATGTCAGCCACCTCAACCTGCACAAAACCTTTTGCATCCCGCACGGTGGCGGTGGTCCGGGTGTCGGGCCGGTGTGTGTGGTCGAAGATCTGGTGCCGTATTTACCCGGCGGGCTCGACGAAGCGGGCGTGGGTGCGATATCAGCCGCTCCGCTGGGCAACGCAGCGGTGCTGCCCATCAGCTGGATGTACTGCCGCATGATGGGCGCGCAGGGTTTGCAACACGCCACCGAGTCAGCAATTCTCGCGGCCAACTACATCAGCCACCAACTGCGCGACCACTACCCCACGCTGTACGCCAGCGACAACGGCCGGGTGGCGCATGAATGTATTTTGGATTTGCGCCCGCTCAAAGAAGCCTCGGGCATCAGCGCCGAAGACGTGGCCAAGCGCCTGATGGACTATGGCTTTCACGCGCCCACGCTGAGCTTTCCAGTGGCGGGCACCCTGATGGTCGAACCCACGGAGAGCGAAACCCTGGCCGAGATTGACCGCTTCATCGCGGCCATGGTGGCGATCCGCGACGAGATACGGCAGGTCGAGGCTGGCGTCTGGCCGCGCGACGACAACCCGCTGACCCACGCGCCCCACACCGCCGCCAGCGTGCTGGCCGATGACTGGGCTCGGCCCTATGCGCGCGGCCTGGGTGCGTTCCCGCTGGAGAGCCTCAAACACCACAAGTACTGGCCTGCAGTGGGGCGGGTGGACAACGTCTACGGCGACCGCCACCTGTTTTGCAGCTGCGTGCCCATCAGCGACTACCAAAGCTAAGCGCTGCGACCGGCTCCGCCTATAAGGCGGCGCAAGCGCTCGCGGCAAGCCCCGCTAGTGCGCGTGGTGGCGCGCCACCACGTGGCGAGCGAAGTTGTCGAGGATCGACTGCCAGCCTTCGCGTTGGGCCTCCTCGGGATGCTCGGTCTCGGGGTCGAAGCGAATGGTCACCAGCACCCCGGCCGCTGTCGCCACCAGTTCAACATCGGCGCTGCGCTCGCCGAACACATAGCTCAGCCGGTGGGGCGGCTCGACCCGGGTGTATTCGCCTGCGAAGTCAAAACCGAACGAGCCGTCTTTGGCTTCCATACGCGATGAAAATGTACCGCCCACCCGCAGATCAACGGTAGCGGTGGTGGTATGCCAATCAGCCGATGCAGCGTTCCAGCACTTGATGTCTTCCGGCGAGGTGTAAGCACGCCAGACGGTTTCGATGGGCGCGGGGACGATGGCGGATACGGTGATTTTCATGGCTGTTCCCGCTAGGCGTAGTGATCAGTAGCGACGCGCCAATCATAGGCCAGCAGTCGCATGCCTACAACCAGCGCTTGCGGCGCCTGTAGGACTTCATACCCCTGAAGCTCTTGCGGCCTTCCTTGGCAAGGCCGAGGTAGAACTCCTTGACATCGGCATTTTCGGACAGCTCCTTGGCCGTGCCATCCATCATGATCCGACCGCTCTCCAGGATATATCCATAGTCAGCGTATTTGAGCGCAACATTGGTGTTCTGCTCAGCGAGCAAAATGCTTACCCCTTCTTTCTGATTCAGTTCGCGCACGATTTCAAAAATTTCGGCAACGATTTGCGGCGCCAGCCCCATGGATGGCTCATCCAGCAAAAGCATGCTGGGCTTGGCCATCATCGCGCGGCCAATTGCCACCATCTGCTGCTCGCCGCCGGAGGTATAGCCCGCCAGGCTGGTTCGGCGCGTCTTGAGGCGGGGGAAATAGGCATAAATTTTCTCCAACTCCTCACGCACCTGCCCACGGTTGATTGGACGAGCATAAGCCCCAGTAATCAAGTTGTCTTCCACACTGAGATGTCCGAAGCAGTGCCGACCCTCCATGACCTGCACCATACCCATGCCCACCATCTCGCCCGGCGCCAGCGCTTCCGTGCGTTGACCACGAAACTCGATCGACCCCTTGGTCACCTCCCCCCGCTCCGAAGCAAGCAAGGTCGACACTGACTTCAAAGTGGTGCTTTTGCCCGCGCCGTTGGCACCAAGCAGTGCGACGATTTTGCCCTGCGGCACTTCGAAAGAGACGCCACGCAGCACCAATATCACGTGGTCGTAAATAACCTCGATATTCTTGACGGCCAGGATGGGCGGCGCCGCTGCCTGAGGCGATCCGGCGGCACCCGTCTGGAAAGTAGGAGTGGTAACCGTATTCACGGGCACTTGCGCGGCGTGATCTTGTTCTCGGCGGCGTATTTCGCAGCCGACTCCTCAATCAACGTGCGAATGAAGGCGGGATCCGGCGCCGGGGTCCAGGAACTGACCATGACGAACTTGCTGCCGTCCCACTGCATCACACGGAAACGCTCGGAACCATCGTGCTTGGAACATGACATCTTGAACGACGCAGACATGCCCTGAATGCCGATGTCCTTGAGCTTGGCATCCGAAATATCCAGCGCCTCGTAGCCGTCACGGAACTCGGGACCAGTGACCGTTTTTCCGGTCTTTTTATGGATGCGTTGTGCGTTCTTCAAGGCTTCAACCCACATCACCGCTGCGCCCACGCCGCGGTTGTAGTACACCGAGCCAATTCGCTCAGGGTCCTTCAAATTCCCCTTGCCAGCTCCGTACACCACCTTTTCAATATCCTGAATCAATGGAAATTTGCCAGGTACCGCGTTGGCGGTCACATAAGTGCCTTTGGCGGCATCACCGGCGGGGACCATGTCTTCCTCCGCTCCACCGAAGGAGACATAAATCATGCGGTTACGCGGGAAACCGACCCGGGCCGCATTAGTGATCGCGGTGGAATTCATCCCCGAGCCAGCACCCCAGAATGTCACCCAATCCGCCTTTTCGCGCCGAATTTGCAGCCACTGTGACTGCTGCTCCAATCCCGGTGGCGGCACAGGGATCTCCAAAAGGCGCACGCCCCATTGCTTTGCGATCTCACGCATGGCGGGCAATGGCTCGCGACCGAAGGCGCTGTCGATGTGCAGATGCACAACCGTCTTGCCCTTCATCTTGTCGATGCCACCCTCTTGCTGGGCCATGAAGGACATTTGTACCGCAACCTGCCCCCAATAGTGGCCGGCGGCGTTGAACACCCAGGGCCACACGGTTCCATCGGCGCCGTCGGTACGGCCATAGCCGTACTGGGCTAACACCACGTTATCTGGCTCCATCCGGTTGATCACCGCATAAGCGCCCGGCGTTCCCAAGGTATCAAAAACGACCAT
>RFRO01000101.1 GCA_009924455.1 Betaproteobacteria bacterium
TTGATGGCCACCCACCCCATCACCCACAGCTACCCGCATTGCTGGCGCCACAAGACTCCGGTGATTTACCGCGCCGCTGCCCAGTGGTTCGTGCGCATGGACGAGGGCGTGGGCGTTTTCACCCGGGACAAGGCTCCCAAAACCCTGCGCCAACTGGCGCTGGACGCCATCGAGCACACCCAGTTCTACCCCGAAAACGGCAAATCTCGCCTGCGCGACATGATCGCCAACCGGCCGGACTGGTGCATCTCGCGCCAGCGCAGCTGGGGCGTGCCCGTGCCGTTTTTCCTGCATAGAGACTCCGGCGAATTGCATCCGCGCACCATGGAGATTCTGGACCTGGTTGCCGGGATGGTGGAGCGTGGCGGCATCGAGGCCTGGAGCCGCGCTACCGTGCACGACATCCTGAACCAGCCCGGTGACGACGCGGACAGCTACACCAAGAGCACCGACATTTTGGAAGTCTGGTTCGACTCCGGCTCGACCTTTGAGCATGTGCTGCGCGGCAGCCACAAAGACGCATATGCACGCGCACCCTTCCACGACCAGGGCCCGGAGGCCGATCTGTATTTGGAAGGCCACGACCAGCACCGGGGTTGGTTCCACAGCTCGCTGCTGCTGGGCTGCGCCCTGTACGACCGCGCGCCGTACCGGGGATTGCTGACGCATGGTTTTGCGACCGACGGCCAGGGCCGCAAGATGAGCAAAAGCCTGGGCAACACGGTGGAGCCGCAGATGCTCAATGAAAAGCTGGGCGCAGAAATCGTGCGCCTGTGGGTGGCGGCCACCGACTACTCGGGCGACCTCAACATCGACGACAAAATTCTGGCACGGGTGGTGGATGCCTACCGCCGCATCCGCAACACGCTGCGCTTTTTGCTTGCCAACGTGAGTGATTTCGACCCGGCCAAACACGCAGTCGCGCCTGCCGAGATGCTGGAAATCGACCGCTACGCCCTGGCGCGGGCGGCGCAACTGCAAGCCGAGATTGCGGGCGTCTTGAACCCGCAAACCGGCGTGTTTGAAGGCGGCTGCTTTGGCCGTTACGAGTTCCACCCGGTGGTCACCCGCCTGCAGATTTACTGCTCCGAAGATCTGGGTGCGTTTTACCTGGACGTGCTCAAAGACCGGCTCTACACCACCGCGCCGCAGTCGCTGGCGCGGCGCTCGGCGCAGACGGCGTTGTGGCAGATCACCCAGGCCATGCTGCGCTGGATGGCGCCCTTCCTGAGCTTCACCGCCGAAGAGGCATGGGGCGTGATTGGAAAGTCGGAGTCGATTTTTCTGGAAACCTATGTGCCCATGCAGGCAGCCGACACGGCGCTGGTGGCCAAGTGGGACCGCATCCGTGAGATCCGGGACGCGGTCAACAAAGACATTGAGGTCTTGCGCGCAGCGGGTCACATTGGCGCGTCGCTGCAAGCCGACGTCACCATCACGCTGGAGGCGGCTGACCACGCCTTACTCAGCAGCCTCGGCGCTGACCTCAAATTTGCCTTCATCACATCGGCCATCCACCTGCAAACCGGCGCAGCGCTGGCGGTCCATACCGAAGCATCCAAAGCGGTGAAGTGCGCCCGCTGCTGGCACTACTGCGATGACGTAGGAGCATCAGCGGAACATCCCACGCTGTGCGGGCGCTGCGTCTCCAACCTCTATGGCGCGGGCGAAACCCGCCACTTCGCCTGATGGCGCGGCGCGGCGGCGCGGGCGGATTCAAGCTGCTGCACTGGCTGGCGCTGGCGCTGGTGCTGGTGCTGGCGGACCAGGTGAGCAAGGTGCTGATTGCGGGCTTGTACGCGCTTGGCGAGGGCACACCCATCACCGGGTTTTTCAACATCGTGCGGGTCCACAACAGCGGTGCTGCGTTCTCATTCTTGGCCGATGCCGGCGGCTGGCAGCGCTGGATGTTTGCGGGCTTGTCGGCATGCGCGTCGCTGCTGATTGTTTACCTGCTCCACAGCCACGCCGGTCAGCGCCTGTTCTGTTTTGCGCTGACCTGTGTGCTCGGCGGCGCGGTGGGTAATTTGATCGACCGCGTGGTCTACGGTTACGTGATCGACTTTCTGGATTTTTATGCCGCAGGCTGGCATTTCCCGGCATTCAACCTGGCCGACAGCGCGATCACGCTGGGCGCCGGCTGCTTGATTCTGGATGAGCTGCTGCGCGTGCGCCGCGCGGGTTAAAAAAGGAAGCCGGTCGACAAAACCTGCTCGCTCATCCAAATGGTTTGGTCTGCTGTGCCCTTGTAGACCGGCACGCCGCGCAGGACACCGTAGGCGCCTTTGGCAGTGAGCTCCAGGTACATGGTTTTGTACACGCGGTAGCGCAGACCCACCTCGACACCAGCCGTCCAACCATTGATCTGCCACCAGTCGGTGCTGGAAAAACAGCACACGTTTGTGTTTTTGGGGCCGACTTCGTTGGCATTGCTGAAAATCGTGTTGTCTGCGTGTGGTATCAGGAGCCCCGCGCCAACGCGGCTGATCAGCTGCAAATCACCCGGTTGTTTTTCGGGTCCGCGCAAATGGCGCAACCAGACCGCGTTGACCATGACGTGGTTCAAGCCGTTGTGCAAGTTGTAGCCGAAGTTGTCCGACGTGACCACCATATCTTTGTTGTAGGCCGCGTTTTTGACGGTTCCGGTCACCGCCACCGTCTGCCCCAAGTCCACGTTGTATTTGCTGTGGTCGATCGACAGTTCCACCGCAAAGGTTTTCTCCAGATTCAAAAATTTTCCAATGCGGACGTTCTCTTGCGGGTTGGTCAAATCGAGATTGAACAGGGAACTGATCGTGTCCTCCGGGCTGGAGGGAAAGTCGCTCGCGCGGGCTTTGTGCACCACAAAGTCGCTGCCGATATCCGGCTGCGTCACATGGATGTCCGACGGCGCGTACTGCTGGCGGCTGTAGCCCCAGGAAAAATACCAGTTGCCCTCGTTGCGCAAGGCGCTGTCGAAGTTGGCCTGGGGCACCGCCGAGCCGCCGGGCGCAGACGGGCCCGCGCCGTCCTGCCCGAAGGCCGCAACCAGCGGCGCCGCTGCAAGTGCGCCGCCCACCAGCCACGAGACCCATCGCATTTGTATCAACTAATACCCCTCAGGTAGACGACCTTCGCCACGCCAGCTTACAAAGTGAACACGGTGCAACCGGTGGTCTTGCGGGCTTCCAGATCCCGGTGGGCCTGGGCGGCGTCTTCCAGCTTATAGGTCTGGTCGATACGGATCTTGACCTTGCCACTGGTGACTGCTTCAAACAAGTCATCGGCCATTTCCTGCGTGCTTTCGCGGGTGGAAATATGCATGAACAAGGTGGGCCGGGTGACGTACAGCGAACCCTTGGGCGCCAGGATGCCGGGTGAGAACGGAGCGACCGGCCCGGATGCATTGCCAAAGCTGACCATCAAGCCAAACATGGACAAGCAATTCAGGGACTTGTCCCAGGTGTCCTTGCCCACGGCGTCGTACACCACTTTGACGCCCTTGCCACCGGTGATCTCCTTGACCCGCGCCTCAAAGTCTTCGGTGGCGTAGTTGATCACATGGGCAGCGCCGGCCTCACGCGCCAAGGCGCATTTGGCTTCGCTGCCGGCGGTACCGATGACATGGATGCCCAACGCTTTGGCCCATTGGCAGAAGATCAAACCGACGCCACCGGCGGCGGCGTGGAACAGCACGGTGTCGCCGGCGTGCAGTCCGCCTTGCGGCTGGGTGCGCTTGAGCAGGTACTGCACCGTTAAGCCTTTGAGCATCATGGCCGCGCCGGTCTCAAAGCTGATGGCGTCGGGCAATTTGCAGACGCATTTGGCCGGCATCACGCGCAGCTCACAGTACGCGCCGGGGGGTTGGCTGGCATAGGCCGCGCGGTCACCCACCTTGAGGTGCGTCACGCCCGCGCCCACCGCCTCGATCACGCCAGCGGCTTCCATACCCAGTTGCAACGGAACCGGCAGCGGATACAGGCCAGTACGGAAATACACGTCGGTGTAGTTCAGGCCGGCGGCATGGTGGCGAATGCGCACCTCGCCGGGGCCGGGCTCACCCACACTCAGGGTGACTACTTGCAAATGCTCAGGGCCGCCGTACTGATTTACCTGGACCGAGCGGGACATTTGGGGGGAAGCCGACATACAAACTCCAAAAAAAAGAAAACAGAATAACGAAGCGACAAGTCCGAATCTACTCCACCGGCGATGGTGGCTGGCTGCCCGCGTGCGCCTGCGTCCGGCTGCAAATGAAAACGCCGGACATCACCAACGCGGTTCCGAGCAGCAGCCATGGGCTGAGCGGCTCGTCGAGCACCAGCGCAGCCATCACCAGCGTGGACATGGGGCCCACCATTCCCGCTTGCGAGGCCAGAGCGGAACCGATGCGCTCGATGGACAACATCACCAGCAGAACCGGCAAAACAGTGCACAAACTGGCGTTGACCACCGATAACCACCACAGGTCAGCGCTCAGCTCCGCCACCAGACTGACAGGGCGCAGCAGCGCAAACTGTCCCACACACAGCACGCAGGCCACGCAACTGGCCAAGCCGACCAGGCGCAAAGCCCCCAGGCGGCCCACCAGTTCCCCGCTGTACGACAAATACAAGGCGTAGCTCACTGCGCTGCCAAACACCAAGGCCGCGCCAATGCCCACGCCGCTATCCGCGCCGGACAGATGCACCTCATGCACAAAAACCGCAACGACGCCGGCATAACTGACGGCCATGCCCATCCACTGGTAGCGGCTGGCGCGCTTGCCGTACAACACAATCCCCAGCAGCAAAACCAGGGTCGGGTACAGGTACAAAATCAGCCGCTCCATGGAAGCGCTGACGTACTGCAGCCCGGCAAAGTCTAAAAAGCTCGCCAGGTAGTAGCCGCAAAACCCCAGCCACACCACACCTAGCCATTCGCGCAGGCGCAAATGCACTGGCGCGGCCCCCTTGCGGTGCTGCGTCCACCAGACCATGGCCATAAAAAACGGCAGGGCCAGCAGCATGCGCAGCATCAAAAATGTGACTGTGTCCACCCCGTGGCGGTAAGCCAGTTTGACGATGATGGCCTTGCCCGAAAAACCGATAGCCCCCAGCATGCCCATGGCAATTCCCAGGGCCATGGGCGACTTGGCGGCAGGGGCCTCGGTGGCGGCAGACGGGTTCAATGCAGACCGACCAGCGGACGATCAGCCCAGGGCGCGCTGCAAGCGGATTTCTTCAACCTTCACGCCGCCAATCGGGACGGTCTTGGCGGTGGCCATTTCCCGCTTGAAACCGGCCAACTCGAAAAAGCGCAAAGCCCGGTCATTGGCCAAAGGAACCCAGACGCTGACATGGGTGCATTCCTCGTCAATCAGGCCTTCAAGCGCCGCGTCCCACAAGGAAAGACCGGCGCCCAGACCCCAGAAATCGGTATCCACATACATGGCCCATATCTCACCCATGGTGGCCGGCGTACCCTCGTCCCGGCTGCGGTCATAGCCCACAAAGCCGATGATCTTGGCACCATGCAAGGCCACCTGCACCTGCGGCTCTGCGTACTGAATGGCCTCTGACCAATAGCGCTCGCGTTCGGCCAAAGGCATGATCGCAACGTCCAAATCACCCAGCATGCCTTTGAACGCCTCTTTCACCGTAGCGTTGTGTAGTTGGGCAATGGCTTTGGCATCGCGGTGGGTGGCAGGGCGAACGTTAAAAACAGAGGTGGCCATAGGGAAAAAGAGGCAGCAGCGCCGTAGTTGGACAAAACAACGCGCATTGTCGCAGGGCCCGCCCCGCCCGCCTGAGGCGGACATCCGCAGGGCGATAAGATGCATCAGCAACAGCCCCCGCCGGGAGGCGTGTCTCCTGCGCATCCATTTCCCACTCCAACCACCAAGAGATTCCTTCATGACCATTTCCATGTACCTGGCCAGCGTGCCGCGCATCAGCAACGCCCTGAACAACCTCAGCCACCTGCTCGACGTCGCGCAAAAACACGTCGAAGCCAAAAAAATCGACCCCACCACGCTGACCCATTACCGTCTGTTCCCCGACATGCTGCCCATGAGCCGCCAGGTACAGATTGCCTCTGATACCGCCAAAGGTGTGATGGCCCGGTTGGCGGGGGTGGATATTCCCGCCTACGCGGACGACGAAGTCACGCTGGCCGACTTGCAGGCGCGCCTGGCCAAGACCGTGGCTTTTGTCAACAGCTTCACCCCCGCGCAAATCGACGGCACCGAAGACAAAGCCATCGTGACCAAACGCGGCGACACCGAAACCCACTACACCGGCATGCAGTTTTTGCTGGGCCACGCCCTGCCCAATGTCTATTTCCACAGCTCCATGGTCTACGCCATCCTGCGGCACAACGGCGTGGAAATCGGTAAGCGCGACTACCTGGGTAAGCCGTGAACCCAGCCGCGCCGACCGGCGGTGTGGACGTCGTTTTTGCCGACGACAGCCTGCTGGTACTGCACAAACCGCCCGGCCTTTTGGCCGTTCCGGGCCGGGGCGCCGACAAGCAAGACTGCCTGAGCGCGCGGGTACAAGCCCTGTACCCAGACGCTTTGGTGGTTCACCGGCTGGACATGGCCACCAGCGGTTTGATGCTGATGGCGCGCGGTGCGGCCATGCAGCGCGCCTTGAGCGCCCTGTTTGAAGCCCTGCAGATCGCCAAAACCTATGTGGCGATCGTGGACGGCCTGTTGGCTGTGGACCCGACTTGGCAGCTGATTGACCTGCCGGTCTGGGCGGACTGGGAAGCCCGTCCCCTGCGCCGCGTGGATCCACGCGGCCAGCCCAGCCAGACCCGCTGGCGCTGTGTGGCGCATACGGATGGGCCAACTCCCGCCAGTCGGCTGGAGTTGCAGCCCCTCACCGGGCGCAGCCACCAACTGCGGGTCCACATGCAGGCCATCGGGCACCCGATTCAGGGCGACGCGCTGTACGCGCCGCCCGACATTGCCGCGCGGGCATCGCGTCTGCTGTTGCACGCCCGCGACCTGGCTTTTATGCATCCACAAAACGGCACACATATGGCCTTCACAGCGGCGGCTGGCTTTTGATGCCCGCGCCTCGCACACGACCCAGCGCCTAAAATCCACGGGTGAACTCCATCCTGAACGCCGATCTGCACTGCCATTCTGTGGTTTCGGACGGCACCCTGACCCCCGAAGAACTTGCTGCGCGTGCGGCCGCCAATGGCGTCGAGCTGTGGGCATTGACCGACCACGACGAAGTGGGTGGACAGGAAAGGGCGGCGGCCGCTGCCAAGGCGTGCGGCATCCGCTACGTCTGCGGCGTCGAGATTTCAGTCACCTTTTTGAACCAGACGGTCCACATTCTTGGGCTCGGCATAGACCCGCAAAATGCTGCGCTCTGCGCCGGACTCACCGCAACCCGAGGCGGGCGCACAGCGCGGGCACGTGACATGGCGGCCGAACTCGCCCGGGCGGGCATTCCCGGCGTCTTTGAAGGCGCGCTCAAATACGTGGGCAACCCGGAGCTGATTTCGCGCTCGCACTTTGCGCGCTACCTGGTCGAGGCCGGAATCTGTCCGGACACCAACGCGGTGTTTCGCAAGTACCTGGCCGAGGGCAAACCCGGCTATGTGCCGCACCGCTGGGCCAGCTTGGGCGATGCCGTGGGCTGGATCACCGGGGCCGGTGGCGTGGCGGTCATCGCCCATCCGGCACGTTACAAGTTCAGCGCCAATGAGGAATTCGCGCTGTTCACCGAATTCAAAGGCCATGGCGGCGCGGGCGTGGAGGTGGTGACCGGCAGCCACACGACCGCCGAGTACCTGACCTATGGCGCTGCCGCCAGCGATTACGGCCTGGCCGCATCCCGTGGCAGCGACTTCCACAGCCCCGATGAAAGCCACACCGATCTGGGCAGCCTGCCCTACCTGCCGGGGTCGTTGACGCCGGTGTGGGAGTTGCTGGCTTCGCGCATCCACTGACCGCGCCGCCTGCGCACCGCCCGGTATGGCCCAACTCTTCGAAGTCCACCCGGATAACCCGCAAGCGCGCCTGCTCAAGCAAGCCGTGGCCCTGCTGGAAAAAGGCGGCGTGTTGGCAGTGCCAACCGATTCCAGCTACGCGCTGGTCTGCCACCTGGACGACAAAGCCGCCGCCGACAGCCTGCGGCGCATCCGTGGCGTGGACGACAAACACCACCTTACGCTCTTGTGCCGCGATCTCAGCGAGCTGGCCAGCTACGCACGGGTGGACAACCGGCAGTTCCGCCTGCTCAAAAACGCCACGCCCGGCCCCTACACCTTCATTTTGGAAGCCAGCAAAGAAGTGCCGCGCCGCCTCAGCCACCCGGCGCGCAAAACCATAGGCCTGCGCCTGCCGGAGCACAAGGTCTTGCAGGACTTGCTGGCGCTGCTGGGCGCGCCCCTGCTGGCGACCACGCTGATCCCGCCGGGCGAGACCGAGCCGCTGAACGACGCGCAGGAGATCCGCGCGCGCTTGGAGCACCAGATTGCCGCTGTACTGGACGCCGGGGCCTGCCCCATGCAAGCAACCACCGTCGTTGACCTCAGCGGTGACGAGCCGCAGCTGGTGCGCCAAGGGCGCGG
>RFRO01000102.1 GCA_009924455.1 Betaproteobacteria bacterium
AAGCAATGTAAACAGCACTCATCACAGCAGAGCAGACGTATTACATCAATGCAGGCGTAGACGGCGGCTTCCGAATGATATCTCACGCTCGAAATGCGAATCGGACGCATTCAGCGAGCTCACGCAAGCGCGCAGCCTCCTCGTGGAGCATCTTCACAACCTGGAGCCAGCGGACGCCGCCAACGCGCATTTGTTGCTGGCCACCATTGCACTGAATTTGGGCACGCCAGCGCCAGTGCAAACCGCGCTGGGAGCGTTAACCGCATTGAAGGCGCAGGGCCACCTGACCCCCTCCCACGCCCGCCACGTCCGCTTGCTTGCTGCCGCTGTGCACAGCGGCCCGGCCGCGCCGCCGCCTGCCAAACGCCAAAGTCAATGGGGCGTCACCATGGTTACGCCCGACGCCCTGCGCGTCTTGATGCTGGCCCCGTGTATTTTGGAAACAGACATGCAAGCCCTGGAGCAGCAGGTTCGCAGCCAGTGCAAGCACCCGACGGGGTGGGATATTGAATACCGCCGCTGCGACCCGCGTGACCGCATTGGCGCGTACAACGACGCGTTGGCCGAGAGCACCCACGACATACTGGTTTTTATGCAGCCGCATCTACAGCTTTACCAGCCGGCTCTGTTTACCGAGCTTGCGCACGCTCTGGAAACCGCAGACGTTGTGGGCTGCGGTGGGGCGTTGCGGTGGGTGCAAAAAGACTGGACGCTGGATCTACCCGCCTACAAGGCCTGGGGCCTGCTGCGCCCCTCGCCCGTGCGCGAGGGCATGGTAGACATGCACTTGGCTGGCGACTTTGATGGCCCGCTGGTGCCCGGCGCGGTGGTTTTAGACGGCAAGTTTCTGGCTTGCAAACCCGCCGCTGTGCGCGGTATCGAGTTGGATGAGGCGCTGTACGACAGCCAATGGTTGGCCGAAGAAGACTGGACCAATCGGCTGCACGCCGCTGGTAAACGACTGCTCATCCATCGCAACCTAGGGCTGCTGGTTCCTAGTGCCGGTGCACCGGTGCACTTTGGCATCACCCAAGGACAAAAACAGTTGCTCGCCCGTTTGCAGCTGGACCCGTTAGCTTTGACGATTCGCAATTACGAAATCATCAGTACGCCGGTTCAGGATCCCATCCAAGGGGTCAACGTGATGAGCCGTTATTTTGGGGTATCAGAAACTAACCATTTCGCCCTGTAACGCAAGAAATAGTCGCTCCAATTTTCACTGTAGTTAGATGGAGTTATCAATGAACAAGCATCTGCAATATGAATGGGCCAAGTGCCGATTGAAAGACCGGCAAGCGCGGCCGATCTGCAGAAATCGAGTGCGAAAAAACTCTGCCCCATGTCCGGGTCGAAATAGATTTCTGCGTTGTATAGATTTTTTGCACGAATGGCTATAAAACTCGGCTCCAACACCTTGCAAGCCAAAGGTGAGTATCCCAGATTTGATTCCGCATAGCCATTGACGGTTTCCAATCTAGCGCCACCGGAGAGGCAATTTGGCTCAGAGGTAGATGTTTCAAACCACCATGTCGGTTGTTCGTCCGTTAATTTGCTATTACCCCGTATTCCTACCAAATTAAATTGACCCAAAGCCAGGTCGAGTTTTTCTCTCCAGGAGGGATCAATGACGCCGATGTGATCCATTACGAATATTAAGATTTGCTCACCATCTGCACAACTTATAAACTCATTGTAATAACTACAAATATTATCTTTAAAACTGTATGCAATAGAGAAATCGCAATATTCCGAATTATACAAAGCGGAAAGAGATTTACCAAGTGATGAATGACTCCAAAAATCAGATTTTGAAAGTCGACTCGCGCAAATGAACCGGTGCGAAATCAGTGTTCTGTTTTTAGATTTTGTATGTGTAGATACAGTGTTTAACGCATTTCTGACTAATGATCCTAGCAATGACATGACTACAAACCTCCCTGTGAAAACAAAATTTAATACTTGGCTTCTGTACTTTTATGAATTATTGCATGAATTTGAATGAAGGCTCATGCGCAGCCAGTTAGTTAAAAATATTTAATCTCATAAATATATGCGCTTTCTAATTGTGAGCCCACGGTACCACCACAAGTCTGAGGGCGTCGTTGTGCTACATCAAATGGCACGGGATCTCCGCGCATTAGGTTATGCCACATTAGTTATTTGGTTAGGCTCGAATAATCCAAAATTTGATACGTTTTTCGTCGACAACAATGTTCGCTCTTCCGGTCTTGAATACAGTGATTTAATACTAAATAGTTTTGATGAATATGATCCTGAATCGGATATCGTAATATATCCTGAAATTATCCCTGGCAACCCTCTTCAGGCAAAGAGGGTTGTGCGGTATTTTCTCAATAGAGAATGTTACGGATACAAAAATAATAAAATCAACCCAGGCGCGCATGATTTTATATTAGCATTTCACTCTGAGTATGTCGACAGGCCAGATTTAATATTGTTTAAGCCGACATTTGACTTGTCTAAAATAGAAAACATTGAATTCGGTAAAAAACGTCTGAATACCTTTTATGTCGGCAAGGCTGCTATAGATATCGAGACCCTAGATATTCAGGGCGCAATTAACATTGGAAAAATTAACCAAAAGGTAGAATATGAGCGCACGCTTATGACGGCTAAATATGTGCTTACCTATGACCCGTTAACCTCTGTGATAAGAGACGCCATCTTGTTCGGCGCTATTCCTGTAATTTTAAATCATCGCCCTTGGAGTGCTGAAAATATACTTCGGATAAATGAGCGGACACCAGTTGTGGATCTTTGTACTGGCCAAAACTTGTATTTTATAAATAATTATTATGATTTCTTGGTGTGCCGTAAGATATATGTGGACAATATGCGTATGCAATACGTTGCATATCAAAATAATTTGATCGCATTTACCGAGGCTGTGAAGCAGCACTTTTCTCAGCTAAATTAGACCAAGTTACTTGCTTCACTATTGTTTACGCCCCGAGCCCGACGGGATAATCCGCCCCAGTGAGCCATCTTCACATCTTTCGTCCCAAAGCCACTGGCGCGGGCTTTGCCATAGCGCTAACCGTGGTTTTGGCACTGCCCTGGCTCAACCCATTTGCACTGGGACCGGCTCCTAATGTTCAACCGCTGTTAATCAGTTGGGCCAGCGCCGCGTTGACTTTGGGTTTGGTGGCAGTGGGCCGGGTGAGCAGCGCGGTGCTGTGGCGCGCCGCCGTGTGGGCCTGGGTGGCGGCGGCAGTGCTCAGCGTGGTGCTGGGCTTGTTGCAGTACCTGGATATGGCCGCAGACTTTGCCCCTTGGGTGAACCAGGGAGGCTCCGGGGTGGTGTATGCGAATTTGCGTCAGCGCAACCAGTTTGCAACGCTGTGCGCCATGGGGCTGGCGGCTTTGGCTTGGGGTCAGTCTGCGCACCGCGGTGACGGGCAGGGCCATGTCCTCAAGTCTGTGCCTAGGTTTGTGGCGGCGGGGCTGATTGGAGCGGTGTGGGGGCTGACCGGCTCGCGCACGGGACTATTGGAGTTGCTCACGCTGTGGCTTTTGGCGCTGGTCTGGCGCCTTGCGGGGCCTGCGCCGGTGCGCGTGTGGCCGGTGCTGGCCGCTGCGACGTTGGCGTATCTGGCGGCAGCCTCTGGCCTGGTGCAGGGCTTTATGGGCGACTCAGGGTCGCCGCCTTTGGCGCGGGTGTGGGAGGGCAATGCGGTGTGCGCCAGCCGCCTCACCTTATGGGCCAATGTTTGGCAGGTGGTGATGCAAAAGCCCTGGATGGGCTGGGGTTGGGGTGAGTTGGGCTACGCGCAACTCATGACGATCACCGCCGGCCCGCGCTTTTGTGATTTGCTGGATAACGCGCACAACCTCCCCTTGCACCTGGCCGTGAGTTTTGGGCTTCCGGTTGCGCTGTTGCTGGTGGCGATTGTGTTGATACTGGTGTGGCGCGGGCAACCGTGGCGGGCGGCGCAGCCTGGCGCGCGCTTGGCGTGGGCCATATTGGCCGTCGTGGGTTTGCACAGTTTGCTGGAGTACCCGCTGTGGTACGGGCCGTTTCAGATCGCAGTGTTATTGGCGCTGCTGCAGCTGTACCAAGGCCCGTCGGACCACCCTTTGTTGCGCGGCACGCGAGCTCGTACGGTGGGGGCTGTGCTGGCGTTAGCCCTCGCAGTGTTGTGTCTGGTGGTGTCGCAAAGTTATGCGCGCGTGTCACGGCTTTATTCTTTTGAGGCGGCGCGCGCGGGGGTGTTTGATCCTTTTGAAGAGTTGCAGTACCACGACATTTTTCTATTCGTCAATGAAGTGGCTTTTTCGCGTTTAGCGCTGCCTTTGCAGAACGGCCGGCCGCAGGACCAGTATGCTTTGGCGCAGCAGCTTTTGCATTATTCGGCGGAGCCGCGGGTGATTGAGCGCTTGCTGGAGAGCGCACAGTTGCTGGGCCGCACCGATGAAGTGGCGTTTTACAAAGCGCGCTACGCGCAGGCCTTTCCCGAGCGGTTTATCGAATGGCTGGCCATGGAGCCGCATGGTGTGAATCGCGCTGATGTTCGGAATGGCCCCGCACAGCAACCGGCCAGCGCAGAGCAGCCTTAAACTGCGACTTATCTTTCAACCAACCCTGCGCCGCCATGAAGAAATTTGCCGCCCTCGCCTTGCTGATAGCCACCCAATGCGCCCATGCCGAGTGGTCGGTCCTTGGCGAACAGAACGGAGCGACTTTTTATATCGACCTGCAGATGGTCACCGGGACGGGTGATATACGCCAGGCATGGGAGATGCTGGATATGCCGGAGCCCGATGTTGATGGCGTGCGGTCTTTGCGCTTCAAGATGGAATACGACTGCAAGGGAAAGCGCAGCCGCGGTCTGGAGATGATTACTTTTGCTGATCGCATGGGTGCGGGTAAAGAGCAGAACCGCTTGGGCGAAGACCCCGATGGTTGGGAGGACGTGGAGTCGGGCACCTTGTTCGACACGCGCCTGCGCGCTGCTTGCGGTAAATGATCGCGCTGCGCTGGATCCTAAGCGGTGCGCTGGTCCTGGCATCAGCGGGCGTGCATGCCGATTGGGTAAAGGCCGGTGAAACCCCGGAAGCGAATTTTTTTGTGGACCTGGGCAGCCTGGAAAAAGACGGTAGCAACCGCCGGTTTTGGGAGCTGACCGATCTCAAGCAGCGCGGCAAAGAAGGCGAGATGTCGATGCGCGCACGGGTGCTGTATGACTGCCAGGGCCAGCGCGCCCGCACCTTGAACCTGACGGTACATGCAGAACCCATGGCCAGTGGCAAGATTTTGTTTGTGGGTGGCGAAGATCCCCAAGGCTGGATTGCGGTTGCGCACAAAAGCGTTTCAGCGGACAAGCTGCGCATGGTCTGCGCACGCTGAGCTGGGCGTTCGGCGCCCGGTTTATCCGGGGCTATTGCCCTCTTGCTCTGCTTCTTTGCGGCATTCAAAAACGCCGCCTTTGCTGGTGGCGTACCAGAGGTGTCCTTTTGGGTAGTAAAGACGCGTAGCCAGATTGACCCACACGACCACGTCGGTCGGGCAGTGCTTTTTGGCCTGTTCTTCGGTTTGGAACTTACCGGCCGGTTGAAATGCGTGGGCCGCTAGAGGCAGCAGGAGTACGGTGGCAAGGCGGGTCAGGAAGGGTTGCATGGATGTGCCTTATGAAAACGGGTCTCACAAGAATATGGCTTTTCGGTACGATGGGGCGTATGCATATCCGGGAGCTCTTATTTTGGTTGGTTTTACTGGGGGTCGGCGGCGCCGTTACGGCGCAGGAGCCGGCACCGCTTGCCACGCGCGCGTTCGGGGTTCCGCTGTGTCCGGAGTACGGATATTTTCGAAACTGCTATGGCAGCTACACCTGGTATGACGGCAGTACGTACGAGGGCACGTGGAAAGACAACCAGAAGACCGGCATGGCCGTCTACAAAGATGCCAACGGCGATACCTACGTGGGCGAGTGGAAAAATAACCGCCGAAGCGGCGAGGGTATTTACACCTGGTCGGACGGCCGGGTGTGGATGGGGCAGTGGAAAGAGGGCGAGCCACATGGTCGCTTTATCCAATATGCGCCAGACAAATCGATTGAGCGCATGGGCATTTTTCAAAAGGGCAGGCTGCAAAGCGCCCGGGTTGTTGATCCCAAGCTTTTCACACGAATTACGGGTGAGGTACAGGTCGCAACCAACGTCTCGCCGGTGGTCTCGAGCGTCCACCCTGCGCCATCTTTGCAAAAGGCGGCTCCTGTGGCCGCTGCCGCCGCGCTCGATGCATTCCGCATCGATGATTTGAGCCGGGATGAACGCTATCCCGCGCCCTGAGGTGCGGGCTCCCCGATGAACTCTGTGCAGCGAGGTTTTTGGATTGGCGTGCTTGGACTGCTGTTCATTCAGCCGGGTTTTGCGCAAGTGCCCGCGGCCAAAAGCGCGATACCGGAGGCCTTTGAGAGACGGAGTCAAGTGCCTATGGCGCCGGGCACGATCACCAGAGATTGCCCCGACTGCCCCGAGCTCGTGGTGATACCGGCTGGTAGTTTTTGGATGGGCTCACCTCCAGGCACTGCAGCAGCGCCCGGCGGCCAAGCCAATGAGATGCCCCAACACCGGGTTGAGGTTCCCTCTTTTGCCATGGGAAAGCATGAAGTGACCCAGGAGCAGTGGACTGCCGTGATGGGCGACAACCCGAGCTTTCGCAAAGGGCGCAACCTGCCGGTGGAAAACGTCAGCTGGCACGACGTACAAGCCTTCATCCAAAAGCTCAATGCGAAAACGCAAAAGAATTACCGCTTGCCGTCGGAAGCGGAGTGGGAATATGCCGCGCGCGCCGGTACCCGCAGTGAGTGGGGTTTCGCCCACCAAATCGCGCTGGGCGACTATGCCTGGTATTACGCGGTCAGCGAGGGTAAGACCCATCCGGTGGGGCTGAAACTGCCGAATGCTTTTGGCTTGTTTGATATGCATGGCAATGTATGGGAGTGGGTCGAAGACTGTTACCACGACCACTATGGCGGAGCACCTGTGGACGGCACGCCGTGGACCACCTCCTGTGGTGTGCATTACGGCGTGATCCGTGGCGGGTCATTTGATCTGGTCCCGCATCTCTTGCGCTCAGCGGTGCGGTATTGGATTTACCCGAACCAGCGCGCCTATTACATCGGCTTTCGCCTCGCCCGGGACCTGTAACAGGCACCGCTGTATCCCGATACGGGATCAAGGCGCATCAAAATAGAGCAGAAGCCACCAGCGTGGTGCAAAAAGGCGCCAAAGAGGCGGCATTCAATTTGCTTGAACGGTAGCCTCAGAATTTGTGAATCGACCGGATCACGCCGCGCGCCGATACTGGCTCGGCAAGTTGTTTTCACACAATTGCCACAGTGCCTGAATAAGCTCTCCGTTTTCTGGATCGACTCATATGCGCAATCTGCTGGTATTTCTGGTTTTTATGCAATCACTCATTTGTCTTGCGGCGGATGACGGAGACTGCGGGCGGTTTTCAAATGAGAACGACAAGAAATTTTGCGCGGCACTGCGCGCCAAAGACAAAGTCATGTGCAAGAAAATCAAAGACGACGACGACAAGGTCCACTTCTGCACGGTGTCGATCAGCCCCAACTCATACACCTGCGACAAAATTCGCTCAGACAGCAAGCGCTTCGAATGCCTGGCTTTGGTCCGCAACACCCAACGTAAATCTGTGTGGAATCTGACCGGGGCGCTGACAGTTGATGCCCGTTTCAGCGGGTTCATCGGTTAAGCGCAAAACCCGCTCGGGTTCCGCATTCAGGGGCTGGGGTACAGCCTGAAATCTACCAGCTGCCCCTGCGACCCGATATGGGCCAACACCATATCGCCAGAGCCGATGTTCTCGCTCGTGAATTCAGCGATGTTCACGTGGTGCGTGACCAAAATGAGCGCACTTTCGCCTTTGCCCGATAAAGCGCGGGCCAGAAGCCCTTGCAAGGCCGCATTCTGCGATGCAGCGCGGCTTGGTTCATCAAAAAAGGATCCCAAGCTGGGGTCGATGCTGACCCCACCGAAACCCAGGAGGTTGGCGGTTTCCGTGCAGCGACACCAGATGCTGCTCAGAACCTTGGCGCTGTGCACGCCTTGCGCTCGCAGCCAGTCGCCTATGCGGGCGGCCTGCTGCTTCCCATCATCGTTCAAAAGCCGTTGCCCTTCGCAGCGATCCAAGGCGTAATGGGGCGGATCACCAACGCCCGGGGCGTAGGCGTGGCGCATCAGCAGGACGTAATGCGGTGACTGCAATGCTTTGGCAAGCTCCGTTGCGTTGCCGCTGAGTGGCAGGACCAGAAAAAGAGAAAGGGCGGCAAGCCATCGGGTCAACATAGGGGATCCTTCGATAACAAGTCGGACAAAAAGTGAATACGTGAAGTGAATTACGTATTCACAAAACTCCCCGACTTGCCCCCGTGCTTCTCCAGTAGTTTCACATCCGTCATCGTCATGCCCCGGTCCACGGCTTTGGTCATATCGTAGACCGTGAGCAGGGCGACTTGGACGGCGGTTGAAAA
>RFRO01000103.1 GCA_009924455.1 Betaproteobacteria bacterium
CAGGCGCTGATGCTGTTAGCCTTGCAGCAGAACTGGCCGGTTACCACTTTCCACAGCGCCCTGCGCGCCCACGCCGAGAAACGCATTGCATGAACACCGCTCCTGCTTCAACACCCGACACACCTACCACCACGCCTGCCACGCTGCACGGCAAAGTCGCCGTGGTCACTGGCGGCACCCAAGGTCTGGGCGCAGCGATTGCGCAACTACTTGCACAGCGCGGCGCGGCTGGCCTGGTGATCTGTGGGCGGCAAGTAGACAAGGGCCGCGCGCAGGCGCAGCAGATCACGCACGCCAGCGGCGTACGGGTGGTGTTTGTGCAGGCGGATTTAGAGAAAGTGGACGATTGCCGCAAGGTGATCGCCACGGCCGATGCGGAGTTTGGCCGCGTGGATGTGCTGGTCAACGCCGCGGCCATTACCGACCGGGGCACGCTGCTGGACACCGACCCCGCCTTGTTTGACCGCATGATGGCGATCAATGTGCGTGCGCCGTTTTTTCTGATGCAAGAGGCCGTCAAGCTGATGCGGCGCGACCAGATCGCGGGCAGCATTGTCAACATCGGCTCCATGTCAGCGCTGGCCGGGCAGCCGTTTATTGCCGCCTACTGCACCTCCAAGGGCGCGCTGGCCACGCTCACGCGCAACAGCGCTTACGCCCTGCTGCGCAACCGCATCCGCGTCAACGGCCTGAACATCGGCTGGATGGCGTCCGAAGGCGAAGACCGCATACAGCGCGAATTCCACGGCTCGACCCCCGATTGGCTGGAACAGGCCGCCGCCAGACAGCCCTTCGGTCGCCTGGTCGACCCACACGAGGTGGCCCGCGCGGTGGCATTTTTGTGCAGCGACGAATCCGGCCTGATGACCGGTTCGGTGGTCGAATACGACCAGTCGGTCTGGGGCGGTTACCACGGCTCGCCGCATCCGGACGCGCCGCTCTGAGCGGAGCACCGGCGCAGCCGCGCCGCGCACCGCATACCACGCAGCCGCACAGCATCCCACGCGGTCAGCCCGTACCAAAAGGCGGCGACAATGCTGCGCGCTCTAGACGGCCCACGATTTTTCTTTGACAAACCCCCAAACCACACCATGACCTACCAAGCCCACGCGGACCGCTACGACGGCCGCATGCCCTACCGCCGCTGCGGCAGCAGCGGACTGCAACTCCCCGCCATCACCCTGGGCCTGTGGCACAACTTCGGCGACACCACGCCCATGCAAACCCAGCGCGAGATGCTGCGCACCGCCTTTGATCTGGGCATCAACCACTTTGATCTGGCCAACAACTACGGCCCGCCCTACGGCAGCGCCGAGATCAACTTTGGCGAACACCTGCGCCGCGACTTCAAGCCCTACCGCGACGAGCTGATCATCTCCAGCAAAGCCGGCTGGGACATGTGGCCCGGCCCCTACGGCCAAGGCGGCGGCTCGCGCAAATATGTGCTGGCCAGCCTGGACCAAAGCCTGCAGCGCATGGGCTTGGACTATGTGGACATTTTTTACAGCCACCGCTTCGACCCCGATACCCCGCTGGAAGAAACCATGGGCGCGCTGGCCACTGCCGTGCAGCAGGGCAAGGCGCTGTATGTGGGCATCAGCAGCTACTCGGCAGGCAAGACCCGCGAAGCCACGGCGATTCTGAAAAGCATGGGCATCAAGGCGCTGATCCACCAACCGTCCTACAGCCTGCTCAACCGCTGGATTGAAGACGAGCTGCTCGACACCCTGGCCGACACCGGAACCGGCTGCATCGCCTTCAGCTGCCTGGCGCAGGGCCTGCTGACCGATAAATACCTGAACGGCGTGCCCGCAGATGCCCGCATCAACCGCCCCGGCGGCGGGTCGTTCACGGCCGACCATTTGACCGAGCAGAACCTGCGCCATGTGCGCGCACTCAATGAGATCGCCCAAGCCCGCGGTCAAAGCCTGGCGCAAATGGCCACCGCCTGGGTGCTGCGCGACCCGCGTGTGACCACGGCGCTGATCGGCGCCAGCAAAGCAGCGCAGGTGACCGAGTTGGCCGGTGCCTTGAAAAAGTTGGACTTCTCGGCAGCGGAGCTGGCGGCGATTGACCAGCACGCGGTGGATGGCGGCATCAACCTCTGGAAACGCCCGAGCACGGACCTGCGGCCCAACTAAGCACTTTTGGCCTAACAAGCGCCCACAAAAAAGGCCGGTCGCCCCGCAGGGTGACCGGCCTTTGCGTTGCGCGGCAAGCGCGCAGCGCTTACTTGTATTGCGCAGCGTTGTCCTTGGTCACCATCACGGTGCCGGTGTCAACCCAGGCGTCCACTTTCTCGCCTTTTTTCAGCTTCAGCAAAGCTTCAATGGCGAACTTGCCCATGTTGGACGGAGCTTGCGCGACGGATGCAGCCAGCTCGCCCGCCAGAATGGACTTCGCAGCATCCGGCGTACCGTCAAAGCCGACCACCATCACGTTCTTCAACTTCTTGGCTGCGCGCAGCGCTTCCAGCGCGCCCATGGCCATGTTGTCGTTGGACGCAAAAATACCCTTGATGTTGGGGTGTGCAGTCAGGATGTTCTCGGTTGCAGCCTGGCCCTTGGCGGTGTCCCAGTCACCCGGTTGCATGGCCACCACTTTGAGGCCGCAGGCAGTCAAGCCGGCGTTGGCGCCATCGGAACGGAACTTGCCGGTGGACTGGGTGATGATGCCTTGCAGAATCGCCACTTCCGAGCCTTTTGGCACGCCTTTGCAGATGTAGTCGGCGGCCATTTTTGCACCCACTTCATTGTTGGTACCGATGAAGCTGATGCCTGCGTTGGTACCCTTGGTGTCCACAAACACGACGGGGATGTTTTTCTTGCGTGCCGCTTCGACCACCGTGGCCAGGGCCGTGGGGTCGGTCGGTGCCAATGCGATACCGGCCACGCCTTTGGCAATCTGGTCTTCAATCTGGGCGACCTGGGCTTGCACGTCGGATTCAGCGGGCGGGCTCATGACCAGCACCTTGACGTTATTGGCTTTACCGGCATCTTCCGCGCCTTTTTGCACAGCGGCCCAGAACGGGTTGCCCGAACCGGGACCTTTCATGTCCAGCAAATAGGTTTGCGCGCTGGCAAACGTGGAAAGCGACAACGCACACACTGCCGCACTGACGAGAACTGATGTCTTCATAGAAATTTTCATGGTTGGCTCCTAGTCTCCGTTATCACAAACATTACGCGGGAGATACACGTAAATTCTTAGGACCTGACCGATGCCCGACGCCGCACGACGTCGAAATACACGGCACCGACGATGATGAATCCGATCAGTATCTGCTGCCAGAACACGCTCACATCCAGCAGGTTCAAGCCGTTGCGCAGCAGGCCCATGATGATGACGCCTGCAATACAGCCCATCACCGTGCCGCGCCCGCCAAAAAAGCTGGCGCCGCCAATGATGACCGCCGCAATGGCATCGAGTTCCGCGCCCAAGCCCGCATTCGGAAACGCCGAGCCGGTGCGCCCCACCAGCAACAGGCCACCCAGGCCGGCCAGGCCGCCGCAAATCGTGTAGACCAAAACCAGCACCCGGTCCACGTTGATCCCGCTGACGCGCGCCGATTGCGGGTTGCCACCGATGGCGTAAATGTGCCGGCCCACCGGCGTGGCGTTGAGCATGACCCACAGCCCCAAGGTGCAGGCCAGCACCACCAGCAAACTCACCGGCAGACCCGCGCCGTCTTGAATGAAAGACAAATCCAACTCGGCCTGCCCGAAGTAACGCACGCGCGGGTCCACGCCGGAAATCGGCACGCCGCCGGAGACCAGATTGGTAGCCCCGCGCGCGATATTGAGCATGCCCAGCGTCATGATGAAAGGGTGCGGCAGGCGCAACACGGTCAGGCCGATGCCGTTGAGCGCGCCACAGAGCAAGCCCACGGCCGGGGCCACCAGAATCACGCCCCACCAGGGCACGCCCCACTTGGCCGCCACCGCTGAACTCACCATGCCCAGCGCCAGGATGGAGCCGACCGACAAATCAATACCCGCCGTGATGATCACCAAAAACATGCCCAAAGCCAGCAACGCGGCCGTGGCGTTTTGCTTCAGGATGTTGGTCAGATTGAGTAGCGAGAAAAATGACTCCGACAGAAAGCTCAAAGCCACCATCATCACCAGCACCACCAGCCAGATGCCGTAGCGCTCCAAAAAGCGGGACAGGGCCATGCGCGATTCGGTCATGCTGCCACGCTGTCGTGCGCCAGCCCCGCGGTATTGCCCTTGGTGCCCATGATCCAGCCGATCACCTCGTTGCGGGTGGTGTCGGCGATCAGCGACTCGGCGAAGTTGGTGCCCTGGTACAAGGCCATCACCCGGTCACAGGCATAAAAAATATCGTCCATGCGGTGCGAGATGATGATGACCGAGACCCCATGTTCTTTGAGCGTGTGGATCAGGTCCAGCACCTTGCCCACTTCTTTGATCGCCAGCGCGGCGGTCGGTTCATCCATGATGACCAGCTTGGCGTCGAAGGCCGTGGCACGGGCAATGGCCACCGCCTGGCGCTGGCCGCCGGAGAGGTCTTCCACGTTTTGGTCCACGGACTTGACATGGATCTTCAAGCGGTTCAAGTGTTCCTGCGCCTGTTCGCGCTGGGCTTTTTTGTTCAAAAGCGGCAGGCCCATCCAGGGCTTTTTGACTTCGCGTCCCAGAAAAATATTTTCGTGGATGGACATATTGCCGGCGAGCGCAAAGTCCTGGTAAACCATCTCGATGCCGATGTTGCGCGATGCGCGCGGGCTCTCAAACCGCACCTCACCGCCTTCAAACAAGAGCGCGCCTTCGCTGGGCGCGTACAGGCCGGAGAGCACTTTCATCAGCGTAGATTTACCGGCGCCGTTGTCGCCCACCACGCCCAGCACCTCGCCCTTGGCAACCTGCAAGCTGACATCGCGCAGCGCTGTGATCGCCCCGAAAAATTTGGACACGCTGCGCGCCTGCAGGATGGGCGTGGCGGGTGCGTGGGATGGGGTCATAAACTGCGGGGGGTCCGTTATGCTGCGCGGCCCGAGGCCCGGTTGCGTAAATTTGTCACGATCAAATATTTGAAAGAGAAAGCCATGCTCAAAGGTGTCAATCCATTGCTCCACGCCGATTTGCTGGCCACCTTGTGCGCCATGGGCCACGGGGATGACCTGGTGATCGCGGACGCCAATTTTCCGTCCGAATCCGTGGCCCGCCACACCACCCTAGGGAAAGTACTTAGGCTGGACGGTGCGGACGTTCCGCAGGCGGTGCGCGCAATCCTTTCCGTCTTCCCGCTTGACACCTTCGTCGACACACCGGCCCTGCGCATGCAAGTGGTCGGCAATGCCACCGAACTGCCCGCCATCCAGCACGAGGTGCAGGCCGCCATCGACCAGGCTGAGGGCCGCAGCTGGCCCATGGGCTCGGTGGAGCGCATGGCGTTTTACGAGCAGGCCAAAAAATCCTATGCAGTGATTGCCACCAGCGAGCGCCGTTTTTACGGCTGCTTCATCCTCAAAAAAGGCGTGATCGCGCCCGATGCCTGAACACCGCACACCCACTATGACCACACCTGCCGCCATTCTCTTGGTTCCTGCGCCGCGCAAAGTTGCCGACGTATTCACGCCCGCCCAACTCGCGCGCCTGCGCCAGCTCGGCGAATTGCACATCTATGACGAGGCACCGCCCACGCAAGCCGAATTCGAAGCCCTGGCTCCACGCCTGGAAATCCTGATCGGCCAGCTCGACATGCCACAGGCGCGCATAGAGATGTCCCCGCGCCTGCGCGCCATCTTCAACGTCGAGGGCAACTACTTCCCCAATGTGGACTACGCCTGCGCCATGGCGCGCGGCGTGCGCATCCTGAGCATCAGCCCGGTTTTTGCAGAACCCGTGGCCGAGGCCGCGCTGGGTATGGCGATTGACCTGGCGCGCGGCATCAGCCGCTCGGACCGCTACTTCCGCCAAGGCACCGAAAAATACGGCCTGGAGGCCAACCGCGATGCCTACAGCCTGCGCCGCCAGAACATAGGCTTTATCGGTTTTGGTGATCTGGGCCGCGCCATCGTGCCGCTGCTCGCGCCTTTTGCCCCGCGCATCCAGGCCTTTGACCCCTGGCTGCCCGCCGAATTCATCGCCGCCCACGGCTGCACCGCCGCCTCGCTTGACGAAGTCTTGCGCAGCAGCAAAGTGGTGTTTGTGGTGGCCAGCGTCACCTCGCAAAACCAGGGCTTTCTGGGGCGCAGCGCGTTCGAGTCCATGCAAGCCGGCGCTTCGCTGTTGCTGCTCAGCCGCGCCGGGGTGGTGGACTTTGAGGCCATGCTGGACGTGGCCGCAACCGGCCATATCCGCGTGGCGACCGACGTCTTTCCGCAGGAGCCCCTCCCCGCCAACCACCGCGCCCGCAGCGGCGACAACCTGCTGCTCTCACCCCACCAGGCCGGTGCGCTGCACGATGCGCTGGCGCAGATTGGCGTGATCGTCACGGCAGATGCCGAACTCATCGCACGCGGCCTTCCGCCCTGCTTGTGTAAGATGGCCCAGCCCGAGACAGTGGCCATGTTCCGCAGCAAGCCGGTCGACAAAAGCTAAGTAGCCATTCCCATGCAGACAAGTCCGCGCGGCCTGAGCCAGGAGCGCTTCAAAGGCTGGCCCGCCTGGGTGTTGCGCCAAGGGCCGCTCACCCTTTGCGTGGTGGCCGATGTGGGCGGGCGCTTGATGGGCATGGCTTACGGCGGGCAGGAGCTGTGCTTCACCCACCCCGATTTAGAAGGCGCAACCTTTGACGGCGACATGCGCCAGTGGCCCGCCCTGTGCGGCGAATGGGGCTTCCCTTTGTGGGGCGGCGGCAAAACATGGGTCGGCCCCGAATCCGCCTGGCCGGCAGGCGCGCCCCACCGCGACCTGGACTCCTTGCCCTGGCAGGTGCGCGAGACCTGGTGCGACGCGCAGAGCATGGGCATCGACGTGCAGAGCCCGGTCTGCAGCGTCAGCGGCCTGCAAATCACCCGCCGCTTGACGCTGCACGCGCACACCGAGGCTGGCGCGTCGCAATGGACGATTGACCACACCCTGCGCAACACCGGCACTGCGCCGGTGCGCTGCGGCATCTGGGACGTGCTCATGCTGCTGCGCCCGGCGCGTGTGCGCGTGCCCCTACCGGCAGAGGCAAGCGACTCCAAGCTGGTCGCCCTGCCCGGCAAAAAACCGCTGGCTGACTTGCGCGCCCAAGGCACGTTGCAAGACAGCGAAACGGAGGCGGTTTTGCATTGCACGCAAGGCGACGAATTCAAATGCGGCTTTGCCAGCGCAGACGGGTTAATGGAAGTCGACTTCGGCCCCGGCGCGCCACGCTACACCCGCCGCTCGGCTGTCGACAGGGGCCAGCCCTACGCCCACGGCTTGCCGCTGGAAGTGTTTAACGCGCCGGTGCTGAATTACTTGGAGGTGGAGACCCACTCGCCGCTGCGCACGCTGGAGGCGGGGGAGGTTTTGCGGTATCGAGTGGATGAGGCGTTAGGGGTTTAGCGAAGCGCGGGCTACCCCGCCCCCTCCACCAACTCCCGCGTATACGCCTCCCGAGGCCGGGTGAGCACCTCGTCAACACTGCCCGCCTCGATCACTACGCCGTCTTTCATGACCAGCACGGTGTGGGCCATGGCGCGCACGACGGCGACGTCGTGGGTGATGAGCAGGTAGCTCAAACCCCGGCGCGCTTGCAGGTCTTGCAGCAGGTCGAGCACCTGTTTTTGGATGGACACATCGAGCGCGCTGGTGGGCTCGTCCAAGACCAATACGCGCGGCTCAATCACCAAAGCACGGGCGATGGCCAGGCGCTGACGCTGGCCGCCGGAGAACTCGTGCGGGTAGCGCGCCAGCAGGCCGGGGAATTCGGCTTCGCGCAGGCCAACCTCGTCCAGGGCCTGGGTCACACGGATACTGCGCTGCGCGGGGCCTGGCCCATGACACGCAGCGTGCCGCCGTGCGGCAACAAGCCCAGCGCAGCCAGCGCCAGCGTGGATTTGCCCGAGCCGGACTCGCCCATCACCGCCAGCGTTTCGCCCTGGCGCAGCAACAGGTCCGCGCCCTTCACCGCGACAAATGTGCCCTTGCGCCACCAGCCGCGCCATCCCGGCAACGGTATGGGGTAGCTGACGCGCAGAGCTTGCGCTTGCAGCAGCACGGATGCGTCCGATTGCAAAGCGGGTACCTTGCGCACGGGAATGCTGCCCACCAAGCGGCGGGTGTAGCTGTGTTGCGGGTTGGCAAGCACCTGGTCAACCACGCCTTGTTCGACCAGATGGCCTTCTTCCATGACGGCAACGCGGTCGGCAAAGCGGCGCACGATGTTGAGGTCGTGCGTGATGAGCAGCACCGCCATGCCGTGGCGGGCTTGCAGGCTGTCCAGCAGATCCAGAATTTGCCCACGCAGGGCCACGTCCAGCGCGGTGGTGGG
>RFRO01000104.1 GCA_009924455.1 Betaproteobacteria bacterium
AAATTCGTCGCCGGGGCATCGAGCAGGTTTTGCACCTCATTGGCGGTGCTGGCTTCCAACGACAGACGGTTCAGCCGGGCGCTCAGACGCATGCCGGTGTTGCTGCTGTTAGGGACCGCCGGACCGAATTCCAGCTTGCCGGCCAACTGCGCGGCGTCGACGTCTACGCGCCACACCGCTCCCTCACGGCGCGCGGTGGCGGTCAGGCGATCCCAATGCCGACTGCCCCATAACAATTGCTTGGCCTGCAACTTGAACGCCGTGGGCAGATAGGGACTGTCCCCGGCCGATTTGGCGTCCACCGCGGGCGCCAGCTGGTTCACCACCCTGGTCCACTGGTCCACGTCCAACACGGCGGTATCGACCTGTAGCTGCAGACCCTGCGCCGGTAGCAGCGGGGCTGCATCCGCCCCATCACCCATCACCACCGCGCCGCGCAGCAAGCGCGCTGCCGCGCCACTGGTATCGCGTTGCAGCAGCAACTGGGCAACGCGACCCAGACTCACACGGATGGTGTCATTGCGCGCCGAGGCCTTCGGACCCGCATCGCCGCTGGTCCAATCCAGACGCAGGGGCAGCGCCGACGCTGCGGTCTTACCCAGCGGCGCGGGCAAAGCCAGGGCCATGCCTTGCAAGTCGCTGCTGATCTGGATTTGCGGCGCACCCGCGCGCCATCCCAGGTCCGCGCTGTAAGCCGTTTGCCCTTCCAGCAGGGCCAGCGCTGACGCCCACGTGCCCAGGTCCTTGGACTCTTTCAAACCCTGACTGGTCAGCGTGCCTTGTACCCGCACGCGGTTTTTGCCACTCTCCCATGCCGCGTCCGAAAACTGCAAGGTGCCGTCCAAGCGCATCTCGCCACCCAAAGCACCGGCCTGCAAACCGCCCAGGTTGATGCTGCTTTCGGTGAACCCCAGCGTGCCCCGCACGCGGGCCATTCGGGGCGTGTCCGGGCTGTACTGAAAGTCGCTTCCAGCCAGTGAAAGGCTGCCTTGCATGGCGGTCTTGGCCGGATCATCCAGCGGAATTTGCAGATTCACTTTGTACGCAGCGCCGCCGCTCACGCTGCTGCGCCCCAGCGCGTTGCCCATCAGCGCACCGACCGCCGAGCGGTTCACCACGGCCAATGCGTCGGCCAGGGTGCTGCGGCCCTCCAGATTCAGGGTCACGGTCGGGTGTTCATACAGCTTGCTGATCCCGGCGCTGCCCCGCGTGATGGGGACCACGGCGCCCGGGCTTCCCGGGTGCACCCAGTTCGCGCGGGCATTGGCGAGCGTCAAGGTATCCCGGTCCAACACCAGATCGCCATGCAACTGGGTCAGCGTGGGCCAGGTCGGCGCGCCCTTTTGTTTGGGCGGCAGGGCATATGCGTAATTCATATTGCTGAGCGTGGTCGCAATCTGAAATACCCCGGGACGGCCGTTGGCGAACGGAAATTGGTCCAAATCACCCTTGACTTTGAAAGTGACCGGCCCCAGCTCCCCGCCGCTGAACGCATCGCGCAGGTAGTTGCGGGTATCCCGGTCCATCGCGGTGGGCAGGTAGCGCGCGAGGCGTGCGGGGACCAAGCGCGTGAGCTTGCCCTCTAATGCCAGTTCGCCCAACCCAGTCGCCGCCGTGCCCTTGCCCGCTTTGGCCAGGTCTGCGGGGGCAGCGCGTGGCGCGTTCCAGACCAGGGCCAGCTCGCCCGCAGCGTCCGCGTTGGCAAATTGCAGGCGCGGCATTTCCAGCCGCAAGCGTCCGTCTACCCAGCTCCAACGCAGGCTGGCATCCGCTGCATCCAAGGCCACGCGGGCCTCATCCAACCAAGCTGGTACGGCCAGCCCGCCTTTTTTGATGGCCCACTTGGCGGTACCTCCGGTTTGGGTGGCGTCAATTTCCGCATCCAGACCTTCCACCCCCAACCCTGGAAAACCGGCAGCCGCGTAGGGCGCCAAGCCCAGCTGGTGCAGCTGCGCCTTCACGCGGTAATCCCTTGGGGCGTCCCACGAACCCTGCCACTGCAGCGTTGCAGCCTGCACCTGGCCCCTGGGCTGTAAGCCGGCAAGCGCCGCCTGCACGGTTGGAACCACCGGCATGCGGCCGGCGAATTGCGCAACCCAGGCCAGATCGAGTTGGCCTACCGACAGGCTGCCATGCGCGCCGCCGGCTGCGTCCTTGTCCCACAGCTGCAAGGTCAGGTCGCTGGCAGGCCAACGCAGACCATCGCGGGTCTGCCCTTGCAAGCCTTTCACCGCGTACTGCACGCCGTCGCCTTCCAGACGGCTCAGCCCGACCCGACCGGCCAATTGCCGCAGTTGCACGACCTGCCCCTGCGTCCCGAGCGTGGCGTCCAAATCCTCTAAGGACACATCGGCAGTGGCGCCCGTCACAGCCCCCGCCTCTAGATTCAGCGCCAATTGCAGCGCACCCCGACCGCTGCGTACACCCTGAGCCGCCGCGATGTAGGGACCGAGCGCGGCCAAGTCCACCCGGGACAAGGCAAGTTCTGCCTGCCCGCGCCAATCATGAAAACGTCCGGGGTGGGATGCCAGCATGGAGCGGCTGAACTGCCCACTCGCACGCAGCTGCTCACCCCAAGCGGGCGGCGGGCTGGCTTCCACCAGCAGATCGTGGGTGCGCGCCGAGTTGCGCAGGCGCAGCGTCACATCGCTGAAGTCCAATGGCGGTGCACCGCGCAGCTCATCCACCCAGCGCAGGTGCCCACCTTGCACACGCAATTCCTTTTGCCCCAAAAGCCAATCCAAGGCTGCGTTGTCGGTGTTGTCCGGGGATTGGACCCGCAAACCCGCGACCCAGATCTGGCCTTGCGGATCGCGGCGGATTTCGAGGTCTGCGCCCTGCACTTCAATGTGCTCCACCGCACCAACCAGCAGTGAGGTACTGGACACGGCAACATGGACCTCGGGCAGCGCGAGCGCCGTGGCACCCTGCGCGTCGAGCAAACGCACACCGCGCAAAGCCAGCTGCGGCACCCAGCCGTTGCTGCTGACCTCAATGGCGTCCATTTGCAGGTTCAAACCGCTGCGTTGCTGCGCCTGCTCCAAAAGCCAGGGCCGCAACACGTCGATTCGCGGCACAATGACAAAATGCAAGGCGCCCCACACCAGCCCCAGCGCCAGCGCCAGCAGCGCCAAACCTTTCACCAGCCAACCGGCGGCGCGCCCGGCGTAGGTAAGCCAAGGGCGGGGCAATGGGGTGGTTTCGGGCATCGTCAAACGTAATAAACCGTGCCATTGATTATGTTCTCTCGGTATGAACCCTGCGGCGTTTGATGACAACCATTCCAGGCTGGCCCAGCGGCTGCGCCGCCGCTATGCCAATGAGCTGGCGATGCTGCCCGCAGGACCTCCCACGCGGGACGCGCAAAACCTCTTGTTAAACAGCCTGTTGGCGCACACGCCAGCCGATCCCGCAGCCGCCCTACGCACCACCCGCCAGTTGGTGCTCGAGCGGCTGCTCACGCTGGACTGCGCGCAGGCGCTGCCGCTGGCGGACGTCACCCAAGCCATGACCGATCTGGCCGAGCTCACGCTGGACGCGGCCTACCAACACGCCGACCGGGAACTGGCAGCACAGCACGGCAAACCGCTGAACCAGGAAGGCGCGCCGTCAGGCCTGTGCATTCTGGGTATGGGCAAGCTGGGCGCGCGCGAGCTCAATGTGTCTAGCGACATCGATTTGATTTATGTCTTTGACAGTGACGGCCAAACAGCCGGCGTGCCGCAACCCGCAGGCCAGCCGCGCGGCGTGATCAGCACGCAGGAGTACTTTGGCAAATTGGTGCGCGCCATGCAAACGCTGATCGGCAGCGTGACCGAGCACGGCTTTGTGTTCCGCGTCGACCTGGCGTTGCGACCCAACGGCAACTCGGGGCCGAACGCGATCTCGCTGGGGGCGCTGGAAGACTATTTTCAAAGCCAGGGCCGCGAGTGGGAGCGCCTGGCCTGGCTGAAAGCACGCGTGGTCGCACCGCAAACAGCCATCGGCTCGCCTTGCGCCCGCGCCTTGCGTGCGCTGGTCACGCCCTTTGTTTTTCGCCGTTACCTGGACTACAGCGTGTTCGACGCGTTGCGCGTCTTGCACCGCCAGATCCGCGAGCACGCCGCCCAGCGCAGCGCCGCCAACCCGCAGCGTGCCAATGATGTGAAGCTGTCGCGCGGCGGCATCCGCGAGGTCGAGTTCATCGTACAGCTGCTGCAGGTGGTGCGCGGCGGGCAGTTCCCGGAGCTGCGCACCCGCCCCACGCTCAGCGCCCTGCAACGCCTGGCCACGGCCCGGCTGCTGCGGGCTGACACCGCGCTGGAGCTGGCGCAGTCCTATGTGTTTTTGCGCCAGGTGGAACACCGCATCCAGTATCTGGACGATCAGCAAACCCATGTGCTGCCCACAGACGATGCCGATCTGCAATGGATCGCGCACACCCTGGGCCTGGCCGACAGCGCCGCGCTGCTGGCGACCTTGCACCAGCACCGCGAACGGGTCGCGAAAGAATTCGACGGGCTGCTGGGCGGCAGCACCGAGCAGACCGCCAAGGGTGCGGGCGGCGCAACACCCTCTCCCGCCGGTGGGTTAGAGCCGCTGCTGGCGATGCTGGATACACCCGCCTTTGCCGATTTGCACAAGCGGCTGGCGCTGTGGCGCGAACACCCGCGTGTGGCGGCCTTGCGCGACGATGCCCGCGAGCGGCTGTGGCGCTTGTTGCAGCGCACGGTGGAATGGTTGCAGGCGGGCGAAGCCAACGTCACCGGCTGCGTAGCGCTGCTGGACTGGATGGAGTCCATCCTGCGCCGTGAAAGTTATTTGGCATTGCTGCTCGAGCGCCCCCGAGTACACGCCCGCCTGTTGCGCCTGCTGGGTGCGGCGCGTTGGCCGGCGCGCTATTTGCTCAAGCACCCGGGCGTGATCGACGAGCTCGCCACCGTCAGCATGCTGGATGAGCGCTTTGACGCAGCCGCTTTCACCCGCGAGCTGGAGGGCCGGTACACCCATCTGCGCGCCAGCGCGCAGGACGACGAGGAATCGCTGCTCAATCTGCTGCGCCGCGCGCACCATGCCGAAGTCTTTCGCACCCTGGCGCGCGATCTGGAAGGCCGCATCAGCGTGGAGCAAGTCGCCGATGACCTCAGCGCGCTGGCCGAAGCCGTGCTGGCCTTGGCCATGAACTGGTGCTGGCGGCGCCTGAAGAATGCGCACCAAGGCGTACCTGACATCGCCGTCATCGCCTACGGCAAGCTCGGCGGCAAAGAACTGGGCTACGGCAGCGACCTGGACCTGGTTTTTGTGTATGACGATGTGGACGATGACGCCGGTGAGGTCTACGCCGCGCTAGTCCGTAAAGTGATCAACTGGCTCACGGTCAAAACCAGCGAAGGCGATTTGTACGAGATCGACACCGCGCTGCGCCCCAACGGCAACGCCGGCCTGCTGGTCAGCCGCTTCGCTGCCTACGCCGATTACCAGCAGCAGCGCGGCTCCAACACCGCCTGGACCTGGGAGCACCAGGCCATGACACGGGCGCGCTGCGTGATCGGCAACGCTGCGCTGCAGGCGCGCTTTGACGCGGTGCGCGCCGGTGTGATCACCAGCCCGCGCGACCAAAGCGCGTTGCGCGAAGAGATCCGCACCATGCGCGAGCGGGTACGAGCCAGCCACGGCACCAAGGCGCAGGTATTTGATGTGAAGCACAGCCCCGGCGGCATGGTCGATATCGAATTCGCCGTGCAGTTTTTGGTGCTGGCCCACAGCCATGCCCACCCGGCGCTGCGTGCCAACAGCGGCAACATCGCGCTGCTGCAAGCTGCGCAAGACGCCGGTCTCTTGGCCAGTCAAATCGGCACCCATGCCGCCCACGCTTACCGCGCCCTGCGCCAGGTGCAACACAGCACCCGCCTCAACGAAGAGGCCACACACTGGGACTGGCAGGAAAGCAGCGAGGCGCGCGCCGCCGGCTTGGCGTTGTGGACGGCGGTTTTTGGCGAGCCTGCCGCCTGATACGGCTGCGCAGGCAAGCGCGCGATGGTGTAATTCCACGATGCTCACACCCGCCGACTGCCGCGTAGCCGATCTGGCTGCGATCACCCGCGCCCCGACGCTGCTGGCGGATTACCCGCACGCGGCCTCTGTCACGCTGGGCGTGCCGGTGTATGACTGCGCGGCGCTGCGGGAACGGGCGGATGCCGGTGGTGTTTTGGCGCGCGCGCTGCAAGCCGAATGGGTACGTGTGTGGATGGACGGCCCAGGGGTGCTGGTGCTGCAAGGCGCGTACGCCGACCACACGCTAGTGGATGCGGTGAGCACAGCATTTATGCAGATGATTGAGGCACAACGCGAACACGGCGGCGGGGCCGATCACTTTGCCAAACCAGGTGCCAATGACCGGGTTTGGAATGCGCTGCAAAAGCTGTGCCTGCGCGACCCGGCGCTGTTTGCGCGCTACTACGCCAACGAGATGGTGGCCTGGGCTTGCGTGGCCTGGCTGGGTCCGGGTTACCAGGTGACCTCGCAGGTCAACTGCGTCAACCCCGGTGGCGCAGCGCAGGTTGCGCACCGCGATTACCACCTGGGGTTTTTTGACGCGGCGGGCGCGGCCCGTTATCCCGAACACGTGCACCGCCTCTCGCCGGGGCTGACACTGCAAGGCGCGTTAGCGCATGTGGATATGCCGGTGGAAAGCGGCCCGACGCTGTACCTGCCGCATTCCCAAAAATACCTACCGGGTTATTTGGTGTCGGGGCAGCCCGCGTTCCAGGAATTTTTTGATGCCCACCATGTGCAACTGCCGCTGCGCAAAGGTGACGCCGTATTTTTCAACCCGGCGCTGATGCATGCGGCCGGCCACAACCGCACGCCGGATGTGCGCCGCCTGGCCAATTTGCTGCAGGTCTCATCCGCGTTCGGGCGGGCTATGGAAGCGGTAGACCGCCAAGCCATGAGCGCCGCCGCCTACCCCGCGCTGCAAGCGCTGCGCGCCAGCGGGCAGCTCAGCGTGCGGCACATGGAACACGCTGTAGCCGCATGCGCCGAGGGCTACGCATTCCCCACCAACCTGGACCGCGACCCACCCGCCGGTGGCCTCGCACCGCCCAGCCAGCAGGCGCTCATGCTGTTAGCCTTGCAGGAGAACTGGCCGGTTGCCACCTTCCACAGCGCCTTGCGCGCCCATACCGAGAAACGCCTCGCATGAACAACGCTCCCACTACCACCACCGCACCCGCCACACTCCAGGGAAAAGTCGCCGTCGTCACCGGCGGAACCCAGGGCCTGGGCGCGGCGATTGCGCAGTTGCTGGCGCAGCGCGGCGCTGCGGGCGTGGTGATCTGCGGGCGGCAAGCAGACAAGGGCCGCGCGCAGGCGCAGCAGATCACCCAGGCCAGCGGGGTGCGGGTGGTGTTCGTGCAAGCGGACTTAGAGCAAGTGGACGACTGCCGCAAGGTGATCGCCACGGCCGATGCGGAATTCGGGCGCGTGGATATTCTGGTCAACGCCGCCGCCATCACCGACCGCGGCACGCTGCTCGATACCGACCCCGCGCTGTTTGACCGCATGATGGCGATCAACGTGCGGGCGCCGTTTTTCCTGATGCAAGAGGCCGTCAAGCTGATGCGGCGCGACCAGATTGCCGGCAGCATTGTGAACATCGGCTCCATGTCGGCGCTCGCCGGGCAGCCCTTTATTGCCGCCTACTGCACATCCAAAGGCGCGCTGGCCACACTCACGCGCAACAGTGCATACGCCTTGCTGCGCAACCGCATCCGCGTCAACGGCCTGAACATCGGCTGGATGGCCTCGGAAGGCGAAGACCGCATCCAGCGCGAGTTCCACCAATCGGCCCCCGACTGGCTGGAGCAGGCCGCTGCCAAGCAACCCTTCGGCCGCCTGGTCGACCCGCACGAAGTCGCCCGCGCCGTGGCGTTTTTGTGCAGCGACGAGTCCGGTCTAATGACCGGCTCGGTAATCGAATACGACCAATCGGTCTGGGGTGGCTACCACGGCTCGCCGCACCCGGACGCGCCGCTCTGAACCCGGCTGGACCAGCCCGCCACAAAAGGCGGCGACAATGCCCCGCGCCCTGAAAAGCGCGCGCCTTTTTCTTTGACTCACCCCAACGCACACCATGACCTACCAAGCCCACGC
>RFRO01000105.1 GCA_009924455.1 Betaproteobacteria bacterium
CAACGCCGATGGCGCTGAAGTGGAGCAATGCGGCAACGGCGCGCGCTGTTTCGCCCGCTATGTGCGCGACAAGGGCTTGAGCACCCAGCCGGTCTTGCGCGTGCAAACCCAAAAGGCTTTGATTGAGTTGCGCATCAGCGCCGACGGCCAGGTGACTGTGGACATGGGCGCGCCCGCCTTCGACCCGGCGGATCTGCCGTTTGATGCCGCCGGTTTGCAGCCGCAGCCGCGCGGCGACTGGCAGGCCTGGCCGCTGGAGGTGGATTCGGCCACGGTGTGGATAGGCGCGCTGTCCATGGGCAACCCGCACGCGGTGCAGCTGGTGGACGACGTAGACAGCGCGCCGCTGGAGCGCCTGGGCCCGCCGGTGCAACAGCATGTGCGCTTTCCCCGCCACGTCAACGCCGGCTTTATGCAAGTGCTGGACCGCCACACCATCCGCCTGCGGGTGTATGAGCGGGGTGTTGGCGAGACCCTGGCTTGCGGCAGCGGTGCGTGCGCGGCTGTGGTGGCGGGCATGCGCTGGGGCTTGCTGGACGCACCCGTGGCCGTGCACACACGAGGCGGAATTTTGCGCATGGACTGGGACGCCAAAGCCCCGGCGCGCACGTCATGATGACCGGCCCTGCGGCCACTGTTTTTGAGGGCGAGATTGAATTGCCCGACGATTTGTAATGGAAGAACCTATGACCCCACCCGAATTGCCCCAGGCCAACGCCAACCCCATCACCGAAGACGACATCGCGCATTACCTGCTGAATTCGCCCGACTTCTTTGCCCGCCATGCCGAGGTGCTGGCCGGCGTGCAATTTGTCAGCCCGCACAGCCAGCGCACCGTGAGCCTGCAAGAGCGCCAGGCCGAGATGCTGCGCGAAAAAATCAAGGTGCTGGAGGCGCGCATCATGGAGATGGTGCGCCACGGTAAAGACAACGTGGCCCTGGCCGACAAGATGCTGCGCTGGGCGCGCGCTTTGTTTTTGGTCCCCAGCGCTGCGGCCCTGCCCGGGCGTTTGGTGACCGAGCTGACCGATCAATTTGCCGTGCCGCAGGTCGCGCTGCGCCTGTGGGGCCTGGCCAGTGAATTTGCCGACCTGCCGCAAGCGCAGGAGGTCGGTGAAGACGTCAAATTGTTTGCCTCGTCCTTGGGCGAACCTTTTTGCGGGCTGAACACCGGCTTTGATGCCGCGCAATGGCTGGCTGCGCCGGACGCGGCGGTGTCGCTGGCGCTGGTTCCCTTGCGCAGCGGCGAGGCCGACTCGCCCGCCTTTGGCATGCTGGTGTTGGCATCGCCCGACAGCCAGCGTTTCCGTGCCGACATGGGTACGGAATTTTTGGTGCGCTTTGGCGAAATCGCCAGCGCCGCGCTCACCCGTTTGCGCTGAAGCCACACTGTCAACGTCGCCACACCGCATGAGCCAGGACCGCGCGCTGACCGAACGCTACCTGGAATACGTGCGTACCGAAAAGCGCCTGGCCGCGCGTACCGTGGAGTTGTATGCGCTGGACCTGGCCAAACTGGCCGCATTCGCGTCCGCGCAGCAACTGGCCTTGACCGATGTCAAAAACCATGGTGGCCAGCAACCCGGTGCAAGACGTGCGCGCGCCCAAAGCGCCCAAGCCCTTGCCCAAAGCGCTGGCGGTGGATGACGCGGTGCAATTTGCCGACTTCACCAGCGACGATGCACCCTGGTTGGAGGCGCGTGACGCAGCGATGGTTGAGTTGTTGTACGGCAGCGGCCTGCGCGTGGGCGAGCTGGTCGGCCTGGACGCGGTGGCCAGTGCGCAGGCGCGCGGTTGGATTGATATGCAAGCTGCGCAAGCACATGTGCTGGGCAAAGGCTCCAAGCGCCGCAGCGTGCCGGTGGGAGGACCGGCTTTGCAGGCTTTGGAGCGTTGGCTGGCCTTGCGCACAACGGTGACGGCGACCGGCAAGCCGGACGCCGATGCCGCCGCGCTTTTTCTGGGCCGCAACGGAACGCGTTTGAGCGCGCAATCGGTGTGGCAGCGTTTGAAGCGGCGCAGCCAATTGGCGGGGCTGAACACCCCGGTGCATCCCCACATGCTGCGCCATTCGTTTGCCAGCCATGTGCTGCAGTCCAGCAGCGATTTGCGCGGTGTGCAGGAACTGCTCGGCCACGCCAATATCAGCACCACGCAGGTCTATACCCGGCTGGATTTTCAACACCTGGCCAAGGCCTATGACGCGGCGCATCCGCGCGCGCGCGCCAAGTCTTGAATCCGTATGTCCTATACCTTGTTTTACTCCCCCGACAGCGCCAGCATCGTGGTGCGCATGGTGCTCGAAGAGCTCGCCTTGCCGTACGAAGCCCTGGAAGTCGATCGCACGCAAGGCGCGCAGCGCAGCGCAGCATTTTTGCGTTTCAACCCGCAAGGTTTGCTGCCTGTTTTGGTGGACCCCGCGCAAGACGAGCCCTTGTTTGAAACCGCGGCGATTCTTTTGCACCTGGCCGATACCCACCAGGCTTTGCAGCCGCCGCTGGCCGCGCGCGGGCGTTCGCTGAAGTGGTTGTTTTTTCTCTCCAATACCGTGCACGCTGATTTGCGGGCCCTGTTTTATTCGCCGCGCTATGTCGCCACCGAGGACGCGATTGCCCCGCTGCGCACCGCTTTGCACCGCCGGGTGACGGAACACTGCGCCTTGCTCGAAGCCGAGCTTGCACGCCACCAAGGCTCCTGCCTGTTGGGTGCAGCACCCAGCATTTGTGATTTTTATCTCGCCGCCTGCTTGCGTTGGGCGCAGCTGTATCCACGTGGCGATGCCTTGCCGTCGGCGCAACTGGCACAGTGCCCGCGTCTGCTGGCGATGCTGCGCACCCTGGAGCAGCGGCCTGCCGTTCAAAAAGCCTATGCCCTGGAAGGCATGGACGGGGCGGTCTTTACCGCCCCGAATTACCCACGCGATGCCGTGGTCTGAACCGAACCTCCATTTTTATGCCAACGAAACGCCCCCCGCCTCCCGCCCATCGCAGCGCCGCCAAAGCGCTACGCAGCCACGAGCTGCGCATCATCGGTGGTGATTGGAAGCGCAGCAAACTGAAGGTCTTGGACAAACCGGGCCTGCGCCCCACGCCTGATCGTGTGCGCGAGACGCTGTTCAATTGGCTGGGGCAAGACCTGGACGGTTGGCGCTGTATTGACCTGTTCGCGGGGACCGGCGCGCTGGGTTTCGAGGCCGCCTCGCGCGGTGCGGTATCGGTGCTGCTGGTGGAACAAGATCCCGCGCTGGTGGAGCAGTTGCAGCGCACGCAAGCGCACCTCAAAGCCGAGATGGTCCGGGTGCAGCGTGGTGATGGTGTGGCGGCGCTACGCCACAGCGGCGCGGCAGCGTGGAACCTGGTGCTGATCGACCCGCCGTTTGACTCCGCGCTGTTTGCGCCCGCCCTGGCCGCCAGCGCTGCCACGCTGGCCCCGGGCGGCTGGGTGTATTTGGAGGCGCCGAAGGCCTGGCAGGATGCGGACCTGCAGGGCTATGGCCTGCACGTGCACCGGCATCTGAAGGCCGGGGCAGTGCACGCGCATCTGTTGCGCGCTATCGTCCCGTCCGCTGAACCCGCTATTTCCGCAGGAGCCGCCTGACCATGTCTACCGCCACCATCGCCGTCTACCCCGGCACCTTTGATCCGATTACCTTGGGGCATCAGGATTTGATCGCCCGCGCGGCCGCCTTGTTTGACACCGTGATCGTCGCCGTTGCTGCGGCGTACCACAAGAAAACCATGTTCACCCTGGAGGAGCGCATGGCCACCGTGGCCGAGGTGATGGCGGCCTATCCCAATGTGCAAGTGCAGGCCTGCACCGGCTTGGTCAGCGCGTTCTCGCGCGGCGTGGGTGCGCGGGTGATGCTGCGCGGCGTGCGTTCGGTGACCGACTTTGATTACGAGGCGCAACTCGCCGGCATGAACCGTGCGCTGGAGCCGGGGTTGGACACCGTTTTCATGACGCCGGATCCGCGCTTTCAGCACATCTCCAGCACGCTGGTGCGCGAGATCGCCACCCTGCGCGGCGACGTGTCCCAGTTTGTTGCGCCGCCTGTGTTGGCGCGCTTGCAAGCCAAGACCCGTCCTTAAGCTTTTCCGGGAACAGCGCTGTGGCTTTGATCATCACCGACGAATGCATCAACTGCGATGTCTGCGAGCCCGAATGCCCGAATGAGGCCATCTCCATGGGCCCTGAGATTTACGTGATCGAGCCCTCGAAGTGCACCGAATGCGTAGGCCATTTTGATGAGCCCCAATGCGTGCAAGTCTGCCCCGTGGCGTGCATTCCGGTGGACCCGAATTGTGTTGAAGACAAGGCCACGCTGTGGCAGAAGTTCCGGCGCTTGCAGGGATGACCAGCCTCAGGCACCGCTAAAACCACACCGCACCTGCCCCAGCACCCCAAAGTCCATCAACACCGTGTCCAGCGGGACGATTTCCATGGGCACCACGCATGTGCCGGTGGTGACGATGTGGCCGGCGGCCAGGGTTGCGCCCATGGTGGGTAGTTCGTTGGCCAGCCAGGTGAGCGCCAAGCGGGGGTCGCCGAGCACGTTGGCACCTATGCCTTCCCGCTGCAAGCGTTGCCCAACATGGCCCACCACGCGGTGCGCTGCCAGGTCCAGCTGCCGCCATAAATCAGGCGCTTTGGGCCCGAGCACGAATTGGCGGCCGCAGGCGTTGTCGGCAATCAACTGCGGTGCGCCCACCGTTACGTAGTCGGTATAGCGCGAGTCGGGAATCTCTATGGCGAGGTAGAGCGCAGACACGGCGTCCAGCACTTCGTACATGGCGTAAGGCGTGGCGCGCGGAGGCAGGTCGCGGCCCATGCAAAACGCAAATTCGGCCTCGGCTACGCGCATGCGGTTTGCGCCGAAGGGCACGGTGTCACCGTCGAGGAAGACCATCTCGACGAGCAGCCGCCCCGCAATCGGCCCGTCCACGTTGATGTGCTTTTGCCCCGCGACGCTGGTGGCCGCAATCTTCCAGCCGAACAGGGGCTGCTGGCTATGCGCCTCCAAGTGCGCCTGTACGGCGTAGGCCTGGGCCCGGGTGCCGGGGCGCAGCGTCTGCGGCAAGGCTGCCAAGGTGCTGCCTTCTTTCCAATGCCGCACCAGCAGTTCGGTGGCGGCTTTTGCTGCGGTGGTGTCCACGGGCGTGCTCCTGTTTTGTGGACTGGAAGTTTATGGGCGCGGCCGTTGTGGATACCACAGGCCGCCCTCGTTTGATTGGCAATATTTATTGCTTTTGCAGGTATAGTTGCCCGGATGAACCAGCGGCCCTTTGCGGCGAGCGATCCGGTTCGTATCTATTTCAACGATGTTCAGGAGGTCCTCAATATGAAAAAGTCTTTCTTATCGGCCGTGGTTTTGTCGAGCCTGTTGTTGTGCGCGCAAGCGCAGGCACAGGCGCAGCTTTCGCCGCTGGGTATGTGGACCCCGATTGACGAGGCCAGCGGCAAGCCCTCGGCCGAAATCGTGATCAGCATGAACGCCGCTGGCACGCTGTCCGGCGTGATCCAAAAAACCTTGATCGTTGCGCCCGGCGCATCAGCAGCCTGTGACAAATGCACCGACGACCGCAAGGGTAAACCCACGCAGGGCATGGAGATCATCCGCGGCGGCAAAAAGCTAGACGGCAAAGACGTGTGGGAGGGCGGAAAGATCCTCGACCCCAACGACGGCAAAGAATTCAGCGTGCGCTTCACGCCGATTGACGGGGGCAAAAAGATGGAGGTGCGCGGCTACATCGGATCGCCTATGTTGGGGAAAACGCAGACTTGGGTAAGGGTGGATAAATAGGGAGACGGTTGGGTCGCTGAATCAAGGAGATGGAATGGGGCGAGCTCCGGCATGTGACCCAATGCAGAATTTGGAGCGAACAGTTTCATTTCCTGAAAGCCGCCACTCGCCAGTATCAGTTCCTGTCGCCTTGGTATTCCCGAATTCACTGCGTTCCCTCGTAACGGACCGTCCGGGAGTATGAAATGGCACAGGAGAAATTAGGCACCGCTCAGTGGGTTTTGGAGAGACAACTCGAGTGGGTCTCAAACTCAGAGGTTAAAGCTGGGTTCATCACAACGATCGACATAGCCATGCTTGGCGGTCTTGCCGTTGCCTTCACCGCCTGCACTAACAGAGACGCGGTAGATTTCGTCACCTATCCCTAGGCCCGAGAGTGACGAGTTGCTCAAAACCCATGGTGGCATTCACCAAGTCGCGCAAAATCAGCCGGGCCTTTTCGGGCTCACCATTCAGAAACCAGGTTGCAGCTTCATCTACGAGCGCGTGCGCAAAGGCCGCATCAGTTTGAACGCGTTGCACAACTGTTTCTTTGAAGCTTCGTGTCAAAGCCATATTCGTTACCTTGTGTTTTTGCTTGCGTTTGACTTGGTCGTCTGCGCCTTATTTCGCGCTTTGTATTCGGAAAACAACTCTTTTGCCCTGTTGATATTTTGCTGTTGACCGCGCTTGGTGCCGCCGCCGAATTGTTGAATATAGGTGTCGCCACCTCGCCCCTTAAGATTTATCAATGACCACTCCCTCCTCCGACCTACTTGCCCAAGCCCGTGCCCAATGGCGCTGGCGCGGCGCGGACCGGCCACCTTTTGCCCACACGCCTGCGCCAGGACAAATCTCTGTGTGGGATTTCCCGCGCCCACCGGAATTGGTGCGCGAGGCGCGCGAGATCGTGGTGCGTTGGGGCGCGCTGGAAGTGGCGCGAACGCGTGCGGCTTGGGCGGTACGCGAGACCGCGCACCCGCCCACGTTCTACCTGCCGCTGGCCGATGTGGACGGTTCGCTGTTGCGCCCGGCAGGCGGTGGCTCTTTCTGCGAGTGGAAAGGCCCTGCGCGGTATTGGGATTTGGTTGACGGCGCGCGTTGCTTGGCAAAGGTCGCCTGGAGTTATCCGCAGCCCTTGGCCGGCTCAGAGCCCCTGGCGGACTGCATTGCTTTTTACGCCCACGATCTTGATTGCACGGTGGGTGGCGCGCGGGTCACTCCTCAGCCTGGCGGGTTTTATGGCGGGTGGATCACGCCCGATTTGGCGGGGCCGTTTAAGGGCGAAGCTGGTAGCGGGGGTTGGTAGCACGGCGGGCTACCTGCATGCTGTTCAGTGGTAATCGTCTTCACGTTGGTGGCGAATGGCGCCGATGATGACGGTGTTGCTGTCCACAATTTCAAACAGCGCGACATAGCCCGAATGGCCAAACGGAATAACCAGCTCACGAATAAAAGAGCTACTTCCTACCTTGCGACAGGCAAACGGCGAAGATGTCAAAAATGCAACGCCATTCTTGATTGCCTGCACGGCTTTTTCCGGAATGTTGAGGTCGCCGGTTTCGCTGTCCAGTTCACGTTGCAGAGCGAAGTCAAAAAGCTGTTCTAAATCTTCATTTGCCGCTTGGCTGAATACAACCCTGTATTTCATCCGCCGCGCTTCGCCTTGACTTGCCTGGCTACTGCCAGTTTGGCTTCCAGCTTGGCAATCACTTGTTCAGCGGGTATGCCGCCACCATCGCGTTGGGTCGACTCGATGGCGGCGATGCCGCGCCGAATGAATTCGGCCTGTGTCTTGCGTTTGGTGACCGTCGCGCGAACCGCGCTTTCGACGAATTGAGACAACGATTCACCCTGTTCTAGCACGCCTTCGAGTTCGAGCCGCAAATCAGGAGCAACACGGATGGGGGGGAGTGTGGCGGTTTTCATCGGATCATTGTATTGCAAATGCAATGCAAATGAGGTCATTTATCCAGACTGCCAGCGCTAAGGCACTTTCGCAGCACTTGCCTTGGGCAGCGGCGTTTTGCGTGTGGTGATCTTGTGCGGCTTCAGTCCCTTCTGGCGCTGGGCCTCGGCTTTCGCTGCCAGTGCCGCTTGCGCTTTGGCTTCCTTCGCCGCTTCGGCTTCTTGCGCGAGGTGAATTTTTTGCGTCGCCTGTTGTTGCTTGGCTTGTAAGGCCTCTTGCTTCATGCGCTGCGTTTTCAACGCTTCGGCCGTCGCGGCATCGTTTTGTACGGCGCGCGTGGCCTCTGCCCGTTGTTGAGGGGTACGGGGGTCTTCAGCCTGGATGGTGCTGCCGCCCGCACAGGGCG
>RFRO01000106.1 GCA_009924455.1 Betaproteobacteria bacterium
TTCGCTTTTGAGCTTGTATTTGTTCACGCCGACGATGACGTCTTTGCCACTGTCAATGCGCGCCTGCTTTTCGGCGGCGGCGGCCTCGATTTTCAGCTTGGCCCAACCGCTGTCCACGGCCTTGACCATGCCGCCCATGGCGTCGACTTCTTCGATGATTTTCCAGGCGGCGTCGGCCATGTCCTGCGTGAGCTTTTCCATCATGTAGCTGCCAGCCCAGGGGTCGATCACGCTGCTGATGTGGGTTTCTTCCTGGATGATGAGCTGTGTGTTGCGCGCAATGCGCGAGCTGAACTCGGTGGGCAGCGCGATCGCCTCGTCAAAGCTGTTGGTGTGCAGGCTTTGCGTGCCGCCGAACACCGCTGCCATGGCCTCGATGGTGGTGCGCACCACGTTGTTGTAAGGGTCTTGCTCGGTCAGGCTCCAGCCGCTGGTCTGGCAATGGGTGCGCAGCATCAGCGATTTGGGTGACTTGGCACCAAAGCCTTGCATGATGCGGCACCAGAGCAGGCGCGCTGCGCGCATCTTGGCAACCTCTAAATAGAAGTTCATGCCGATGGCCCAGAAAAAACTCAGGCGTCCGGCAAACTCATCCACGTCCAGGCCGGTGGCAATGGCGGTCTTGACGTATTCCTTGCCGTCGGCCAGCGTGAAAGCCAGCTCCAAGGCCTGGTTGGCACCGGCCTCTTGCATGTGGTAACCCGAGATGGATATCGAGTTGAACTTGGGCATGTTTTTGGCGGTATAGCCAATGATGTCGCCGATGATGCGCATGCTGGGTGCCGGCGGGTAGATATAGGTGTTGCGCACCATGAACTCTTTGAGGATGTCGTTCTGTATCGTGCCGCTCAGCTGCGCCTGTGCGACGCCCTGTTCTTCGGCAGCCACGATGTAACCGGCCAGCACCGGCAATACCGCGCCGTTCATGGTCATGGACACGCTCACCTTGTCCAAGGGGATCTGGTCAAACAGAATCTTCATGTCCTCGACCGAATCAATCGCCACCCCGGCTTTGCCGACATCCCCCGTCACGCGCGGGTGGTCGGAGTCGTAGCCACGGTGCGTAGCCAGATCAAAGGCAACCGACACGCCCTGCCCGCCTGCAGCCAAAGCCTGCCGGTAAAAGGCATTGCTTTCTTCGGCGGTGGAGAAACCCGCGTACTGGCGGATGGTCCAGGGCCGCACGGCGTACATGGTGGCTTTCGGGCCGCGCACATAGGGCGCAAAACCGGGTAGCGTGTTGGCGTAGGGCAAATTGGCGGTGTCCGCGGCGGTGTACAGCGGCTTGACGACGATGCCGTCGGGCGTGGTCCAGTTCAGCGCGTCCACATTGCCGCCGGGGGCGGACTTGGCCGCCGCGCGCAACCACGCAGCGTGGTCACCCTGCTCAAAGGCGGGCCAGGTGCTGGAACTGGAGGGTGATGCGGGCGGCTTGGAACTCATGGCAATTGCTTTCGTATCAGGACAGGACGGAGAGCGCCCAGTATAACCACCGTAATTATGAATTCAAAACCTTATTTTGCCTTACAATTCCGCGTATGCCGCCACTGACCCTCACGCCTCGCGCCCTCTATGAAGAGGTAGCTGAGCTGCTGCGCGAACGTATTTTCAGCAGCCAACTCGCGCCGGGCAGCTGGATCGACGAGACCCGCCTGGCCGAGGAGTACGGCATCAGCCGCACCCCGCTGCGCGAGGCGCTCAAAGTGCTGGCGACTGAGGGGCTGGTGACCATGAAGATGCGCCGCGGCGCCTATGTCACCGAGGTCAATGCCAAAGACCAGTCCGACGTCTACCACCTCCTCTCGCTGCTGGAGTCCGACGCCGCCGGCGTGGTCGCCAGCCGCGCCAGCGCGCGCGAGTTGCAGGATTTGCAGGCCATCCACGCCGAACTGGCTGCCGCCGTGGGCGACACCAGTGCATTCTTTGCCGTGAATGAGCGCTTCCACATGCGCCTGCTGGAGATCGCGGACAACCGCTGGCGTGACCAGCTCTGCGCCGATTTGCGCAAAGTGATGAAGCTCAACCGCCACAACTCCCTGCTGAAGGCCGGGCGCATCCAGGAGTCATTGCGCGAACACCAGGCCATCATGGATGCGCTGTTGGCGCGGGACGCGGCGCTGGCCACGCAGCGCATGCGGGAGCATTTCAGCAGCGGGTTGGAAGCCGCCGCTTGAGCCGATTAAGGGTGCTGCGCCAACTTGGCAGCCTCAGCCGCCTGCCCGCGCTCATCGCGGATCAAATACAAGCCACTCAAGATGACGATGCAACCGCCCACCAGCGTGTAGGCATCCGGCGTGGTGTTCCAAATCAGGTAGTCGATGGCAATCGCCCAGGCCAGGGCGCTGTATTCAAAGGGCGCGACGCTGGCGGTCTTGCCGTGTTTGAAGGCATAGGTGATTGCCACCGTACCGCCAAAACCCGTCAAACCCATCGCCGCGATCATGGGCCAGTGCACCGTCTGAACCGGCTGCCAATCGGGTAGCGCCAGGGCGCTGGCTCCGGCGGCCATGAAAAAGGTGGTCCAGAAAACCACGCTGGCCGTGCCCTCGGTGCGGGTGATGATGCGCGCGGTCAACACCGTGCCGCTGTAGCACAGCGAAGACACCAAAATCGCCAGCGCGCCCCAGGACACCATGCTGTCGCCGCCCGGCCGCATGGCGATCAGCACGCCGCACAAACCGATGCCAATCGCGATCCAATGCGCCCTGCGCGCGGGCTCTTTCAGCAAAGGCACAGCCAGCGCGGTCACGACCAGCGGCGAAATGAAAAACAAGGTGTAAGCCTCGGCAATGGCCAGGTGGCCGATGCCCATCGAAAAGCTGCACAACATGCCCACGTTGAGTGCGCCACGCAGCAGGTGCATAGGCCAGCGCACCTGCACCAAGGAGCGCAAGGGCACCTGCCAGGCGATGTAGGCGCACACCAGCGGAAAAGCCGCCAGGCCTCGCAAGGCCGCAACCTGCAAAGGCGGGTAGGCGCCGGTCAGGCCTTTGAGCGCGGCGTCCATCCAAGAAAAACAGCCGACCGCAGTCAGCATCGCCAGAATGGCGCGAAAGGAAGGGCTCAGGCCGCTCAAGCGCGCGCCGACTCTAGGGGCTCTTGCAAGACCGCCGGGTCATAGGGCGTGCGGCTGAAGACCGCGTGGACCAGCGGCGCAAAGTGGGCCAACGGGGGCGTGGGGTAATCGGGATCAAATGAATTCTGGTCGTAGGCCGCACAAAAATGCTGGCAGCTGTCAAACCAGGGGTGGTCCCGGTAGCGCAGGCGGCCATCACGGTCCTGCCCGAGGTGGTGCGCGTAGTACTGCATTTGAAACAGCGCGTGATTCTCGACCACCCAGGTCACTTCAGCGCGCACGTAGGGCCGCAGCAGCGCGGCTGCAAAGGACGCATGGTTGGCAGGTGCGAGCTCGTCACCCATATCGTGAACCAGGGCGCCCACCACCATGTCCACATCCGCGCCATCTGCCTCGGCCCGCGCCGCACTTTGCAACGCGTGGGTCAGGCGGTTGATCTGGTAGCCGGGCAGCGTGTCGGCAGTGCGTTCCAAAGACGCCAGGATGCGCTGGGGCAAGGCGCGCATGTAATCCGCTTCCAGGGCGTGCAGCAAGGCGTACTCGGCCTGGGTGCCGTCTTGCATGGCGGTGAAAGCAACATGTTCCATAGCGGTCTCCTGCGGATGTGGGGCGGTAGCGATTTATGGGTGAACTTCCTGCGCCTCGATTGTGGCTTGCCGCTTGGCGGCGCGCGGATCGAGCTGCAAGACCACGAGCGAACTGGCCTCCATGCGCACATAGTCGCTGGTGTGGCCGGGGTTGCTGAAGATGCGGCCTTTGCGGGTGGCAAAAAACCAGACGGCCAAGGCCAGCAAGCCCAGCATCAGGGCGAAGTACAGCATCAGGCTCTCGGGCCCCAGCACATCCATCAAGCCCCCGGCCAGGGTCGGGCCGATGGTCGCGCCAATGCCGTACAGCAGCAACAGGCCGCCGGTCGTCTCCAACACCTCGGACGGATCAATCAGGTCGTTGGTATGCGCCACGCTCAGGCCGTAGATCGCAAACACCAGTGCGCCGAACGCGACACCCAGCAGGAGCAACAGATTCTCAAACTCCCGGGCCAGATAAAAGCCCAAAAACGCAAAGCCACAAGCGGCTGCACAGACCCAGAACAAGACCCAACGCCGGTCGTAGCGGTCCGACAAATGCCCGATCGGCCACTGGAAAACGGCACCACTCAAAATGGTGATGGCCATGAAGGTCGCGGTGCGCCCGTCGCTGAAACCCACACCATGCCCGAAGACGTTGCCCAGGCTGAAGAAGGTGCCGTTGATCAGCCCCGAGCCCATGGAAGCCAAGGTCCCGATTGGCGAGACCGCAAACAGGCGGCGCATGCTCAGGGCGGGTGTATCGGTTTGCACCGGTTCGGCAATGGTGGTCATGGTGGTGGGCACCAGGGCAAACGAAAACAAAATCGAGGTGAAGGCAAACGGCACGAAGCCAAAGCGGTCACCCGCCAGAATCAACCATTGCCCCAGCGCCATCGAGACGCAGCTGACCGTCATGTACGCGGCAAACACTTTGCCCCGGTCTTCGCTGCCGGCCACCACATTGAGCCAGCTCTCGATCACCATGTACAAGCCGACAATACAGAGCCCGGTGGTAAACCGCAGACCGCCCCAAAACCAGGGATTGGTCCACAGCGCATGCAACATCGGGAGGGCCGACGCCACCGAGGCCAGCACGGCGAAAGCGCGGATGTAGCCAACCCGCTTGATCAGGCGCGGACAGGCGTAGGTGCCATACACAAAACCGGCGAAATAGGCCGACATCACCATGCCGGTGACCAGACCGGAGAACTGCGCGGTACTGGCCTGCGAGCTGATGGCCACGCTCAGCAAGGCGATGCCCACCACCAGCATCGCCACGCCGCTGAACAGGGACGCCAAAGGCCAGAACAAAGGATTCACATCAGTATCTCAGGGAGGGGGGGCTGAGCCCTGCGAATACTGCCATGGGGGTATGACGCCAGCTGTGCGTCCTGCGACATGTGCGCGGCGCGGGACGACAGCGCGGTGGTCGCACCGGCTTGCGGCCGTGTCGCCAGCAGGCTTGCCGGGACGCGCGGGCACTCCTACAGTGGACGCCAAGGCCTACACTTGCCCGCGCTTGGGCGCGCAGCAGGCGCAGGCCCGGTCACCCACCACCAAGGAGAGAGTTGTGAACCCCAACGTCATCATCACCTGTGCCCTGACCGGAGCGGGCGACACCGTAGGCCGCCATCCGGCCATCCCCGTCACACCCACACAAATTGCCGCCGCTGCGGTGGAGGCCGCCAAAGCGGGCGCCACGGTGGTTCACTGCCATGTGCGCAACCCTGAGACCGGCAAGTTCAGCCGCGACCCGGCGCTCTACGCCGAGGTGATGGACCGCATCCGCGAATCCGGCGTGGACATCATCGTCAACCTGACCGCCGGCATGGGCGGCGACCTGGAAATCGGCCCCGGCGAAACACCGACAAAGTTTGGCCCCAACACCGACCTGATCGGCCCCATGGCGCGGCTGATCCACGTTGAACAGCTGCTGCCCGAAATCTGCACGCTGGATTGCGGCACGCTGAACTTCGGCGACGGCGACACGATTTATGTCTCCACCCCCACCGCCTTGCGTGCGGGCGCCAAGCGCATCACCGAACTGGGCGTGAAAGCCGAGCTGGAGATTTTTGATACCGGCCACCTGTGGTTTGCCAAGCAGATGATTGCGGAGGGCCTGCTGGACAACCCCTTGTTCCAGCTGTGCCTCGGTATCCCATGGGGCGCACCGGCCGACACCACCACCATGAAAGCCATGGTCGACAACCTGCCGCCGGGCGTGGTCTGGTCGGCTTTTGGCATCGGCCGTTCGCAAATGCCGATGCTGGCGCAGTCGGTCATTCTGGGCGGCAACGTGCGCGTGGGCCTGGAAGACAACCTCTGGCTGGACAAGGGCGTACCGGCCAGCAACGGCTCGCTCACGCAACGGGCGGTGGAGATCATCACCCGCCTGGGCGCCAAGCCCATGACCCCCGCCGAAGGCCGCGTGGCCATGGGCTTGAAGCAACGCGGATAAGCACGATAAAAAGAGGAGCGCTATGTCTTTTGTCACTGAAATCAAAACTTTCGCCGCCTTGGGCACCGGCGTCATCGGTAGCGGCTGGGTGGCGCGTGCGCTAGCCCATGGCCTGGACGTGATCGCCTGGGACCCGGCCCCTGGTGCCGAAGCCGCGCTGCGCGCGCGCACCGCCAAGGCCTGGGGCGCACTGACCGCGCAAGGCCTGGCGCCCGGCGCATCGCAAGACCGTTTGAAGTTTGTCGCCACCGTCGAAGAATGTGTGGCGCATGCGGACTTCATCCAGGAAAGCGCGCCGGAGCGCGAAGACCTGAAGCTGTCGCTGCACGCCCAAATCACCGCAGCGGCGCGCCCGAATGTGCTGATTGGTTCCAGCACATCCGGCCTCTTGCCCACCGACTTTTATGCCCATGCCAAACATCCTGAGCGCTGCGTCGTAGGCCACCCGTTCAACCCGGTGTATTTGCTGCCGCTGGTGGAAGTGGTGGGCGGCGTGAACACTGCGCCCGAGGCGGTGCAAGCGGCCATGCAGGTCTACCGCAGCTTGGGCATGCGCCCGCTGCATGTTCGCAAAGAGGTGCCCGGCTTCATCGCCGACCGGCTGCTGGAGGCCATGTGGCGGGAGTCGCTGCACCTGGTCAATGACGGCGTGGCCACCACCGGAGAGATTGACGACGCGATCCGCTTCGGCGCGGGCATGCGCTGGTCGTTCATGGGCAGCTTTTTGATCTACACCCTGGCAGGTGGCGACGCCGGGATGCGCCACTTCATGGCCCAGTTCGGCCCAGCGCTGAAATTGCCCTGGACCAAACTGGAAGCCCCCGAGCTCACCGACTCCCTGCTCGACGCCGTGGCCGAAGGCAGCGAAGAACAACTGGCCGGACGCAGCATCGCCGACTGGGAACGCTACCGCGACGACTGCCTGATGGCGGTCCAAGCGGCGATCAAAGCCACCAAACTGAAACACGGAATCGCGCCCGATGCCTGACGCACAAGCAGCGAACCCGCCGCTGCCGCTGGTCTGTTTTGAGGGGGTGGTCCTGCCCGAATGGGTGGACTACAACGGCCATTTGCGCGATGCGTTTTATTCGCTGCTGTTCAGCTACGGCGTGGACGGTTTGATGGACCGCATCGGGCTGGACGCCGCTGGGCGCGAAGCCCTGTCGCACTCGCTGTTCACGCTGGAAGCGCATATCCACTACCTGCGCGAAGTCAAGCTGGGCGCGGCGCTGGAGGTGCGCGCCCAGGTGGTGGCCATCGATGCCAAGCGCTTGCATGTGGCGCTGGCGCTGCATGTGCCACGCGTGGACGGAGCGGCCGCGCTGGGCGAGCAAATGCTGCTGAACATGGACATGCGCGGCCCGCGCAGCGCGCCTTTTGCGCCTGCGGTGCTGGCGCGGCTGCAGCCGCTGGCAGCGCAGCACGCCACACTGCCGCGCCCCGCGCGCCTGGGCAGCGTGATTGGCATGCCACCCAAAAAATAGCGCAGGCCCGCGATGCGCACCGCCCTGCCCGCCACCATGCACGCTGCTGTGCTGACCGGCTTTGGCGGGCCGGACAAACTGGTCTACCGCGACGATGTGCCGCTGCCCACCGCACAAACGAGCGAGGTGCTGATCCGTGTCGGCGCGTCGGCGGTCAACAACACCGACATCAACACCCGGGTTGGCTGGTATTCCAAGACCGTGGACAGCGCAAGCGCAGCAGACGGGGTGGGCTTTGACGCCAGCGCCGACGCCACCCCCGGCTGGGGTGGCACGGCCATACAATTCCCGCGCATCCAGGGCGCGGACTGCTGCGGAACCATCGTGGCGGTCGGCCCCGGCATCGATGCGCAGCGCGTGGGCCAGCGCGTGCTGGTGCGGCCGGTCTTGCGCATGTACGCGGACTATGCGCCGTTCGCGTGCTGGTACTTCGGCTCGGAGTGCGATGGTGCTTTTGCCCAGTAC
>RFRO01000107.1 GCA_009924455.1 Betaproteobacteria bacterium
GGGTTGCTGGAGCCGTGGCTCTTGGCAACGATGTCGGTGATGCCGACGACCTCGAAAACCGCGCGCATCGGTCCACCGGCAATGATGCCGGTTCCCTTTGGCGCCGGGCTCATCATCACGCTGGCAGCGCCGTGGTGACCCATCACCTTGTGGTGCAAGGTGCCGTTTTTCAGGGAAACTTTGAGCATGTTGCGGCGGGCCTCTTCCATGGCCTTTTGCACGGCAGCGGGCACCTCTTTGGACTTGCCTTTGCCCATGCCGACGCGGCCATCGCCGTCACCGACCACGGTCAGGGCAGCGAAACCCAGAATACGACCGCCCTTGACCACTTTGGTCACGCGGTTGATCGCAATCATCTTCTCGCGCAGACCGTCCTCAGGACCCTCGGTCTTGCCTTGCATTTTTGCTTGAACTTTTGCCATTGTGTATTCCGATCTGCTTAGAACTGCAAGCCTGCTTCACGCGCCGCTTCCGCAACCGCTTTCACGCGGCCGTGGTAAGCGAAACCGGAGCGGTCAAACGCCACTTTGTCGATTCCTGCTGCCTTGGCTTTCTCAGCCAGGCGCTTGCCAATCATTTGCGCAGCGGCCACATTGCCGCCTTTGCCAGAGCCGCCCAAAGCGGTACGGACTTCGGCCTCTGCGGTCGAGGCGGTAGCCAGCACGCGGCCGCCGTCTCCCGAAATGACCGATGCGTAAATATGCAAATTGGTGCGATTGACCGTCAGGCGGGCAACACCCTGCGAGGCGATCCGGATACGGGTCTGGCGCGAGCGGCGCAGACGTTGCTCTTTTTTCGTCAGCATGGTCCGGCTCCTTATTTCTTCTTGGTTTCTTTGATGGTGACTTTTTCATCCGCATAACGGATGCCCTTGCCTTTGTAAGGCTCGGGAGGACGCACGTCGCGGATCTCGGCAGCAATCTGCCCAACGCGCTGGCGGTCAGCACCTTTGATAACGATTTCGGTCGGGGTGGGAGTCGCCACCGAAATACCAACTGGCATGTCGATATTCACCGGGTGCGAATAACCCACCACCAGATTGAGTTTGCTGCCGGTTGCCTGGGCTTTGTAACCCACGCCCAACAAGGTCAACTTTTTCTCGAAACCCTTGGTCACACCAACAACCATGTTGTTGACCAACTGGCGCATGGTGCCGGTCATGGCATCGGCTTCACGGGATTCGTTGGCCGGCGTGAAATTGAGCTTGCCGCCTTCGTTAACCACATTAACCAGGGCATTGCGGCTCAGGTGCAGCACGTTGGCAGAAGCCTTCACACTGATCTGGTCGTCTTTCATCGCCACTTCAACCCCTGCAGGGATGAGGACGGGTAATTTACCTACGCGAGACATGGTGATTTCCTCTCAGCAGATTTAAGCGACGACGCACAGAACTTCGCCACCTACGCCATTGGCGCGGGCTTTGCGGTCTGTCATAACACCCTGGGGAGTTGTCACGATGGCCACGCCCAAACCGTTTTGCACAGTGGGGATGGCACCGGCGCCGCGGTATACGCGCAGACCAGGACGGCTCACACGCTCAATGCGCTCGATCACGGGGCGGCCGGCGTAGTATTTCAGGGCAATTTCCAACTCGGCTTTACCAGCCTCGCCGGTCACCTTGAAGGAATCGATATAGCCCTCGTCCTTCAGGACCTGGACGATGGCAACTTTGACCTTGGACGACGACCATCTGCGCATTGCGAATGCGCGTCAGCAGGTCAGCAATGGGATCACTCATGCTCATATCAAATACTCCTGCGGCTTACCAGCTGGCTTTGACGATGCCGGGGATTTCCCCTGCAAACGCCATCTCGCGAATCTTGGCGCGAGCCAGGCCGAATTGTTGGAAGGTGCCGCGTGGACGACCGGTGATCGCGCAGCGGTTGCGCTGGCGCGTCGGGTTGGCGTTGCGGGGGAGTTTTTGCAGCGCCAGGCGCGCCTGCATACGCTCCTCGTCGCTGCGCTTGGCATCGCCCGCGATCGCCTTCAGCTCCGCATGCTTTTTCGCATACTTGGCAACCAGTTTGTCGCGCTTGAGTTCGCGCTCAATCAAAGCCATTTTTGCCATGTTGGACCTCAGTTCTTGAACGGGAAGCGGAAACCGGCCAGGAGCGCTTTGCACTCGTCGTCCGACTTTGCGGTGGTGGTGATGCTGATGTTGAGTCCGCGCAACGCGTCGACTTTGTCGTACTCGATTTCAGGGAAGATGATCTGCTCTTTCACGCCGATGTTGTAGTTGCCGCGGCCATCGAACGCGCGTCCGGAAATACCACGGAAGTCACGCACGCGGGGCAGTGCAACGGTCACAAAGCGATCCAGGAATTCATACATGCGCAGGCCACGCAACGTGACCATGCAACCAATCGCTTGGCCTTCACGGATTTTGAAACCGGCAATCGCTTTTTTGGACTTGGTAACGACGGGCTTCTGGCCGGCAATCTTGGTCAAATCAGAGACGGCGTTTTCCATGATTTTTTTGTCGGCAACGGCCTCACTCACACCCATGTTGAGCGTGATTTTGGTGATGCGCGGCACCTGCATGGCCGAGGTGTAGCCGAACTTGGCCATCAGCTCAGGGGCTACTTTTTCGCGGAAGTGTTGTTGTAAGCGTGCCATCTCATGCCACCTTGATTTCTTCGCCGCTGGACTTGTACACGCGCACGCGCTTGCCGTCTGCCAGGGACTTGATGCCTACGCGATCCGCCTTGCCGGTGGTCGCATTGAAAATTGCCACATTGGACTGGTGAATCGGCATAGTCTTCTCAACAATGCCGCCACTCACGCCCTTCATGGGATTGGGCTTGGTGTGCTTCTTCACCAGATTCACACCCTCAACCAGCACATGCGAGTCGTCTTTGCGGGAACTGACCACGCCGCGCTTGCCTTTGTCACGACCAGCGATCACGATGACCTGGTCGCCTGTACGAATTTTGTTCATAGCTTTTCCTTACAGCACTTCAGGCGCCAAGGACACGATTTTCATGAACTTTTCCGTACGCAACTCGCGCGTCACGGGTCCGAAAATACGGGTGCCAATGGGCTCCAACTTGGCGTTCAGCAACACAGCTGCATTGCCGTCACCCAAGCACCTTGATACAAAGGACGGACTTCGCGCCGGTGTTATCGGCGACTTCTAACCGAGATTCAGTCTGGATCATTTCATTTTCCCAACTTGCACCGCAGGCATAACACCTGCGATCAGTCTTGGGCCCGCTGCCTGTGACATGAACCACTCACATCACAGCCATTTGGGCAGATACTCCGCCAAGAATTTGAGCGAAGCCCGAGATTATGCACGACAAACCGCCGGTTTGGCGGGCCGGCCTCAAGGAATTTGCAAATATTTAGCGGCCAGAGCCACCAATTCCTGCGGCTTGGGGTCGGCAATACCGCAGTTTTGCATCACGGATGCAACCGAAGTTGCCGCGTCCCGCGCGGCGGAGGCATCCAAAAAGAGCAGCCGGCTGCGGCGCGCCAACACGTCTTCCACCGTGCAGGCGTACTCATGCTCTACTGCAAACCGGACACGTTGCGGGGTGAGTCCGGTCGGCCAAACCCCGTCTGGCGGTGGCTCAGTCACGGCCTGAGACGGCTTCGCGGCTGTGCCGGGGCCATCCAACAGTACGGTATTTGCGGACTGGCAGGGCCGCAGCGGTGGCACCAGCCCATGCCCGGCGCAGACTTGCAAGACATCCTGGGCCATGGCGCGGTAGGTCGTCCATTTGCCACCCGTTACGGTCACCATGCCGCCCGGCCCGACCAGAATCGTGTGTTCCCGGCTGATCTTTTTGGTCTGCCCGGTGGAATCGCCGCCGTTGCCAGGGTCCGGCCGCACCAGCGGGCGCAATCCCACCCAGAGGCTGCGGATGTCGGCGCGAGTCGGAGCCACAGCCAGAAATTTGGCGGCCTCCCGCAAAATGAAATCCACCTCTTCGTGCAAAGCAGCGGGTTCACGCTCGATGTGCTGGCGCGGCGTGTCGGTGGTCCCGAGGATCACTTTGCCCAGCCACGGCACGGCAAAAAGTACCCGTCCGTCCGAGGTCTTGGGCACCATCAGCGCGGCATCCGAACCCAGAAAACGCGCATCCACCACGAGATGGATGCCCTGGCTCGGTGCGACCAGCGGGGGCAAGTCGGCCGGCTTCCCAGGTGCAGGCGGGTCACAAGCGGCTTGTTCCTGGCTGCGGAGCTGGTCGACCCAGACGCCGGTGGCGTTGACCACGCAACGCGCCTTCACGGTAAAGCCCTCGCCGGTGAATGCATCCGCACAGCGCAGCCCCGCGACTTTGCCGTCCTCGATGAGCAGTTCTTCAGCGGCGCAGTAATTGACCAGGAGCGCGCCATGGGACGCCGCGGTGCGCGCCAACGCAATCGCCAGTCGCGCATCATCAAACTGCGCGTCCCAGTACAAAACGCCGCCCCGCAAACCGGCAGCCCGGGCAGCCGGCAGGAATTGTAGGGTCTGCGCAGCGCTCAAAATGCGGGTCGGACCCAGCCCGGCGCTGCCGGCCAGCCAGTCATACAAGGTCAGGCCCGCGCCGTAAAAAGCGCGTTCCCACCACCGGATAGCGGGGATCACAAAAGCCAGGGGATGGGCCAAACCCGGGGCAATGTGCAAGACCGTGGTGCGTTCATGCAGGGCTTCGCGCACCAGGCTGATATTGCCCTGGGCCAAATAGCGGACCCCGCCGTGCAGCAGTTTGGTCGAGCGCGACGAGGTGCCTTGCGCGAAATCGTGGGAGTCGACCAACACGACGGAAAGGCCGCGTTGCGCAGCATCCAGTGCCAGGCCCAGCCCGGTGGCGCCGCCGCCCACAATCGCCATGTCGTAAACACGCGGCTGGCGCAATTGCGCGAGGGCGTTCTCTCGAACCGTTGGCAGGGGGCTGGCGTTTTCGGACATGGCTATCCACACATCGCGCACGGCGAAAGAATGGGGGCACCACCGCCCGCTGGTCAGACCGGGGCAGACGATGGTGCGGTTGGCGCCTTGCAGGTGGACTGCAAGGCGGGGGGCTTAGCGAACCTTGCCGGCTTTCCACGCATTCAGCAGCGTGTCATAGGCAATGGTTTCACCCTTCGGCTTCTCGTTAGCCAGCTTCTTCCACGGAGCACCCTTGTCGCTCAGGTACTTGTTGGGGTCACCCTTGGGGTTGAGCTTGGGTGCGCAATGGGCCATGCCCGCACGCTCCAAACGGCCCATAACCTGGTCCATTTCCTCTGCCAGATTGTCCATAGCAGCTTGCGGGGTCTTTTCACCCGTCACAGCAACTGCCACGTTTTTCCACCAGAGCTGGGCCAGCTTGGGGTAGTCGGGCACGTTGGTTCCAGTCGGAGTCCACGCCACGCGGGCCGGGCTGCGGTAGAACTCCACCAAACCGCCGAGCTTGGGCGCCATGTCCGTCATGGTTTTGGACTGGATGTCGCTTTCACGGATAGGCGTCAGACCGACCACAGTTTTCTTCAGCGAGGTGGTCTTGGAAGTCACGAACTGGGCATAGAGCCAGGCTGCCGCGACTTTGTCTGCATCATGGTCCTTAAAGAAAGTCCATGAACCCACGTCCTGGTAGCCGTTTTGCATGCCTTGCTTCCAGTAGGGGCCGTTGGGGCCGGGAGCCATGCGCCATTTTGGTGTGCCGTCGTCGTTCACAACCGGCAGACCGGGCTTGACCATATCCGCAGTAAAAGCGGTGTACCAGAAGATCTGCTGGGCAATCTGGCCTTGGGCCGGCACGGGTCCGGCTTCACCAAAGGTCATGCCGATGGCTTCTTTAGGCGAGTACTTCTTCATCCAGTCGATGTACTTCGTCAAAGCGTAGACAGCCGCGGGGGAGTTGGTCGCGCCACCACGGGACACGGATGCACCCACAGGTGTGCATTTGTCTGCGGCAACACGGATACCCCACTCGTCAACTGGCATGCCGTTGGGGATACCAATGTCGGCAGCGCCGGCCATCGACAACCAAGCATCGGTGAAACGCCAGCCCAGCGAGGGATCCTTCTTGCCGTAGTCCATATGGCCGTAAATTGGCTTGCCATCAATGGTCTTGACGTCATTGGTGAAGAATGCAGCAATGTCCTCGTAAGCGCTCCAGTTCAGCGGTACGCCCAATTCATAGCCATATTTGGCTTTGAACTTGTCTTTTAGGTCCTGGCGGGCGAACAAGTCCGCACGGAACCAGTACAGGTTGGCGAACTGCTGCGTGGGCAACTGGTACAGCTTGCCATCGGGTGCCGTGGTGAAGCTGGTGCCGATGAAGTCTTTGATGTCCAGACCCGGGTTGGTGTATTCCTTGCCTGCGCCGGTCATGTAATCGGTCAGGTTCAAAATTTTGCCGTAGCGGTAGTGGGTACCGATCAGGTCGGAGTCGGAAATCCAGCCGTCATAAATGGACTTGCCGGACTGCATAGAGGTCTGCAGTTTTTCCACCACGTCACCCTCTTGAATCAGGTCTCGCTGTCAATCCACTTCTTGGCCGCTGCCTCATCGGCCCACGCGCTGTGTCCCAGTGCGCAGGCGATGGCGACGGTAATCGCTGTGTGCCTCAATTTCATGTCGTCTCTCCTCGATTAATGTGCCCCCTAAATCTGGTGCTGTCACGACTCGAGGGGGCACCGAGCCGATCCAAAAACTTCCAAGCAATCAACCCTTGCGCATCACCAAAACCAAAAGCAGTGCAGATAAGACGGTCGCGAACCAAATAGACGGCTCGCCATCCAAAGCAAGCCATTCCGTGAGCAAGCCGCTCATCCCGACAAAAGCCAGGTGCACATAAGCCGCGCACAACAAGCTGATAAACAGGCGGTCGCCGCGCGTGGTTTCCATGGGTAAAAACCCTTTACGCGCTTCGGTAGGAGAACGGATCTCCCACACCGTCATACCCAACAGCATCAACCCAATGCTGATGAAGAACACTGCGACCGGCAGGGTCCAGGCCATCCACTCAAACATGGCAACTCCTTGTGAATGCAGAGACTGCGGTCATACGCGCCCCATGGCAAAGCCCTTGGCGATGTAGTTGCGCACAAACCAGATCACGATGGCACCGGGCACGATGGTCAAGACGCCGGCAGCAGCCAGCGTGGCCCAGTCCATGCCAGCAGCAGACACCGTGCGCGTCATGGTCGCCACAATAGGTTTGGCATTCACGCTGGTCAGCGTGCGCGCCAGCAGCAACTCGACCCAGCTGAACATAAAACAAAAGAAGGCGGCCACGCCGATACCCGCCTTAATAAGCGGAATGAAGATGCGGATAAAAAAGCGCGGGAAGGTGTAGCCGTCGATGTAGGCGGTCTCATCGATTTCACGCGGGATGCCGCTCATAAAGCCTTCCAGAATCCACACCGCCAAAGGCACGTTGAAAAGCAGGTGCGCCATGGCCACCGCGATGTGCGTGTCCATCAGTCCCACCGTGGTGTAGAGCTGAAAAAACGGCAGCAAAAACACCGCAGGCGGGGTCATGCGGTTGGTGAGCAACCAAAAGAACACATGCTTGTCACCCAAAAAGCGGTAACGCGCAAACGCGTAGGCCGCCGGCAGCGCCACCAACACGGAGACCACGGTATTCATGGCCACGTAAATCATGCTGTTGATGTAGCCGGAATACCAAGACTCATCAGTCAAGATGGTGTGGTAGTTTTCCCAGGTGAAATGCTGTGGGAACAGACTGAAGCTGGCCACAATTTCGCCATTGGTCTTGAACGACATATTCACCATCCAGTACAC
>RFRO01000108.1 GCA_009924455.1 Betaproteobacteria bacterium
CGGGAGCGCGCAACAACTGGTCGCTTTCAGCCGAACGCGCCGAGGCCACCCGCGCCATGTTCGAGAAGAAGGGCATCAAGCCCGACCGCTTCGCGCAAATCGAAGGTGTCGCTGACACCATGCCCTATAACAACAACGATCCCAAGGATCCGCGCAACCGGCGCATCAGCGTCACCGTGAAATACCGTGACGGCGAATAAATCTCCAGCAACTTCGCTGGTCTTCACGCTCGAAGTCCCCGAGGGTGCGGCGGCTGTTGTGCAGCCGTCTCCGGCCGATATGGTTTTTCTGCTCCTGCTCGGCGTGGCGCTGGCGGCCGCCGGGCTGGTGGGCTGGCGCGCGTACGACGATGCGCAAAAGGGATACAAGGCCTTTAACAACGCCAAAGTCTGGGCACAGTGGCTCAGCGAGGCCGGGCCGCAGCGCGGCCAAGCCGACTTCCACCCGCAAGCCTGCGCACTGGCGGCACCCAAAGAAGAACAACCCCCATTGGCCATCTTGCTGGAGGGCAGCGGGCGCGAGTTGTTGCTGAGCACGGAGTCCAGCCAAGGCGGCGATGTGCAGGCCATATCCCCGTCGGATGGCAGTTGGCGCGCATGCGAACAGGTCTTACGCGAAGCCCGTGGCGCGCTGTCCGGCTTGCGCAATCCCTATTCCGGCGAAGTCCAGGCCAGCACCGCGCATTGCAGCGCCGGCGACCCCAAAACGGCTGGCGCCATCGTGCTGGAAAAAGCCAAACCCTCGCTCATGGAGCCCCGGCCCCTGCAATACACCATGCTGGAAGCTGAGGACTTGATCCGGGCTCCGCTGAAGTTGCGGGTATCGGTGTGCGACCGTTGGGGTCAGACCCGACCCGTGGCGGATCTTGATTTCTAACCCGATGAACAAGCCTCTTCAGCCTGTGAACCCCGTGGTATCAGCGGATGGCCCGGGCGCGCAAGCGCATCCCGTGCGGCCATGGCGGCAACACCTGTACAGCCTGCTGTTTTCGGACGCACCACCCGGATCCCCCGCACGCGCGCTGCGCTTGATTTTGTGCGGCTGTGCGGCGTTAAGCGTTCTTCTTTACAGCGTGGACATGGTGCGCGGTTTGTCCCACCAAAGCCCTGATCCGCTGCTGTTTGGCTTGCACGTGCTGACCACGGCCGTTTTCTTCGCCGATTACCTGCTGCGTGTGTATGTCGGGGTCGAACATCCTGAGAGCCGCGGCGACTTCGCTGCGCGCCTGGCATGCCTGCGCCGGCCCGAGATGCTGCTGGAAGCGGTCACGCTGGCACCTTTTTTCCTGGGCTTTTGGTTACCGCTGACGATGGATCTGCGGTTTTTGCGCGCCATTCGTTTTGTGCAACTGATCCCATCGCGCAGATTGGCGCGGGCCCGCGCGTTCATTGTGGATCTGCTGACGCAGGCTTGGCCGCTGACCCTCGCGGTTGGGCTGGCGCTGCTGGTCACGGCAATCACGCTGTACGGCGGCTTACAGGCGGTGGGCGGCTTGGCATCTTGGGACGCTGCTGCAGCCGGCTACGGCGCGGATCTCGCCCAGAACGGCTTGGGCACCTGGAGCACGCCCGTTGCGGTGACGCTGGTGTTCGTGGTGCTGATGCTGCTGGTACTTCTTTCCGGGGTGTTCCTGGCACAGCAGCGTGATGGGTCAAGCACCCGGCAGCGTTCCGATGTCCCGGGTTCCCTCAATATGCGGCAGCCTCAAGCCGTATCCCCATTCGCCATGCAGGTCGTCAACCCCGTGCAGATGCTGGGCAAGCCGGAGCAGGCCCTGGCCCACTTTGACATGCTGCTGGCCCAGATTCGCTACATCGGCGTTTTGACCGACCACGGGCAGTTTGAATCACTGGCCCGCGAAGGCCGTATCAGCAGTTCCGACTACGCGGTATGGCGGCATATCCAAGGCTACCCTGTGCACCCCTTCCAGGGTGGGTTCGGTACGCAGTGGCGGGTGCGTTACTCACAGCCCTTGTACAACCTCTTCACGCACGCTTCGACCCAGCGGTTGGATTCCTGAATCGCTGCGGGGTCCAGCTTGGCCGCTACGCGCTGGCGGTCTTTGTAGGCCTCCGGATGGCCCGCCGCGTCGGCAAGGCCGTACCAGCGGTGTGCCATGGCCGGGTTTTTCTCAAAGCCGTGGCCTTTTTCATACATAGAGCCAAGCTTGAATTGCGCTTTCGCAACGCCCTGCGCCGCCGCCATGCGCAGCAAGCGGTGGGCCTCCGGGTAATTCAGCGGTACGCCCTGGCCAAAGGCATACATCTCGCCCAACAACGACTGGGCATTCGGGTTGCCCGCCTCTGCCACATTGCGCCATTTTTTAACGGCTGCAGGAAAGTCACGGCGCTGGTAATCGGCATAACCGTCCTCCCAGTCGTCGGCGACGGCAGCGCCGGTCACAAACCAAGCACACATGCAGATGGCACCCAGGCGTTTCACGGACATAACCCCTACCTCATGAACAGAAAACCGATTTTTCAGCCCCCATCCTCAGCGGGAAGAAGGGCCGCACCATTGTAGGCCGGGGGCCATCACCCCAGGGGCTTTACGGCTTGCCAAGCAAGCGCTCAAGCGCCTGTTCCCGCGCGCTTGCAACCGCCAGTCCGATGGCCTGGCCTTTTGCGCCACCCGCCATAGCCTGTGCTGCGACCGCATCGGTCGCAGCACAGGCTATGGCGGCGCTCCAACAAGCGCAACAACGCTCCGGCTCCCAACGCGTCACTGCGGTGGATATGGCCGTGCTCCCGCGCCACGACCTCGGCCAGCTCGGTGCAGGCAACCGGCACGCGCAGGCGCTGCCCGATCTGGCGCGCAAGCTGCACGCTGCGCCCTTCATGGCCGATATGGCGCGGCAACAGCGCGGCCGGCGTAGTGGCCTTGCCCAGGTCGTGCATCAAACACGCCCAGCGCACCTCCAAGGGCGCTGCAGCCACTGCGGCTTGTTGCAAGACCATCATCAGGTGTACGCCCGTGTCAATCTCCGGGTGGTGTTCGGCACTTTGAGGCACACCCCACAGGGCATCGACCTCGGGCAGCAGCACCCGCAACGCACCGCAGGCACGCAACACATCCAACATACGGCCGGGATGCGCTTCCATCAAGCCGGTAGCCAATTCAGACCAGACGCGCTCCGGCACCAAAGCCGCGGCCTCACCGGCGCTGACCATCGCCTGCATCAACGCGGCCGTGGCAGGGGCGGTCTGGAAGTCCGCGAACCGGGCCGCAAAGCGGGCGAGGCGCAGGATACGCACCGGATCTTCGCGAAAAGCCTCGGTGCAATGACGCAAGGTCGCTGTGCGCAAGTCCGCCATGCCGCCGAACGGGTCCACCACATACGCGGGGTCGAAGCTGCCGTCCGGGCGGATGTGGGCGGCGGCAACGGCCATCGCGTTGATCGTCAAATCGCGGCGGCCCAAATCCTGCTCCAGGGTGACCGATGGATCGGCCTGCACCACAAAGCCCCGGTAACCGGGTGCGGTCTTGCGCTCGGTGCGGGCCAGCGCGTATTCCTCGCGCGTCAGGGGATGCAAAAAAACCGGAAAGTCCCGGCCTACAGGCTTGTAACCGGCATCCAGCATGGCTTGCGGGTTGCTGCCAACCACCACCCAGTCGCGGTCCTGCACCGGCAGGCCCATCAAGGCATCGCGCACTGCGCCACCGACCAGGTAGGTTTGCATGGACCAATTATGTGCCCGGCCCGGGCGATGCCTCAGGTGTAACGCTTGCTGCGCAAGCTGTCTTTCATGCGGCTGAGCATGGGTTGCACGATGGTTCCGCCAATGCGCAAAGCCACCGTGGTGGCCAGCACATCGATGATCAGAAGGTGCAACAAGCGCGACACCATGGGGCTGTAGCGGTCAAACCCCTCGGGGTGGTCGGCACTCAAGTGAATCTGTCCGGCGCTGGCCAAGGGCGAGCCACTGGCGGTAACGACGATGGTGGTTGCGCCGTTTTTGCGCGCGATGTCGCAGGCGTCCATGAGGTCACGGGTGCGGCCCGAGTTGCTGATGATCAGCACGCAATCCCCTTTTTGCAAAATAGATGCGCTCATCACCTGCATATGGCCGTCGCTGTAGGCGGTGCTGTGCAAACCGAGGCGGAAGAATTTGTGCTGCGCGTCCTGGGCGACGATGCCTGAGTTCCCCACACCAAAAAACTGCACTTGCCGTCCGCTTTGAAACGCTGCCACCAGCGCCGCAACGGCCTTGTCGATCTGGTTGCTACTGGCTTCGTTGCGGTATTTCAAAAACGCGGCGACGGTGTTGTCGATCACTTTGACGAGTACGTCAGCGGTCTTATCGTCCACATCCACGCTGCGGTGGATGAAGGGCACGCCTTCGTTCACGGTACCGGCGAGCTTTTGCTTGAAGTCGGCCAGGCCGTTGTAGCCCACGCTGCGGCAAAAACGCACCACGGTGGGCTTGCTGACATGCGCGCGGTCGGCAAGTTGCGCCACCGGCAGCATGGTGAAGGCGCGCGGATCCGTCAGACACAGCTTGGCCACCCGCTGTTCGGCAGGTGCCAGGGAGGGCAGGCTGGCTTGGATCCGGTCCAACATGGCTTTAGGACTCCTCGGCCCAGCAATGGCCGTCACGGGCGATCATGGCGCTGGAGGCGCTCGGGCCCCAGCTGCCGGCCGCATAAGGCCGGGGCCCTTGCGTATCCGCCGCCCAATGCTCGATCAGGGGTTCGACCCAGCGCCAGGCTTCCTCTTGCTCATCGCTGCGCACAAAAAGGTTCAGGCGTCCGCCAATCACGTCGAGCAACAGCCGCTCGTAGGCGCCGACCCGCTCTGAGCCGAAGCGTTTGTCAAAGTCCAGGTCCAGCTGCACCGGCACCAATGCGGCAGCGGCGCGGCTTTGCCGGCCGGCCTGGCCCTGCGCCAGAAGGTGCAGCTCCAACCCGTCCTTGGGCTGCAGGTGGATTACCAATTGGTTGGCGCTATTGGCAGGGGCATTGAAGATGGCGTGCGGCGTGGGCCGGAAGTTGACCACGATGCGCGCATCGCGCCCGGCTAGCCGCTTGCCGGTGCGGATGTAAAACGGTACGCCCGCCCAGCGCCAATTGGCAATCTCGGTGCGCAAGGCCACAAAGGTTTCCGTCTGGCTGTGCGGGTTCACGCCATCCTCTTCGCAGTAGCCTGGCACAGCCGTTCCGCCGGCTGTGCCTTTGGCGATGTGCTCACGCCGCCACAGCGGCTCAAACAAGGCATTACCAAAGCGCAGCGCGAACAGGTTTTGCACCGCCGGCTTGCCGAGGTAATGGTCAATCCGGAACACCTGCTTTTCTTCGAAGTAGCGGCGCACAGTCTGGTTGATCGCGCGGTTGCTGGCCAGGTCATGGCCCAGCGGCTTTTCCAAGACCACGCGGATGTGGGGGGCGTTCAAGCCCACAGCAGCGAGTTGCTCGCAGACCATGGTGAACAGCGAAGGCGCCGTGGCCACATACATGACCACCGTTTCCGCGCGGCGGGCATTCAGGCTTTCGGCCAGCGCGGCGTAATCCGCGACCTTGGACAAGTCCATGGGTATGAATTCCAAAAGCGCGGCAAAACGGGCGAATTCTTCGGCGCTGGGCCGCTTGGCAAGCTCGACTTTGTCAAACCGGGCCTTGATCAGGGCGCGGTATTGCTCGTGGCTGTGTTTGTCGCGACCAACGCCAATGATGCGCCCGCCCTCCGGCAGGGTTCCATGGCGAAAGGCCTGGAACAAAGCAGGCATGAGTTTGCGCCAGGCCAGGTCGCCGGTGCCGCCGAAAAGAACGAGGTCGAAGCTCATAATGGGACGCGAATAGAATAGTGGTTACAAAAATTGTTAAATTTATTGTAACTTTGTTTCATGGAGCCGGGTTTGTGCTCCGTGGCGCGTTGGATCCATCCCACACCCGAGGACCGCTATGAACCAGCTCGACGCACTCAAGCAGCACACCACCGTGGTCGCCGACACCGGCGACTTCAAGCAACTCAGCGCCTACCAGCCGCAAGATGCCACCACCAACCCGTCGCTGATTCTCAAGGCCGTGCAAAAGCCCGAATACGCGCCGCTGTTGACAGCCGCCGTCGCCGCCCACCGCGGCCGGCCGCTGGACGAGGTGATGGACCACCTGCTGGTGCGTTTCGGTTGCGAAATCCTGTCCATCATTCCGGGCCGGGTCTCCACCGAGGTCGATGCGCGCTTGAGTTTCAACACGGCGGCCACCGTGGCCCGGGGCAAGCGCCTGATAGCGATGTACCAGGCCCAGGGCATCGCGAAGGACCGGGTGCTGATCAAAGTGGCCTCGACCTGGGAAGGCATTCAAGCCGCCGCGCAGCTGCAGCAAGCGGGCATCCACACCAACCTCACTTTGCTGTTCGCGTTTTGCCAGGCGGTGGCCTGCGGCCAGGCCAAGGTGCAGTTGATTTCGCCCTTTGTCGGGCGCATTTACGACTGGTACAAAAAGTCGGCAGGCGCGGCGTGGGTGGAAGCCGATAAAGCCGCAGAGAACGACCCCGGCGTGCAATCGGTGGTACAGATTTACAACTACTACAAACACCACGGCATCAAGACCGAAGTGATGGGCGCGAGCTTTCGCAATGTGGGGCAGATCACTGCGCTGGCAGGCTGTGACCTGCTCACCATCAGCCCCGAACTGCTGGCCGGTCTGGCCGCCAGTGATACGCCGCTGCAGCCCCGCTTGCACGCCCCGGCCGCATTGGCGATGGACATTCCGGCGGTGCACTACGACGAAGCGGGTTTCCGCTTTGCCTTGAACGAAGACGCCATGGCCACCGAAAAGCTGGCTGAGGGCATACGCGCATTCTGCGTCGATGCGATCAAGCTGGAAAAGCTGCTGCTGGCAGCCTGAATGGCTCATCACCACCCTATAAGGAATTCTTCCATGACCCGTCTGCGCTGCGACCGCGCACCCGCCTGGGCAAGCCTGCAAACCGCGTATGACACGCACGGGCGAAGCTTCGATCTGCGCGAGGCCTTTGCTGCGGATCCGCAGCGCTTTGCACACTTCAGCCAGCAGGCGCCCTATGTTTTCGGCGATCTGTCCAAAAACCGCATCGACACGGCCACCATGGAATTGCTGCTGGAACTGGCCGAGCAATGCGGCCTGGCGGCACACCGCGACGCGATGTTTGCGGGTGCTGCCATCAACAACACCGAGCAGCGCGCGGTCTGGCATGTGCTGCTGCGCACGCCAGCCAATGCACCCACCGGCAGCGCACTGGAAGCGCAGGAGCTGGGCAAAGTCCACAGCACGCTGGACGCGATGCTGGCCTACGCGGAGCAAGTCCGCGCCGACGATGCGATCACCGATATCGTCAATATCGGTATCGGCGGCTCCGACCTGGGGCCGCAAATGGCCGTGCTGGCCCTGCAAGCGTTTGCGCACCCGCACAAGCGTTTTCACTTTGTCAGCAACGTCGACGGGCATGAGCTGGCCAGCACCCTGGCGCGGCTGCAGCCCGCCAACACGCTGTTCCTGATTGCCAGCAAAACCTTCACCACCATTGAGACGATGACCAACGCCGCCTCGGCCAAAGCCTGGTTCATCTCGCATGGCGGCACCGACATCGCCCGCCACTTTGCGGCCCTGACCACGAATGTGGCTGCGGCCAACAACTTCGGCATTGACACCACCTTCGGCTTCTGGGACTGGGTGGGCGGTCGATATTCGCTGTGGTCGGCCATCGGATTGCCGATCGCCATGGCCATCGGCG
>RFRO01000109.1 GCA_009924455.1 Betaproteobacteria bacterium
TTATCGGCCCGTCCGGATGCGGCAAGTCCACGCTGCTCCGGATACAACGCGAACATGCGGTTGAAGACCCGCAGCAGCGTGGACTTGCCGCATCCGGACGGGCCGATAAAGGCCGTCACCCGCCCCTCGGGTATGGCGAGGTTGATGTTCTTCAAAGCATGGAACTTGCCGTAGTAGAAGTTCAGGTTTTGAACCGCAATCTTGGTGGCTGTCGTTGGGCTATTGGTAGGTAACATGGAGCAACAATATAAAAGGTGGGCGAATAGAGGGCCGGCTGGCGTACTCAGGACTTGCTGCGGGTTAACACCCGGGCCGCGATGTTCAAAACCAAAACTGCCAAGGTAATCAAAAACACCCCGGCCCATGCGAGCTTTTGCCAATTTTCATAGGGGCTCATGGCGAATTTAAAAATGGTGACCGGCAAGCTAGCCATCGGCTGCCCCAGGCTGGACGTCCAGAATTGGTTGCTCAGCGCCGTGAACAGCAAGGGCGCGGTTTCGCCCGCAATCCGCGCAACGGCCAGCAACACACCGGTGATCACGCCCGCACGGGCAGCCTTCAAGGTGATGCTGAGAATCACCTTCCACTTGGGCGCACCCAAGGCATAGGCCGCCTCGCGCAAGCCGGGGGGTACGAGCTGAAGCATGTTCTCTGTCGTACGAATCACCACCGGGATCACGATCAGTGCCAAGGCCAGCACCCCGGCGAAGGCGGAGAATGTGTGAAACGGGTTCACCGCAACCGAGTACACAAACAGGCCGATGACGATAGATGGCGCTGACAACAAAATGTCATTCACGAATCGCGTCACAGTCGCCAGCCAACCGGTGGTGTGGAACTCCGCCAGGTAAATGCCGGCCAGCACGCCTATCGGTGTACCGATGCACGTGGCCAGCGCAACCATCAATGCGGAGCCATAGATCGCGTTGAGCAATCCACCTTCCTCATTGGGTCCCGGCGTCATCTGGCTCAAAGCGGCCCAGGACAGCCCCTCGACGCCCAGCACCAGTGTCTGCAACAAAATCCAAAACAGCCAGAACAAACCAAAGGCCATGGCGGCCAGCGCCAAAACGCTGGCAACTTGATTGACACGCTTGCGCTGGGCAAATTTCCCTGCCCGTTGCCGCGTTGTGGCTGCAGTAGTCGCGCTGCTCATGATTTAGATCCTTCACCTTTTCGCAGCTGCGCAAGCAATAACTTAGACAGCGACAGGATGACAAAGGTGATGAAGAACAACACCAATCCCAGATACATCAACGCGGCTTGATGCAGGCCCTGCCCCGCCTCGGCGAACTCATTGGCCAGCGCAGACGTGATGCTGTTGGCGGCTTGGAACAGGCTGAGCGAATCCAGCTGATTGAAGTTGCCGATCACAAACGTCACCGCCATCGTCTCGCCGATGGCGCGCCCCAGGCCCAGCATGATTCCGCCCACCACACCCGCTTTGGTGAAGGGCAAGACCACTTTGGAAACAACCTCCCAGGTGGTGGCACCCAGACCATAGGCCGACTCTTTGAGAAGCGGAGGCGTGACTTCAAACACGTCGCGCATCACCGCCGAGATGAACGGGATAATCATGATCGCCAAGATGATGCCGGCCGACAAAATTCCGATCCCTACGGGCGGGCCGGAAACCAAGGAGCCCAGCACCGGTACGCCGCCCAACATTGCTTGCAAGGGCTCCTGCACATAGGTGGCCAATACCGGGCCGAAAATCAACAAACCCCACATGCCATACACAATGGAAGGGATCGCGGCAAGCAATTCGATGGCGGTACCCAGCGGCCTGCGCAACCATGCGGGAGACAACTCCGTCAGAAACACGGCGATGCCAAAGCTCACCGGCACGGCAATCACCAAAGCGATCAGCGAAGTGGCGATGGTTCCATAAATCATGACGAGGCCGCCAAACTCTTCCTGAACCGGATCCCAGGCGGTATTCGCAAAAAATGCCAAGCCGTATTTACTGATCGCCGGCCACGCGCTGATGGTCAGAGAAACAAGGATCGAGGCCAACAAGACCAAGGTCAGAATCGCACAACCGCGGGCCAAATGGCCGAACAGTGCGTCTGCAAGTGGCCCGCTGCGCGCAGTCTTCAGATGGTTGATTTTTGACATTGGAATTCGGTCAGTGAGCCAGCGCGCTTCGCGCAACCCATCCTCTCCGGGCGTAAACCCGAAGAGGACCCTTTAGGAAATGAACTTACTTGGTCCAGACGGGCTTACCAGCGCCGTCTTTGACTTCGCCCCACAGCTTTTCAATCGCAGCCACGACGGATTTAGGCATAGGCACATATTCCAGATCGGACGCGGTTTTATCGCCGTTCTGGTAAGCCCAATGGAAAAACTTCAGCGTCTCGGTGCCCTTGGCCGGGTTGTCCTGCTTGGCGTGCATCAAGATGAAAGTGGCACCGGAGATGGGCCAGCTGTCTTTGCCAGGCATATTGGTGATGATCTGGTTGAAGGACTTGCTCCAATCCGCACCCGCAGCAGCAGCCTTGAACGCGGTGTCATCGGGGGCCACGAAATGGCCGTCGGCGTTTTGCAGCATGACGTAGGACAGTTTGTTCTGCTTGACGTAGGTGTACTCCACGTAGCCAATCGAGTTGGGCAAGCGAGCCACGAAAGCGGATACACCCTCGTTGCCTTTGCCGCCTGCGCCAACGGGCCAGTTCACCGCGCTGTTTTCACCGACTTTGGCCTTCCATTCGGCGTTCACTTTGCTCAGGTAGCTGGTGAACAGGAAGGTGGTGCCGGAGCCGTCGGCGCGGCGCACCGGGGCGATCGCTGCATCCGGCAAATTCAAGGCTGGGTTGATGGCCTTGATGGCAGGGTCATTCCAACGGGTGATTTTTCCCAGGTAGATATCACCCAGAACCTGGCCGCTGAGCTTCAGCTGTCCGGGCTCGATGCCTTTGACGTTGATGATGGGTACGACACCCAGAATGACCGTGGGGAATTGGATCTGGCCCTTGGCCTTCAACGCGTCGTCCGTTTGGGGCGCATCTGACGCACCGAAGTCAACCGTCTTGGAGTCGATTTGCTTGATGCCGCCGCCCGAACCGATGGACTGGTAATTAACTTTGACGCCAGTGGCTTTGTTGTAGTCGCCCGCCCATTTTGAATACAGGGGTGCGGGCGCGCTGGCACCAGCTCCGGTGATTTCCTGCGCCTGCAAAGCGGACGATGCGAATGCACCGGCAATCAGCGTCAGTGCGAAGGTGTAACGGGGAGAAAGTTTCATGTAGGCCTCATGTGTGTGGGTTAGAGCCTTTAACTGTAGGCAGTTTATATGTCTTATTTATGACAAAAATACGGCTGCAGATTTATTTAATCATTCGAAATCAAGGGCTTACGAAAATAAATGTCACCGAAATGTCATGAAAAATACCTAGGATTGCGTTTTAACCTAGGAGATGGTCCCCATGAAAACCCCCGCAATTTTTTCTCTTACCCGCCGCGCCCTGGGAGCAGCTTTCCTGGCCGGTGCCGCATGTGGCTTTGCCGGCGCGGCCGAGCCGGTTTCGGTCTCCAAGACCATCGCAGCCGAGGCCTCACTCAGCACCTTGAACAGCTTGATCATCGCTGCAGATTTGCAAGACGCCTTGGATGGCGCTGGCCCCTTCACCGTCTTCGCGCCCAGCAATGATGCCCTCAAAGCGCTGCCCGCCGCCGTGTTGAACGACGTGTCCAAAGACCCGGCCAAGCTCAAGAATTTGCTGACCTTCCACGTGGTGCCCGCCGCGGCGATGGCGAAGGATGTGAAGAACAGCAATGTCAAAGCACTCAACGGCGATACCCTGGCGCTGTCCAAGGCCGGCGAATTTGTGACGGTTGAGAACGCCATGGTGATCAAGGCGGACATCGCCGCCAGCAATGGCGTGGTGCACATCATCGACACCGTTCTGATCCCCCCGGTCAAAAAATAATGGGAGTTGCCGCTTAGGGCCGCTGGCCCTAGGCCTGCGATTCGCGCAAGCGATGGGGTAGTTCCCATCGCTAGCTGGTATTCTGCAAGTCGCTTGCGCAATTGCTTTTTCCATGCCTTCAGAACATCGACTCGCCGCGGTAGACCTCGGCTCCAATAGTTTTCGCCTCGAAATCGGCGTCATCGAACACCAGGAATTTGTCCGGACCGAGTACCTTAAAGAGGCGGTCCGTCAGGGCGGCGGGCTGGATGCCAACCGGGACCTGACGCCGGAAGCCATGCAAGCCGGCTGGAATTGTCTGGCGCGTTTTGGCGAACGCCTGTCTGGCTTCAAGCGCAACCAGGTGCGCGCAGTCGCCACGCAGACCTTGCGTGAAGCCCGCAACCGTGACGTATTCCTGGCCCGGGCCACCAAGGTCCTGGGTTTCCCCATTGACGTGGTGTCCGGCCGCGAAGAAGCCCGCCTGATTTACCAGGGGGTGGCCAACAAGCTACCCGCCTCCGACGAGAAGCGCCTGGTTATCGACATCGGCGGGCGATCCACCGAGCTGGCACTCGGCCATGGCCTGCAAGCCCGCAAGATGGAGTCCTACCGGGTGGGCAGTCTGGTGTGGTCGCAGCGGTATTTTCCCGATGGCTTGCTCAGCCACAAGCATTTCCAAAAAGCCCAGGTTGCCGCAGCAGCGGTGCTGGAAGGTGCGACGAATGTGTACCAGGCGGCCAATTGGACACGCGCCTATGGGTCGGCTGGTACCGCCGGCGCCATCGGCGAAATATTGTTCCAGGCGGGCTGGGCAGCCAACCGGATCGACCGCGAGGGATTGGACTGGTTGCTCGACACCCTGGTGGGCGCGCAACAAGTGGAACAAATCAAGCTCCCGGGGCTGCGCGAAGACCGGCGCCCCATATTGGCGGGTGGACTCAGCGTCTTGCGCGCGCTCTTCGATCTGCTGGATATCGACACACTGGAAATTGCCCAGGGTGGCCTGCGCCATGGTTTGATCTGCGACATGCTGGGTGAGCGCGATTCCACCAGCGACTTGCGCGACACCACCGTAGCGCGTTTGGCGGGCAAATTCCAGGTCGACGCCGCGCAGGCGCGGCGGGTCGGACAGGTCGCCGCAGCGCTGTACCGGCAGCTTTATCCGGTGCCTCAAAACGGGCAGCGTGCCCAGTGGGACCGTGCGCAGCGCAAGTTGGGCTGGGCTGCGCAGTTGCATGAGATTGGCAGCCACATCTCGCACAGCGACTACCACAAGCATGGCGCCTACATCCTCGATAACGCCGACGCCCTGGGCTTTTCGGTTGCCGAAATGCACCGCCTGGGCGTGCTGGTACTCGGGCACCGTGGCAAGTTGCGCAAGATTGAGGCAGAGCTGGACGAAGAAGGCTTGCGCATGCAGCTGGCAACCCTGCGCCTGGCGGTGATTCTGTGCCATGCGCGGCGCGACCCGGAAATTCAGGACATGGTGCTGCGCCGGGATGCCGAGGGCATGCTGAAGCTGCGCTACCCCGCAGCCTGGGCATTGAAGTACCCGCAATCCGCTTATTTACTGCAAGAAGAAGCCGTGGCCTGGCAGAAAACCGCATGGGCACTCGAGTGCGGCGAATCCAAAAGCTCCTAGGAATAAACCCTTTTCATTGTTTACGGCCTTACTTTATGAAAATCACTGTTATCGGAACCGGTTACGTGGGCTTGGTCACGGGCACCTGCCTGGCTGAGGTTGGCAACGATGTGCTGTGCCTGGACATGGACGCAGACAAAATTGCGGGCTTGCGCGAGGGGCGCTTGCCGATTTACGAGCCCGGTCTGGATGAGATGGTGGCGCGCAACGTGAAAGCGGGTCGGCTGCACTTCACCACGGATCTTGAAGCGGCAGCGCATTTCGGCACCATCCAGTTCATCGCCGTGGGCACGCCTCCGGGCGAAGATGGCAGCGCTGATACGCAGTACGTGGCAGCTGCCGCCCGCAACATCGGACGCTACATGAATGACTACAAAGTCATAGTGGATAAAAGTACCGTGCCGGTGGGCACCGCCGACATGGTGCGCGGCGTGGTGGAGGAAGAGCTGGCAAAGCGCGGCTCGTCGACACCTTTCAGCGTAGTGTCCAACCCCGAGTTCCTCAAAGAAGGCGCGGCGATTGAGGACTTCATGCGCCCGGGCCGGATCGTGATCGGCTGCGACAACCAGCAAGCGGAGTTCAATATGCGCGCCTTGTATGCGCCATTCCAGCGCCACCATGACCGCTTGTTCGTGATGGATATCCGCAGCGCAGAACTCACCAAATACGCGGCCAACGCCATGCTGGCCACCCGCATCAGCTTCATGAACGAGCTGGCCAATCTGGCCGAGTCGGTGGGCGCCGACATCGAGCAGGTACGCAAAGGCATCGGCAGCGATCCCCGTATCGGCTATGACTTTTTGTACGCCGGCGCAGGTTACGGCGGCTCCTGCTTCCCCAAAGATGTCAAAGCCCTGATCAAAACCGCGTCAGACAAAGCCGGCATGCGGCTCAAAGTGCTGCACGCCGTAGAAGAAGCCAACGCGCAGCAAAAGCATGTGTTGGGCAACAAGGTCAAAAAGCGCTTCGGCGACGATTTGCGCGGCAAACACTTTGCACTCTGGGGCTTGGCCTTCAAAGCCAACACCGACGACATGCGCCAGGCCAGCAGCCTGACCCTGATCGCAGATTTGCTGGCCTGTGGTGCCACCATCGCAGCCTACGACCCCGTTGCCATGGAAACGGCACGCGCAGAGATCGGCGAAAAGCCTGGCCTGCGCATGGTGGAATCGCAAAAGCTGGCGCTGCAAGGCGCAGACGCGCTCATCATCATCACCGAGTGGAAAGAGTTCCGCAGCCCGGACTTTGACCACATCAAAGTCAGCCTGAAAACCCCGGTCATCTTTGACGGACGCAATCTGTATGACCCGCAGTGGGTTCGCGGGCAAGGTTTTGAGTACCTCGCCATCGGTCGCTGATTTCACCAAAATGTCATCGTATTTGTCACGAAACCGCAACGCGGCGTGACTACATTGCGGGAAGAAGGAGTACCCGCATGACCGAATTTTTCAAGCAACTTGCCATTCAGCGCTGGGATGACCACCGCTACTACCACCACAGCCGCATCAACCAAACCCTGCACCTGATCAGCGCGATCAGCTTTGTGGTGGCCTATGGGATGCTCTTCACCGACCCGGCGATCGCAGCCCTGATCGCCTGGCTGGTGTCCATGACCAGCCGCCAGTCCGGCCATTTTTTCTTTGAGCCCAAAGGCTATGACCAGGTCAACGAGGCCACGCACGAGTTCAAGGAAGACATCAAGGTGGGCTACAACCTGCGCCGCAAAATCGTGCTGATGGTGATCTGGGCAGCCGCCCCCCTACTCTTGCTGGTCGACCCCGCGCTGCAAGGCTGGTTGGAGCCGCACACCGATCTGGAATCGTTTGCGCGCAATACCGGCACGCTGTGGTTGGCAGTGGGCGTGGGCGGCTTGCTGTTCCGCACCATCCATTTGTTTTTCATCAAAGATGTGATGTCCGGGCTGGTTTGGATGACCAAGATCCTGACCGACCCTTTCCACGACATCAAGCTGTACTACAAAGCCCCCATGGCGCTGATGCGCGGCGAACTGATCGAGCCACGCAACCTGGCACAGATGGAAGAAGAGCACGGCATGCGCCACGCCTGAGGCGGGCTGCTTTGACCGTATCCACCAAAGACTAAGGGGCCGCATGCGGCCCC
>RFRO01000110.1 GCA_009924455.1 Betaproteobacteria bacterium
CCCCCGCGCCCGAACCCGGCCACAGCCCCTGGGGCACGGTGCGCCAGGGGGCGAATATTGCCGTGGCGTATTTCGACCAGATGCGCAACGCGCTCGATATGGACGCCACGCTGGAAGACTTCATCAGCCCGGGCAGCGAGTGGATCGAGATCGGCAACCGCCGCCAGCACGTCAAAAGCTATTTGGGCGACTTTTTGTTCTCACCCGCGCGCGCTAATTCGCCGGTGCGTTCATTGAGCGGTGGCGAGCGCAACCGGCTGTTGCTGGCACGCCTGTTCGCGCGCCCGGCCAATGTGCTGGTGCTCGACGAGCCGACCAACGACCTTGACATCGATACCCTGGAGCTGCTCGAAGACCTGCTGCAAAACTACGACGGCACGGTGTTTCTGGTCAGCCACGACCGCACCTTTTTGGACAACGTGGTCACCAGCACCATCGCCTTTGAGGGCGATGCCCGCTGGCGCGAGTTTGAAGGCGGCGTGCAAGACTGGCTGATCCAAAGCAAGCGCGCCAACGCGATCGCGCAGGCGAAAGGCCAGAAGGGGAACGCAGCGAGGCCACAAAAGCCCCGGCTCCTCCCCCGCCAGCACCTGTGGCGCCCGCCGCCAAAACCCGCAAGCTCAGCTACAAAGAGCAGCGCGAACTCGAAGCCCTGCCCGCGCACATCGCCAGTCTGGAGGCCGAGCAAGCCGCCATCCACGCCGAGTTGGCCGATGGCAGCCTCTACGCCCGCGACAACGCGCTGGCCTTGCAACGCACCCAGCGCGCGGCGGATATCGACGCGGAGTTGATGGCGGCGTTGGAGCGCTGGGAGTTTCTGGGGGGTTGAGGTTTTACGGTGTTGTTCGGTCTATGGCGCCACCACATCCAGGTTCGGAAAATAGCTGCGGTAGCGCGCAGCGTCCCGCGTGAGCAGTCTCAGTTTGCCGACCAGTGCATGCGCGCCGATATAGAAGTCCGGCATAGGTGAGGATTTGGTGCCCTGGGCCTGGCGGTAGACCTTGAAGGCCTGACCCGCCAGAAAAGCGGCGTCCCAGGGCAGGGCTTCGCGCACCAGCGGCAGGCCGGCCAGCGCGGATTCGAGGTCGCTGGCCCGCTCAAAGCGCGGGCTGAGTTCGGCCAGGATCAGCGGGTTGATCACCAGCGGTCCCAAATTGGCGCAGCGTTCCAACTGGTCTAGCGACCAGTCGGCCCATTGGGCATCGTCAGCCAGCACGTCAATCAGAACGCAGCTGTCCACCAGCGTGCCGCGCGGTAGCGCCTGGACCAGATAGCGCGCGTCGGGCTCTGCCACACGCGGGGTGGTGCGGGCCACGACTCAGGCCCGCAAAAATGCCATGAATTCGTCAGTCCCCATGTCTTTGAACTGCAGCGCATTGGCGCTGCCGCGCACCCGGGCGAAAGCGGCGCGGGCGCTGGTTGCCGGGGCGGCGATGGCGCGCAAGATGACCTCGCCGTTGTCGCGCACCTCAAACTCCACTTCACTGTGCGGATGCAAACCCGCCTTCTCCCGCACCGCCTGCGGAATCGTGACCTGCCCTTTGCTGGTGATTTTCACAGGAAATCCTTACTTTTACGTGGTAAGAATATTACCGCAATACCGATCTTGCCTGCAAGCTAGCGCTCCTTGAGGTAGGGCTTTCCGCTGGCCTTGGGGGCGACGGCTTTGCCGATGAAGCCGGCCAGCAAGATGACCGTGAGCACGTAGGGCAGGGCTTGGATGGCTTGCACCGGCACCACGCCGATGCCGGGCAGCGCCACGCCTTGAAGCCGCATGGCGACAGCGTCCAAAAATCCAAACAGCAGGCAGGCCCACAGCGCGCCTGCGGGTTGCCAGCGCCCAAAGATGAGTGCAGCCAAGGCCATGAAGCCGCGCCCAGCCGTCATGTGCGGCGAAAAACTCGCGCTTTGGGCCAATACCAGGTAGGCACCTGCCAGCCCGCAGAGAAGGCCGTTGAGCAGCAGCGCGCGGTAGCGCAGCCCGGCCACCGAGACACCGGCGGCGTCCACCATCTGCGGGTTTTCGCCCACCGCCCGCAGGCGCAGGCCGAAGCGGGTGCGAAACAGCAGCCACCAACTTGCAGGCACCAGCGCATAGGCAAGGTAGACCAGCGCGCTATGACCGAGCAAGGCCTCACCTGCGATCCGTCCCAGCAGCGGCACAAAGGCCAGCGCATCCCCGGCCTGCGGCAACAGCGGCTGCATCCGCACGCTGCTTGGCAAGGGCGGGGTTTGCCCGCCCTGGTGGAACCAGGCGATGCCCAGTACTACCGTCAGCCCGGCGGCGATGATGTTGATCGCCACGCCCGAGACCACCTGGTCGCCGGGGTAGCTTACGCAGGCCAGCCCGTGCAGCATGGACAGCGCCACGCCTATTGCCATGGCGGCACACAGCGCCAACATCCAGGAGCCGCTGGCCGCGCCCGCAGCCCCTGCGGCAAAAGCGGCAAAAAGCATTTTTCCTTCCAGCCCGATATCCACCACGCCCGAGCGTTCGGCAAACAAGCCGGCCAGCGCGCACAGAATCAGCGGCGTTGCCAGGCGCACGCTGGACGCCAGTACCGATGCGATCAGCACCTCATCCATGCTGTGCTCCGCGCAGGCCGACAGAGCGCAGCACCCATGCCAGTGGCGGGGCGATGGCGTAGGTCATGGCACCCGAGAACAGCACCACAAAACCCTGCAACATCACCACCATGTCACGGCTGAAACCGGGTACCTCGAAAGCCACCTCGGCCCCGCCCTGGAACAGCGCACCGAACAGCAGGCTGGATAGCAATATGCCCAGCGGATGGTTGCGCCCCATCAGCGCCACCGCAATGCCGGTGAAGCCCGCGCCGCCGACAAATTCCAGGACCAGTTTTCCGCTCACGCCAGCGACTTCGTTCATGCCGACCAAGCCCGCCAGCGCTCCGGAAATTGCCATGGCCAGAATCACCTGGCGCTGTGGCCGAATTCCGGCGTAGGCAGCGGCCTGGGGGCTTGCGCCAACCGCGCGCAAGCGGTAGCCCGCGCGGGTATGCCAAACAAAAAGGTACACCGCAAGACAGGCCAACAAGGCCAGTAAAAAACTCGTGTTCAGCGGGGACGACGGCCATTCCACCCCCAGCCAGGCCAAAGCCGTCTGGGCCGAGGGCAGCTGGGCTGAGGGCGCAAAGGGCATGCTTTCAATCGCCATATTGCCCGGCGGGCGCATGTGGTTGACCAGCAGGTAGACCAGCAAGGTACTGGCCAAAAAGTTGAACATGATGGTCGTAATAACCACATGGCTGCCCCGGTAGGCCTGCAAATACGCGGGTATGGCTGCCCACACCATGCCGAACAATGCGCCCGCCAGCACCATGAGCGGCAGCATGGCCCAGGCTGGCAACTGCGGTGCCCAGGCCAAGGCCACCCATGCCACTCCCAAGCCACCTAAAGTGGCCTGGCCCTCGCCGCCGATATTGAATAAGCCGCCGTGAAAGGCTACCGCCACGGCCAGGCCGGTGAAGATGAAGCTGGTGCTGTAGTACAGCGTGTAACTCAGACCCCGCGCACTGCCGAACGCACCGTGCACCAAAGCCGCCAGCACCTGTGCCGGACTCTGGCCTACCAACGCCACCACCACACCCGCCACCAACAGGGCCACGCCGAGGCATACGGCTGGCAGCAGCGCCACATCGGCCCAGCGCGGCAGCGTCTGCCTCATGCGCCGCCCCCGGCCATCAGCAGACCCAGGCGGGCCTCGGTGCAGTCGCCAACGGCCAGGCTGCCCGTGATGCGGCCCTGGCTCATCACCAGCACGCGGTCGGCGAGGGCCAGAATTTCGTCGAGCTCGCTGGATACCAGCAAGACCGCGCCGCCCGCGTCGCGCAGCGCCCGCAGTTGCGCGTAGATGAACGCAATGGCACCGATGTCCACGCCGCGAGTGGGCTGGCCCACCAGCACAACCCGAGGTGCCTGCCCGAGCTCGCGCGCGAGCACCAGTTTTTGCTGGTTACCTCCGGAGAACTTGCTGCTCTTGAGGCGCACGTTGCGAGGGCGCACGTCAAAGCGTTCCATCAGCGCGGCCGTTGCGGTGTGCATCGCGTGTCTGCGCATCCACGCGCCGTGGCTGTACTGGGGCGTGTCTTCGTAGCCCAGCACGGCCGACTCCAAGGCCGCAAACTCCATCACCAGCGCGCGCGCATGGCGGTCTTCGGGCACGTGTGCCAGGCCCAGTGCACGGGCCTGGTGCGGGTCCAACCAGGCGGGCGCTGCGTAGTGCAGTCCGCCCAGCTCCAGGCTGCCACTCTGGGGCACGCGCAGGCCGCACAAGACATCCAGCAGTTCACTCTGGCCGTTGCCAGCGACCCCGGCCACGCCCACGATTTCTCCGGGAAAAAGGTCTATATCCACCGCGTGCATGCGTTGCACGCCCATGGCGTCCCGCACGGTCAAACCGCGCGCGCGCAGCAAAGGCAGTGCGTTGGATTGCGGCGTGCCGGGTGCGGTGTCCTCCGTGCGCCCGGTGTGGATAGCGCGCCCGACCATGGCTTGCGCCAACGTCTCGATACTGGCTTGCGCGATCTGCATGTCCTGCACCACCCGCCCGCCCCGCATGACCGTCACCCAGTCGCACAAGGCCATGACCTCTTTGAGTTTGTGGGTGATCAAAATCACCGTAGTGCCCTGCGCCCGCAGCTGACGCAGCACCGCAAACAGTTGCAGGGTTTCCTGCGGAGTCAGCACGGCGGTGGGCTCGTCCAGAATCAGGATGCGCGCGCCCCGGTACAGGGCTTTCAGAATCTCCAGCCGTTGCCGGTCACCCACGACCAGATCGCCGACCAGGGTATCCAGCGGAACCCGCAGACCGGTGGACTGCATCAGGGACTCCAGGCGTGTACGCACGGGCAGCGCCGCTTGGCGCAAGAGCCAATGTGGCTCGGCACCCAGCATCACGTTGTCCAGCGCGCTCAAGGTGTCCACCAGCATGAAATGTTGGTGGACCATGCCGATACCCAGGGCGATGGCGTCGTCGGCGTTGCGGATATGCGCTGGCGCTCCAAACACCGCTACCGTGCCGCTGTCTGCCGGATAAAAACCGTAGAGCACCGACATCAGCGTGCTTTTGCCCGCACCGTTTTCACCCACGATGCCGTGCACCGTACCGGCACGCACTGTGAGGTCGACATCGGCATTGGCGTTCACCGCAGCAAAGCGCTTGCAGATGCAACGCATCTGCACTGCTACAGCTTCTGCTGCGTCAGCCGAATTCATTGCGGGCCGGTCTCAGCGTGCGTGTGCGTGCCGACCCAGGTGTGCGCGAGCGTCAATACTTGCAGGCGTTGTCGGCCATGTAATCGGCCACTTTGATCTTGCCGCTGATGATGTCGGCCTTGGCCGCGTCCACGCGTTTCTTCATGTCGGCTGTCACTAGCTTGGCGTTGTTGGCATCCATGGCGTAGTCCACGCCGCCTTCTTTCAGGCCCAACACCGTGACGCCGGGAGCGAAGGATTTGGAGACGTTGTAGACCGCCACGTCCACGCGCTTGAGCATGGAGGTCAGCATGGTGCCCGGCTGCAGGTGGTTCTGGTTGCTGTCCACGCCGATGGCCAGCTTGCCGCTGTCTTTCGCGGCCTGGTAAACGCCCACGCCGGTGCCGCCGGCTGCAGCGAACACCACGTCCGCGCCCTTGGCGAACTGGGCTTTGGCCAATTCACCGCCGCGCGTCGGGTCGTTCCAGGCCGCGCCGGTGGTGCCAGTCATGTTGGCAAACACCTCAGCCTTGGGGTTGGCGAATTTCGCGCCCTGCTCGTAGCCGCATTCAAAGCGGCGGATCAGCGGGATGTCCATGCCGCCGACAAATCCGACCTTGCCGGTTTTGCTGGCCATAGCCGCCATGGCACCGACCAGAAAGCTGCCCTCCTGTTCCTTGAACACTACCGATTGCACATTGGGCAGACCGACCACCATGTCGACGATGACGAAGTTCAGCTTGGGGAATTCCTTGGCAACTTTTTCAATCGCCGAGGCCTGCGAAAAGCCCACGCCGATGATGGGGCTGGCGCCTTTCTCGGCCATGCGGCGGATCGCCTGTTCGCGCTGCGATTCATTGGCAATCTCGAATTCCAGGTACTGCTTGCCGGCTTCTTTTTTCCAGGCCTCCATGCCCACAAAAGCGGCTTCGTTGAAAGACTTGTCGAATTTGCCCCCCATGTCGTAGACGATGGCGGGTTCGGCGGCAGCCGCAAACGACGCGGCTGTGGCGACGCTGACAAGCGTTAAGCGGGCGAGGGTGGAAAACTGCATGAGAAAACTCCCTGAAAAATGGGTGGATGAACAGAGTGGCGCAGAACAAATAGTATCCACAAACCCGCGACCCGCGTGCCAACCTCGGCTGCTGTTGCGCACGGCCATCCGTCACAATAGCCCGACGCGTGGCGTGGTGCTTGAATCCGCTGCACATTTTTCACCGGAGACTGGACCCCCATGATTCTGATTGCCGGTTCTGCCAACCTGGACTTTGTGGTGCGGGCGCACCACATCCCCGCGCCGGGGGAGACGGTGCTGGGGCAAAGTTTTCAGACCTTTCCCGGTGGCAAGGGGGCGAACCAGGCAGTGGCCTGTGCACGCGCAGGCGGGGCTGCCACCCATTTTGTGACCGGTCTGGGCGCAGATGCTTTTGCGCTGCCGCTCGAGGCCTCGCTGAAGAACGCGGGCGTGCAGCTTCATGCCGTGCGACCTGAGGGACAGCCCACCGGAACCGCATTCATCTGCGTTTCGGACGCAGGCGAAAACGCCATCACTGTTGCCCCCGGCGCCAACGGCAGCCTGCGGCCCGCGCATCTGCCCGCCTTAGAGGGTTTTAGCCACCTGCTCATGCAGTTGGAGATTCCGCTGGAGACCGTACAGGCCTATGCCCAGGCGGCGCATGATGCCGGCCTGTGCGTGGTGCTCAATGCAGCACCGGCGCGCGCCCTGCCGCGCAGCCTGCTCGATGTGGTGGACGTTTTAATCGTCAACGAAGGTGAACTCGCCGCGCTGACGGGCCCCTCCGGTGATATTTCCCAGCGCATGGCCATGCTGGCACTTGCGACGCTGGTGGTGACTTTGGGCGCGCGCGGATGTGTAGCGCGCCACCACGGTGTGCTGTACGAACAAGCCGCTTTTGCTGTGGATGTGGTGGACAGCACCGGCGCGGGCGACACCTTTTGTGGCGCGCTGCTGGCCGCTTGGAGCGCGGGTGCCGATATGGCTGCCGCGCTGCGCCGCGCCAGTGCGGCGGCTGCCCTGGCCTGCACCCGCATGGGCGCGCAGTCCAGCGTTCCTACTGTGGACGAAGTCGATCAATTCTTGGAAAGCCATCCCTAACCATGCGCAACTCTGTGCCCCGCAAAGTGATTTACGACACCGACCCGGGCGTGGACGATGCCATGGCGCTTTACTATGCGCTGGCGCATCCAGAGATCGAGTTGCTGGGGGTGACCACCACTTTTGGCAATGTGACC
>RFRO01000012.1 GCA_009924455.1 Betaproteobacteria bacterium
CCGGCGCAGCTGCGCAAAACCTTGCAAATTTTTGCGCCGCTGTATCTGCTGGTGCTCGGCGCCATGGCCGTGGTGTTCAGCCGATAGCGGGCACAGCGCGTCACAAGAACCGGTCCAGCACCCGCTTGCTCTGCGCATCGAGCGCCAGCTGGTCCGGCACCAGGTAGTGGATGCCGTGGGCATCCGCAATCAGCAAGGCCTGGGCGCTGCCAATGCGGCGTATGTCCTCATCCCCGCGCAACACAAACTCGGTGCGGCCACGGTCGGTGTCCACGGTCCAGGTGCAGGGGGTTGAAAAACCGCTGACCGCAGCGATGCGCTGTATCACCGGCATGAATTCGCGGCGGGCGAGCTCTTCCTCGACCAGGGTGCGCGCCGGTTCGGGGATCGCGTCAATATGCGCATACCAGACGACCTCATGGCCCTCGGGGTCGACCAGGGAGATGCCTTCTTGCGGAGCCTGAATGGGAAAGGCCCGCACCGGCACCACGCCAGGCACGCGCTGGCCTTGCGGGCTGGTCCATACCAGTTCGCCAAAAGCCGTTCGCTCCAACTGGCAATCTGCCTGCGGCATGGGCGTCCAGTCATTCATGGCGCGCTCCCGGGAATATCCGGCGCAGCGGCGTTGCGCGCCTGCGCTTCGTAGAGTTTGAAGTAGGCACCCTGCGCCGCCATGAGCGCCGCGTGGGTGCCCTCTTCCACCACACGTCCGCGCTCCAGTACCACCAGCCGGTCAGCGCGCTGCAGGGTTGACAGGCGGTGCGCAATCGCAATCGTGGTGCGGCCCTGCACCAGGTTTTCCAGGGCCTTCTGGATTTCTTTTTCGGTCTCGGAATCAACTGACGATGTGGCTTCGTCCAGTATCAAGATGCGCGGATCGATCAAAAGCGCACGGGCAATGGAAATGCGCTGGCGCTCGCCACCCGATAAGCCCTGGCCGCGCTCGCCCACCATCGAGTCGTAGCCATGCGGCAGGCGCAGGATGAACTCATGCGCGTGTGCGGCGCGGGCGGCGGCCGCGATCTGGGCGCGGCTCGCCTCGGGTAAGCCGTAGGCAATGTTCTCGGCAATGGTCCCGAAGAACAGGAACGGTTCCTGCAGCACCAGCCCGATGTTGCGGCGGAAGTCGGCAATCGCATACGAGCGGATGTCCACCCCGTCGACCAGAATCGCGCCCTCCGAGACGTCGTAAAAACGGCAAATCAGATTCACGAGTGTGCTTTTGCCCGAGCCACTGTGGCCGACCAGACCGATCATTTCCCCCGGAGCGATCTGCAGGTTGATGCCCCGGTTCACCGCCCGGTTGCCATAACGGAAACCCACGTCGCGCAATTGGATGCGCCCCTGCACGCGGTCCACCTTCACCGGGTTCTGCGGCTCAGGCACGCTGGACACATGGTCCAGGATGTCAAAAATGCGTTTGGCCGCCGAAGCGGACTTTTGCGTCACCGAGACGATGCGGCTCATGGAATCGAGCCGGCCGTAAAAGCGCCCGATGTACGCAATCGCGGCGAGCAACATACCCACGGTGATCTGCCCATGTGCGACCTGCCAGATGCCGAAGCCCCAGACCACCAAGAGGCCCATCTCCGTGAGCAGCGAGACGCTGGGTGAGAACAGCGACCAGATTTTGTTGATGCGGTCGTTGACCAGCAGGTTGTGCCGGTTGGCGTCACGGAAGCGGCGCGACTCGCGCGCCTCCTGGGCAAAGGCCTTGACCACGCGGATGCCGGGAATCGTGTCAGCCAGCACGTTGGTGACCTCGCCCCAGACGCGGTCAATCTTCTCGAAACCGGTGCGCAACCGGTAACGCACGTAATGGATCATCCAGCCGATAAACGGCAAAGGCACCAGGGTAATCAGCGCCAGATAGGGATTCATGGAGAACAAGATCACCGCCGTCATGACAATCATCACCACGTCGCTGGCAAAGTCGGTCAGGTGCAGCGACAAATAGACCGCGATGCGGTCGCTCTCGCTACCCACCCGCGAGAGCAGGTCACCGGTGCGTTTGCCGCCGAAATATTCCAGCGAGAGCCGCAACAAATGGTCGTAGGTGCTGGTGCGCAAATCGGCGGCGATGCGCTCGGAGGCCAATGCCAAGATGTAGGTCTTGGCCCAGCTCAGAACCCAGGCCAGCAGCCCCGAGCCGAGCAGGCCCGCGAGGTACCAGCCAATCGTGCTGCGCGGGATGTGCTGCCCGTTCTGCAGCGGGATCAGAACTTCGTCGACCAGCGGAATCGTGAGATAGGGCGGGACCTGGCTGGCTGCGGTGCTCAGCAGCATGAGCACAAAACCCAGCAGCAGCTGGCCACGGTAGGGTTGGGCAAACTGCCACAGGCGCAGCAGCGTCCAGGTGGACGGTGGGGTGTGGACTTTCTTGGTACAGACCGGGCATTCCTCGGCGTCGGGCTCCAGGGGCGCCTTGCAACTCGGGCACAGGGCCTGCAAGGCAGGCGGCAGCGGCACGCCGCGCATGGCGCTGCCGTGTCGGGCGGTGAATTGGTCCACCAGACGCAGCGCGTGCAGGTTGCGGCCCAGGGTGAAGCGCCAGCTGTGCAACAGACCGTTGGCGTCAGTCAGATGCAGATGGCCCACGCCAGCATGGTCGTGGTGGGCCAGCGCCAGGCCCTCGCGGTATTCCCAGCCCATGCCCGGCGATCCCGGGGCGTCAAAACCAAGCAAGCGCTGGTTGGTGGCCAGCAACAGCCCCGGTCGGAAGTGCAGCTGGGCATCCAGGTCAACCTCCAGCGATGCGCAGACGTTCTCGCCAGGACGCAGCTGCGCCATCACCACCTGCTGCCAGGCGGCGCCCACATCGCCAGGCTGCAGGGACACCCCCGAAGCAGCACGCATATTCACATCAAACCACGCATTGAAAAAGGACCTTGCTCTAAGTACCCGCCGCTGTATCCCAGGCTTGGCTGCCGCCTCGGACCAGACCCGACTATGCCCCAAGGCGGCGGGCTGGGGCGCCCCGGCGGGGTTCGGCGAGAATACCCGTGGCGTTACGAACCCCGACGGCCCCCTTGAGGCCCCGTCTTATTGCATGACCAAGCAGAAAAACATCGAGATTGTGCGGGTGGCCCACCTGCGTGGCCCCAATCTGTGGACCTACCGCCCGGTCATTGAGGCATGGGTGGACATTGGCGACCTGGAAGACTATCCCTCCAACACCCTGCCCGGCTTCATCGATCGCCTGTGCGGGTATTTGCCCAGCCTCGTAGAGCACGAATGCAGCCCCGGCGTGCGGGGCGGATTTTTGCAGCGCTTACACGAAGGCACGTGGGCGGCACATATCCTGGAACACGTGTGCCTGGAGTTGCAAAACCTGGGCGGCATGCGCACCGGCTTCGGCAAGGCGCGCGAAACCTCCAAACGCGGTGTCTACAAGGTGGCTTTCCGCACCCGCCAACCCGACGTGGGGCGACGCGCCCTGGAGCTGGGCCGCGAGTTGGTACTGGCTGCAATCAACGACACAGCGTTTGACATCTCGGCAGCGGTCGCCGAGCTGCAGGACATGGTGGATGCCCTGTGCCTGGGCCCCAGCACGGCGCACATCGTCGACGCCGCCACGGCGCGCCATATTCCGCACCTGCGCCTGACGTCGGGCAACCTCGTTCAACTGGGTTACGGCAAGGCGCAGCGGCGCATCTGGACCGCCGAGACCGACCAGACCTCGGCGATTGCCGAAGAAATTGCCAGCGACAAAGACATGACCAAGCGCCTGCTGCAGGCCTGCGGCGTGCCGGTGCCCAAAGGCTTGTTGGTGCAAAGCGCTGACGAAGCGTGGGAAGCGGCGCAGTCCATCGGCACGCCGGTCGTGATCAAACCCTATGACGGCAACCACGGGCGCGGCGTCTCGCTGGATCTGGAAACCCGCGCGGACATCGAAGCCGCCTACGCCCTGGCATTTGCCGAGGGCGGCGGCCAGGTCATCGTGGAGGAATTCATCCGCGGCAACGAACACCGGCTGCTGGTCGTGGGCCAACAGGTGGCAGCCGCCGCGCGCGGCACGACGTTGTATGTGACCGGCGACGGTGTGTCGAACATGAACCAGCTGATTGACCAGCAAATCAACAACGATCCGCGCCGTGGCCGGGCGGAATCCTTTCCGCTGAACGTGGTGGATCTGGACGACAGCCCCGAGGTGATTCTGGAACTGGAGCGGGTCGGCCTGAAGCCTGACTCGGTGCCGGAAGCGGGCCGCCAGGTGCTGATCCAGCGCAACGGCAACGTGGCTTTTGACGTCAGCGCCGAGTTGCATCCCAGCGTGGCCCACGCTGCCGCGCTGGCGGCCCGGGTGGTAGGGCTGGACATCGCCGGCGTCGACATGGTCGTGGAAAACTGCGCCCTCCCCCTGGACCAGCAACGCGGCGCAGTGATCGAGATCAACGCCAGCCCGGGCCTGCTGGCGCATATCAAACCGGCTAATGGCCCCGGCCAGCCGGTGGGTGCAACCATCATCTCGCACCTGTTCTCCAGCCAGCACAGCGGGCGCATCCCGGTGGTCGGCATCACCGGCAGCCAGAAAACCGGCCGCATCGCCCGACTGATCGCCTGGCTGGTGCACATCAGCGGCAAGCACGTGGGTCTGGCCTGCAGCGAGGGCCTGTATCTGGACAGCCGCCAGGTGGACAGCGGCGACAACACGCACTGGGAAGCGGGCGAACGGATTTTGATCAACCGCTCGGTAGAGGCCGCCGTATTTGAGAACCCCTGCGCCACCATCCTGGGCCAAGGCCTGGCCTACGACAAATGCGATGTGGGCGTGGTCACCGACATCGGCTGGTCTCCCGCGCTGCAGCACTTCGACGTGCAAGACGAGGCGCAGTGCTTCAAAGTCACGCGAACCCAGATCGACGTCATTTTGCCCAGCGGCACCGCCGTCATTCACGCGGCGTCCAGTCAGGCCCAGGAGCTGGCCGACTTGTGCGATGGCGGGGTTATTTTTTATGCCTGCGACGCGGACCACCCGGTCTTAGTGGACCACCGCAAAGCCGGCCACAAAACCGTGTTCCTGCGCGACGATGCCGTGGTGCTGTCCGGTCCCCAGCTGGAGGTTGTGGTGTTGCGGCTGCGCCAGCTGAAGCCAGCCAAGGCTGAACAACCGGAGATGGTGATGGCCGCGGTGGCTGCTGCCTGGGCACTGGGTATCACGCCCGAGCTGATTGCCGCCGGGCTGCGTACCTTTGAATCGAATCCGCAAAAAGTGCCCTACTGACCATCTCATGACCCGGACAATATTCCCATGGAAGTGACCCGCATCCGCGCGCTGCGCGGCCCCAATCTCTGGAGCCACCACACGGCGATGCAGGCCGTGGTGACCTGCACGCCCGACGAGCGGGACGTGGGCGCTTTGGACGGGTTTGAGACCCGCTTGCGCGCACGCTTCCCCGAAATCGGGCCCTTTCAAGCGATCGGCAACCAGGGGGACATTCCACTGGCGCGGGTGCTGGAGCTGGCGGCACTGGGCCTGCAGGCGCAAGCCGGTTGCCCGGTCACATTCAGTTGTACCAAGCCCACCTTGGAGGATGGCGTGTTCCAGGTGGTGGTGGAATACAGCGAAGAGGTGGTGGGACGCCTGGCCTTGGATTTGGCAGGCGCACTGTGCGACAGCGCGCGCCAGGGTACGCCCTTCGACCTGGACGCCGCCCTGCACCAACTGCGCGAGCTCGATGAGGATGTGCGGTTGGGACCGAGCACGGGGTCGGTAGTCAGCGCCGCGCTGGCACGCCAGATTCCTTTCAGCCGCATGACCGAAGGGAGCATGGTGCGCTTTGGCTGGGGTCGCAAGCAGCGGCGCATCCAGGCGGCGGAAATTGACGCCACCAGCGCCATCGCAGAGGCCATCGCGCAAGACAAAGAACTGACCAAGAAGCTGCTGCATGCGGCCGGTGTGCCCGTTCCCCGAGGCCGTGCGGTGCGCGACGCCGACGACGCCTGGCAAGCGGCGCTGGAGATCGGTTTGCCGGTGGTGGTCAAGCCGCTGGATGGCAACCAGGGCAAGGGCGTGACGGTCAATATCCAGGATGAAGCCGCTTTGCGCGGGGCCTACGCGGTGGCGGCGGGCTTTCGGGACCATGTGCTGGTTGAGCGGTACATGCCGGGCAATGATTTCCGGCTGCTGGTGGTGGGGGATCGTCTGGCCGCAGCGGCGCGGCGCGATCCGCCCACCGTGGCGGGTGACGGCGTGCACACGGTGGCGCAACTGGTCGAGCGGGTCAACCAGGACCCGCGCCGCGGGGACGGGCACGCGACGTCGCTGACCAAAATCCGCTTCGACGATGTTGCGCTGGCCTGTCTGCGCAAGCAAGGCCTGGATGCGGACGCGATCCCCGACAAAGGGCAGCGCGTTCACTTGCGCAACAACGCCAATCTGTCCACCGGCGGCTCGGCCACCGATGTGACCGACGATGTCCACCCCGAAGTGGCCGCACGCGCTGTGGCCGCTGCCCAGATGGTCGGCCTGCATATCTGCGGCGTTGATATGGTCTGCGAAACCATTCTGCGGCCGCTGGAAGAACAAGGCGGTGGCGTGGTGGAAGTCAATGCCGCGCCGGGACTGCGCATGCATTTGAACCCCTCGTTCGGCAAAGGCCGCCAGGTCGGTGAAGCCATCATTTCCAGCTTATTCAAACCCGGGAACAACGGACGCATCCCGGTGGTGGCCGTCACCGGGACCAATGGAAAAACCACCACGGTACGCCTGATCACGCACCTGCTGGCGCAACAAGGCTGGTGCGTGGGCATGACCAACACCGACGGCGTGTACGTGGGCGGCCACTGCATCGATACCGGCGACTGCAGCGGCCCCAAGAGCGCGCGCAACGTGCTCTACCACCCCGATGTCGATGCGGCTGTTTTGGAGACCGCCCGTGGAGGCGTGCTGCGCGAAGGCCTGGCCTTTGACTACTGTGACGTCGCTGTGGTGACCAATGTCGGCAGTGGCGACCACCTGGGTTTGAACTACATCACCACGGTGGACGAACTCGCTGTGCTCAAGCGCGTGATCGTGCAAAACGTGGCCCCCAAGGGCATGGCGGTGCTCAACGCTGCCGACCCGGTGGTGGCGGCCATGGCCGCCCAGTGCAAAGGCGATGTGACATTTTTTGCGATCGACCAGTTCAACCCGGTGATGGCCACGCACCGCGCCCAGGGACGCCCCGTGGTCTACGTGGATAACGGACAAATCGTCGCCGCCAAAGGGCCCCACAAACATTTCCTGAACCTGGCCGACATTCCTGTCACGCATGGCGGCAAGATCTGCTTCCAGGTGGAAAACGTGATGGCCAGCGTGGCCGCAGTCTGGGCGCTGGGTATGGACTGGGCCACGCTGCGCGCCGGCTTGGCCAGCTTTCGTGCCGACTCGGACAACGCGGCGGGTCGCTTCAACGTATTCGACTACCGGGGCGCCACCGTGATTGCCGACTACGGGCATAACCCCGACGCCATGGTCGCCTTGGTGCAAGCAGTCAAGGCCATGCCCGCGAGCCGCCGCTCGGTGGTGATCAGCGGTGCCGGTGACCGGCGTGACGAGGACATCCGACAGATCACCGAAGTTCTGGGCGCGGCATTCGAAGAAGTGGTGATGTACGAAGACCAGTGCCAGCGGGGCCGGCGCGATGGCGAGGTGATGGCCTTGCTGCGCGAGGGGCTGGCCGGCGCCACAGTCACCACCCGCCAGCACGAGATTTATGGTGAATTTTTGGCCATCGACACCGCCATGGATGCGTTGCAGCCAGGTGAGCTGTGCCTGATTCTGGTGGACCAGGTCGAAGCCGCTTTGGCACACATCGCCCGCAAAGTGCACGCCCCGGCCTGACGGGCCGGTGTGGCGCTTCAGGCGCGGTCGGATTCCGCTCGCGGCTCCCGCCCCATCAGCAAGGCGACGACTTCCCTCGCCTGCAAACTGCCGTCGAGTAACTGCACAACCGCCTCGGTAATGGGCATGTCCACGCCCAGGGCGCGGGCGCGTTGCAGCACGGTGCGGGCGCAATAAACGCCCTCGGCCACATGGCCCAATCGGGTGACCGCCGCATCCAGGGTCTGCCCGCGCGCCAGCGCGAGTCCCACTTGCCGGTTGCGGGACAAGTCCCCGGTGGCGGTGAGCACCAGATCACCTAATCCGCTTAAACCCGTGAATGTGGCCGCCTGCGCCCCCAAGGCCACGCCCAGGCGGGTCATCTCAGAGAGGCCCCGCGTGATCAGCGCCGCGCGGGCGTTGGCGCCAAGATCAAGGCCATCGCACAAGCCGGTGGCAATGGCCAGCACATTTTTGACCGCACCACCCACCTCCACTCCCACCAGATCATCGCTGGCATAAATACGCAGAACCGGGCTGTGGAAAGCGTCCACCAGGGCTTGGCGAACCACTGCATGGGTGCTGGCCGCCACCAGCGCGGCCGGCTTGCCTTGCGCGACTTCGGCGGCAAAACTGGGGCCGCTCAAAGCGCCGCACCGTGCATGGGGAGCTACTTCGCGCTGCACTTCGTGACCCAGCAGGCCCCATGCGTGGCCATCGCGCGCAGCTTCAAAGCCTTTACACAGCCACACCGTTGGAATGGCCACGTCTGCCAAGTCCTGCAAAACGCCGCGCAAAGCCGCCATGGGAGTGGCGACGATGACCAGATCCCAGGCCACGCGACCCTGCAGAACCGGCTGCAAACTGCCACTTGCTGTGGCAAGCGCCTCCGGCAAGGCCAGCCCGGGAAGGTAGCGGGCGTTGCTGCGCTGAGATTGCAGACCGCGGGCCAGCGCCGGATCGCGCGCCCACAGGGTGACGGCGTTGCGGCCCAGGCCGGCAGCGGTGGCCGCCAAGGCCGTGCCCCAGGCCCCCGCACCCAGCACCAGAATTTGCATGGCTACGGGCCGCGACCTGTGGGCGGCCGCAGACTATTGGGTCAGGTTAGCGCCATTGCTTTGCGCCATGGCTTGGCTTTGTTGCTGCTCGTACATGGCCTGGAAATTGATCTCCGACAAATGCACGGGCGGAAAGCCACCGCGCTGGATCAGATCGGCCACGTTTCCGCGCAGGTAGGGATAAATGATCTGCGGGCAGGCGATGCCCATGATGGCACCCATCTGGTCATCGGGGATGTTGCGAACCTCGAAAATACCGCCTTGCTTGACTTCGACCAGAAACACGGTTTTGTCTTTGATCATGGTCTGCACGCGGGCGGTCACGCAAACCTCAAAAATACCTTCAGCCACCGGATTGGCTTCGATATTGAGTTGGATATCCACGGCGGGCTGTTCCTGCTCGAGCAGGATCCCGGGGGAGTTGGGCTGCTCCATCGATGCCTCTTTGAGGTACAGGCGCTGGATCTGGAACACGGGGGTATCGTTGCTGGAGCTGGAATCGGCCATGGGGGTCTTTCAACAAATTAAGTGCGGTGCACCGTACGCAATGGTGGAAACGGGCGCGCGATTATGTCAGGCAGCTTCGGGGGTATCTCAAGCGGCCTGGAGCAAAGGCAGCAAGCCGGCGCGGGCATCCAGCGCGATCAGGTCATCGCATCCGCCTACGTGGGTGTCGCCGATGAAGATCTGGGGTACGGTGCGGCGCCCCGTACGCTCCATCATGGCGTGGCGGGCCTGGGGCTCCAGGTCGATCCGTACTTCGGTGATGGCATCAACGCCCCTGGATTGCAGCAAACGCTTGGCTTGCACGCAATACGGGCAGACGGCTGTGGTGTACATGGTCACTTCTTGCATGGTGGGACTCCGTGATTTACGCCGCGTGGGTCTCAAGCGGCAAGGCCGCTTCGCGCCAGGCTGCTATGCCACCTGCGAGGGATTGGGGCTGCGCGAACCCCAGCTTGCTCGCGGTTGCCGCAGCACCCAGTGAGCGGGCTCCAGAGCGGCACACCAAAATCAGCGGAAGATTTTTATTTTTCACAGCGGCGGCGAGCTTGGCTTCAAGCTCGGCCAGCGGGATATTTTTGGAACCTGCTATGTGGCCCGTGGCGAATTCCTGGGGGTCACTCACATCCACCACCACGGCTTTTTCACGGTTCATCAGTTGCACCGCTTGCGCGGCGCTGATACCGCGGGCCGCCATGCCCTGCATCACCGGCATCAACAACAGCCCCCCAGAGACCAGCGCAAGCGCCACCAACATCCAATTGTCCAAAATAAATTTCACATGCATCCTTGTTGATAAGCGGGCTCAGCCACGCATTTTAGAATGGGGGCTGCGGCTCGCCTCGCCACTGCATCTATTTCCCCCACCCGCGCCCACCACCATGTACAAAATTGTGTTCATTCGCCATGGCGAATCCGTATGGAACCTGGAAAACCGATTCACCGGCTGGACCGATGTGGACCTGACGCCAACCGGCGTCGCGCAGGCGCGTTCCGCCGGAGCAGTTTTGAAGCAACACGGTTTTGATTTCGATATCGCCTACACCAGCATGTTGCAGCGCGCAACGCGCACCCTGTGGCATTGCCTGGATGAAATGCAACGCACCTGGCTGCCGGTGGTGCATGCCTGGCGGCTCAACGAGCGCCATTACGGAGCTTTACAAGGGCTCAACAAATCCGATATGGTCAAACAATACGGCGAAGAACAGGTGCTGGCTTGGCGGCGCAGCTACGACACCCCGCCACCGGCCTTGGAGCCGACTGACCCGCGCTGTGAGCGTGGCGACCTGCGCTACGCCAAGCTGAAACCGGAGCAAATCCCGCTGACCGAATGCCTCAAAGACACCGTGGAAAGGGTGCTGCCCCTGTGGAACGAGTCCATGGCGCCGGCCATTCTGGCCGGGAAACGCATCGTGATCGCAGCCCACGGCAATTCGATCCGGGCCATGGTGAAGTACCTGGACGGCATCTCCGACGCCGATATCGTGGGCGTCAACATTCCCAACGGGCAACCGCTGGTGTACGAGCTCGACGCATCGCTGAAGGCGCTGCGGCACTATTACCTGGAACCCAAAGCCTGAATGGCATGGCCCCACGGGGGCGAACACGGTGTCAGCGGGTGTATATTGGCCGGAATTAAGGACGAATATGGGTCAGAAACTGAAAATTGCGGGATGGGTCGCCTTGGGCGTTTTGGCAGGCTCGATGGCTACGTTTTCGCTGCAAACGGTCGCCCGCAGCAGCGTAGCGCCTTTGCCCCTCGAAGAGTTGCAGCAACTGTCGGCCGTGTTCGGCCTGATCAAGAGCGATTACGTGGAGCCCGTAGACGACAAAAAGCTGATCACAGATGCCATTTCGGGCATGGTTTCCAGCCTGGATCCGCATTCGCAGTATTTCGACAAAAAGGCCTACAAAGAATTCAAAGAAGGCACTGCCGGCAAGTTTGTCGGCGTCGGCATTGAAATCACGCAGGAAGATGGCTTTGTCAAAGTCATCTCGCCCATTGAAGGCTCCCCCGCCTTCCGTGCCGGCCTGAAAACCAATGACCTCATCACCAAGGTAGACGACACGCAGGTCAAAGGCATGTCGCTCAACGAAGCGGTCAAGCGCATGCGTGGTGAGCCGAACACCAAGGTGGTACTGACGGTATTCCGCAAAGAAGAGAACCGGACCTTTGTGGTCACCATCGTGCGCGAAGAAATCAAGCAGCAATCGGTGCGCGGCAAAATCGTGGAGCCGGGCTACGCCTGGATCCGCCTGAGCCAGTTCCAGGAACGTACGCTGGAAGACTTTGCCAAGAAGGCTACCGAGCTCTATAAACAAGACCCCAACATCAAAGGTCTGGTGCTGGACCTGCGCAACGACCCGGGTGGACTGCTGGGTTCGGCCGTGGGAATATCCGCTGCATTCCTTCCCGATAACGTCACCGTGGTGACCACCAACGGACAAACAGCCGAGAGCCAGCAAACCCTGCGCGCCAATGCGCTGGACTACGACCGCCGTGGTGTGGACCCACTCAAATCCTTGCCGGCGGCCATGCGCAAAGTGCCGCTGGTCGTGTTGGTCAACGAGGGCTCCGCCTCGGCCAGCGAGATCGTTGCCGGGGCCCTGCAAGACCATAAACGCGCCGTGATCATGGGCGGCCAAACTTTTGGCAAAGGCACGGTGCAGACCTTGCCAGAGTTTGGATCGGAGAACGACTTCCGGCTGATCCAAGCGATCAACCAGCTCAAAGGCAAACCGGTACTGGTGAGCAAAACCCTGACCGAGCGCAAGGCCGAAATCAAAGAAGACTGACGCCAGCATGCGCGATGACGAGTTGTCGCGCTATTCGCGCCATATCCTGCTCGACGAGATCGGCATCGAGGGCCAGGAGCGCATCCGCGCATCCCGCGTCCTGGTCATCGGCGCAGGCGGACTGGCCTCTCCTGCGGTCTTGTACCTGGCGGCGGCCGGTGTCAGCACGCTGACCGTGGTCGATGACGATGTGGTGGACCTCACCAACCTGCAGCGCCAAATCATGCATGGCGGCGATACAGTGGGCCACCCCAAAGTGCTGTCGGCGCAGGCGAGTGCCGCACGCATCAACCCACTCACGGCGCTGGTGCCCTTGCAGCAGCGCGCCGATGCCGCGCTGCTGGACGCCCTGACACCCCAAGCCGATGTGGTGCTCGATTGCAGCGACAACTTCGAAACCCGCCACGCCATCAACGCGGCCTGCGTGCGCCACCGTGTGCCGCTGGTCTCAGGCGCGGCGGTGCAGTTTGACGGACAGATCAGCGTATTTGACCCGCGCGATACCGCCTGCCCTTGCTACGCCTGCGCTTTTCCAGCCCAGCGCGCACCGGACGCGATCGCCTGCGCCACCATGGGCGTATTTGCACCCGTGGTCGGCGTGATCGGCTGCATGCAAGCGGCGCAAGCGTTGATGCTGCTGGGGGCCTTCGGTGAACCCTTGCGCGGCAGCTTGTTGATGCTGGACGGGCGGTCTATGGAATGGACCCGGATACGCATCCCGCGGCAGTCGGCTTGCAGCGTCTGCGGGCCAGCGCCCTGAGGCGAGGCTTCAGGCGCTGAGAATCCACCCCTCAAGCGGATCGAGATCGGGCGGCAAGCCGCACAGGGCGTCGCCCGCGTGGTAGCGCTGTTGCCCCCAAGCCGCTTGCACCAGACACAGAACCGCGTCCAGGGTATCGCCGGTGGCGTCGTCCGCCAGGCTGTCGCGCTGGGCGTGGCTCAGGCGCAGGCGCAGTTGCAAGCGGGTCTGGCCCAACTCCAAGGCATGGATCAGGTCTTTGCGGGCAATTAAACGCTCAGGCGTTTGTTTGGCCACGGCGTCATTTTTGTAGCTGCGGGTACCCAGTAACTCGCGTGCCAACAGGCCGGGATACGCCTCCAGAGCGATCCGTTGCGCGTCCCGCTGCTGCGGCTGCAAGCCGGGGAAATAGGCCTGCGCACTGCGTAGCAACGGCACACCCGCATGCAACATAAAAGCCACCGGCGGGTTGACCCATTTCATCGAAGGGCTGGACCCCGCAGGGCGGTCCGTGGCGCGGTGCGCGAACTTGGAACCCACAGGCCGGGCATCGCAAAAAGCGGCAAATGCATCGCGGATGTCGGCACGCCACAGGCTGGCGTAATGGTCCATGCAGCCCTGCCAGTTCTGCGGCCAGCCGAGCGCGTGCACCAGCTCGCGCGGCAACCCGAAGGGCAGGTCAAATGCGCCAAACCAGTGGCTATTGCACAAACCTGCTGCCCAGGCGTCGAGGGTGTCAAAGCGCTCCAAGCGATCCAGCCGCACCACGCCAGCGGCGAGGCTGCCCCAGGCGTTCACAATGGTTTTGCGCTTGTTCGGGCTGCTGGAAAAGTCGCAACCCAACAGCGGCAGGGCAGGCGCGGCCCCAAGCGGCCCGTCAGATGCGGAGGGCAAGTGCGCTCAGGCCCGCCCGATGATGGACGCGGTAGCCATCAGCTCTTCGAGCAGCGCCAGCGATACGCGGCCGGAAACCGCATAGGGGTCCAACTCGGGACGCTCTGCGTACTTCAACAGAATGCTGTGGTTGATTTTGGACATGTTGACCTGGCCCATGGTCCAGCTGCCAAAGCGCCGTTCTTCGATTTCTTCGTAATGCAGCAAGATCACATCTTTGTGGCGCGCGTCGCGCTGAATATGGCCATAGAGCTCATTGACAGCGTTGCGTCCGCCTTCGATCGCTTGCAAAAAAATACCGCCGCCGTAGCACAGGATGCCGGTGATGCCAGAGCCCGGGTTTTCCTCGCGGGACTTGGACAGTATTTCTTCGATGGCCTGGGCGTCAGGGTTGACGGCGCGGCTGGCGTAAAGCAAACGTACCAACATGGGATTCAACCTTTCTGGGGGATAAGCGACAAAAACTCGCGGCGCAAATTCGGGTCTTTCAGGAAAACACCGCGCATCACCGAATTGATCATCTTGCTGTCCATGTCTTTGACGCCGCGCCAGGACATGCAGTAGTGGGTGGCCTCCATGACGATGGCCAGGCCATCGGGCTGGGTTTTTTCCTGGATCAAATCGGCCAGCTGCACAACCGCCTCTTCCTGGATCTGGGGCCGGCCCATCACCCATTCAGCTAAACGCGCATATTTGGACAGACCAATCACGTTGGTGTGCTCATTGGGCAACACGCCAATCCAAATTTTGCCGATGACGGGACAAAAATGGTGGCTGCACGCGCTGCGCACGGTGATGGGGCCGACGATCATCAGCTCGTTGAGGTGTTCAGCGTTCGGGAATTCGGTGATAGTCGGCACCGGAACGTAGCGGCCTTTGAATACCTCGTTCACATACATTTTTGCTACGCGCCGGGCCGTGTTGCTGGTGTTGTGGTCGCGCTCGGTATCGATCACCAGGCTCTGCAGCACACCGACCATTTTTTCTTCGACCTCGTCGAGGAGCAACTCCAGCTCGCCGGGTTCGATAAACCCGGAAATATTGTCATTGGCGTGGTAGCGCTTGCGCGCGGCCAGCAGCCTTTCACGGATTTTCTCGGAGACCGGGGTTCCAACGTCTGGGGTCGATGCGTTCATGAATAGTGTGCGTGTTGCAAGCGGATGAGACCATGTTACCAGCCGACATCCCATCCCACCGTGCGTTTGCGGACAAAACCATGCGCGGCCGGGGGCACAATCGCTTCTTTGCACGTCGTGCGGTGAAAGTTTTTACATGGTTCAGACAATTGCGGTTATCGGGGGCGGCATCACAGGGGTTACCACAGCCTATGCGCTGACACTGCGGGGGTATGCGGTCACCTTGTTCGAGCGGCACCGGTACGCTGCGATGGAAACCTCGTTTGCCAATGCGGGGCAGATATCGGCCTGTAACGCCGAGGTCTGGAACCGCACCGCCACCGTCCTCATTGGCATCAAGTGGATGTTGCGCAAGGATGCGCCGCTGTTGATACACCCGCAACCGACCTGGCACAAGCTCAGCTGGCTGGCTGAGTTTGTCGCGAGCATCCCCCATTACGAAGCCAACACCATCGCCACGGCGCGGCTTGCGCTCAAAGCCCGCGACCACCTTTTTGCCTGGGCGGAAACGGAAGGGATCGACTTTGACCTGCGTACGCGCGGAATCCTGCACGTCTACCGCGATGCTGCCGGTTTTGCGCATGGGCAGGACGTCTCCAAGCTGCTGCTGCGCGGCGGCGTGGTGCGGCACACCGTGGGACCCGAAGAGATGCGCGCCATTGAACCTGCCATCAGCGGGGACTTGGTAGGCGGCTTTTACACACCGGATGACAGCACCGGCGACATCCACCAATACACCGTGGGCCTGGCCGCCGCGGCGCAGCGCAAAGGCGTGCAACTGCACTTTGACCATGCAGTGCAGGCGCTCACGCCGACCAATACGGGGATACGCGTGCGCTCGCTTTGCGATGGCGCGGCACATGATGCGGAGTTCAAGGCCGTGGTGGTCTGCGCCGGGGTGGCCAGCCGCGCGTTGGCCGCCAGCCTGGGCGACCGGGTCAACGTCTACCCGGTCAAGGGCTATTCCATCACCGTCGATTTGCCTGACGCGGCCAGCCGTGCGGCGGCCCCGGTGGTCAGCCTGCTCGATGACCGGGCCCGCGTGGCCTGCTCGCGCTTAGGCGAAGGGCGTTTGCGGGTGGCGGGCACCGCGGAATTCAATGGCGAAGACCGCGATATCCGCGCCACCCGCATCCAACCGCTCGTGGGCTGGGTGCGACAGAACTTTCCCGCCGTCAACACCCGTCATGCCATCCCCTGGGCGGGGCTGCGTCCCATGATGCCGAACCTGATGCCCCGGGTGGGGCCGGGACGTCGCCCGGGCGTGTTCTACAACACCGGACATGGCCATTTGGGCTGGACCCTGGCGGCGGCCACGGCTGAATTGGTGGCCGACTCGGTACACGCCGCCCACCCGAACGCTGCGGGCTGAGAATCCGGGCGGCCTTATTGCCGCGCGGTACGTGTATTGGGCGGCAAGGCCTGCGGATGGCTGGTGCGAAAGGGATTGATATCCAAACCACCGCGCCGGGTGTAACGGGCATACACCGTGAGCCGGGTTGGCTTACACCGCTTCCAGATATCCATAAAGATGCGCTCCACGCACTGCTCGTGGAACTCGTTGTGGTTGCGAAAACTCACCAGGTACTGCAGCAGGCCTTCCTGGTCGATCGCGTCGCCGCAGTAACGAATTTGGACGCTGCCCCAATCGGGCTGTCCAGTCACCAGGCAGTTGCTCTTTAGCAGATTGCTGACCAATGTTTCGTTCACCGGCGGCTCGCCCTGCGTGGTACGCAGCAACTCCGGCGCGGGGCTGTAGTGGTCACACGCGATGTCCAGGCGGTCCAGGCTCAGGCCGTCGAGCTCGCGCACCGGCTCCTGGTCAAACCACTCGGGGCCGAGCAGGCGCACGCCCACGCCCGCGGGGCTGGCCGCGCCGCGCCAAGCCGCCTCCGACAGATCGGCCCGCAAGCGTGCCAGCACATCCGCAGCATCCGCAAAGCGGGTGTTGTTGAAGCTGTTGAGGTAGAGCTTGAAGGACTTGCTCTCAATGATGTTGGGTGTTTCACACGGCACGGTGATGTGCGCCAGTGCCAGTTGCGGCTTGCCACGCAGGTTGAGCCAGCTCAACTCAAAAGCAGTCCAGGCGTCCGCGCCAAAAAACGGCAGTTGCGCACCCAAACCCAGTTCCTGCCGCTTGGTAGCGCGCGGCAAAGGAAACAGCAGCGCCGGGTCGTATTGGTCGATGTAACTGGCGGTCTTACCCAGCGGCGATTGGGCGGGCGTGATAAGCGGCTCGGGACTATCGGCCATGGCTCACGCATCTGCCAATTTACGGCGGAAGACCAGGCGCTCGGGCGTGGAAATACCGGCCTGGAAACGGTAGCCATCGGCATCAAATCCCTGCAAATGTTCCGGGCGGGTGGCGCGGTGCTCAATCGCAAACCGGGTCATCGCACCCCGCGCCCGCTTGGCGTTGAAGCTGATGATTTTGTAGACGCCACCTTTGTAGTCCTCAAACACGCACTCGACCACGCGTGCCCGCAGACGCTTGGGCTGTACCACTTTGAAATATTCTTGCGAAGCCAGGTTCACCAGCACAGGATCGGCCTGATCGGCCAACCGGGTGTTGAGGTAGTCGGTGACGGCGTCGCCCCAGAAGGCGTACAAGTCCTTAGCGCGTTCAGTGGGCAAGCGCGTGCCCATTTCCAGGCGGTAGGGCTGCATCAAATCGAGCGGGCGTAATACGCCATACAACCCGCTGAGCACACACAAATGCCCCTGTGCCCATTCCAGCGCGGCGTCATCCAAGGCCCGGGCATTCAGCCCGTCATACACATCGCCGTCAAAAGCCAGTACCGCCTGGCGCGCGTTCTTCGGGCTGGCTGTGGGGCGCCAGGCCTGGTAGCGCGCTACGTTCAGGCCCGCGAGCGAATCGCTCAAGTCCATCAACTGCGAAATCTGCGGCGGCGTGTACGTACGCAGCACTTTGATGAGTTGCTGCGAATGCTTGACGAACAAGGGATCGGTGTGCGCTTGGCCACGCAGCGGAGTGTCGTAGTCGAGCGATTTGGCGGGGGACAAGAGGAAAAGCATGGGCTGTAAAAATGGGGCGACTGCTTCCCACTATTGTCGTCCCAAGCAGCCAAGGGGGGCCGACAAGGGAACTTCATGCCCGTGTCATGGTGGTGTCACCGCCTATCTCTAGTCTACCGGCGGTTTGGCGCGATACCAAATCTCCCATCCGACTAACAGCGAGTGAAGCACCATGAAACACCCCAAACCCCTCCGCCTTCAATTACTAGCAGCCGCCCTCAGTCTGGGCGGCCTGTGCCTGGTCCAGGCGCAAACTGAGGTCAGCGCCGTTCTGGCTGGACACGCCAGCCTCGCCGCTACCAGCAGCGTCAGCGCGCCGGCCGACGCTGGCCCGCTCTTTTACACATCTGGAAAATTCACCGACGCCAGCCGCGCCCGCACCGACAAACTTAACAGCCTGCAGGGCGTGACGTTTGTGGGCGATCCGAAATATCCCCGCTACTCCGGCGGCACCTTGCCCGTTGAGGGTCAGGCAGTGCAGGGCTTCTCCGGTCTGGTGTCCTTGGGACAAGACCGCTTCCTGGTTTTGACCGACAACGGCTTTGGCAACAAAATCAACTCGCAGGATGCCCTTCTGATGGTGCACCACGTCCACGCAAACTGGAAGAGCGGCTCGGTCACACGGGAGAAGACTACCTTTCTGCACGACCCAGACAAAAAAATCCCGTTCTTCATCGTGAACGAAAATTCGCAAAGCCGCTACCTGACCGGCTCCGACTTTGACCCCGAGTCAATCCAGATCGTGGGCGACGAATGGTGGATTGGCGACGAGTTTGGTCCCTACGTGCTGCGCGTGACGCCGCAGGGCAAAGTCCTCGGCGTCATCGAAACCGTGGTGGCGGGCAAAGCCTTCCGTAGCCCGGACCACTACATGAACGGACGCATTCCCAGCAACTACCCGGGTGACACGGTATTCGAATCCCGTCGCTCAGGTGGCTTCGAGCCCATGGCTAAATCCATCGACGGTTCTACGCTGTATCCGATGTTCGAGTGGCCCTTGTGGGACAGCGCTACCAAAGCGCAAGACGCGCGTGACGGCAAACCATTCACCCGTATTTTGGAGCTCGACGTCGCCAGCCGCAGCTACAAGGACCGCCAATGGAAGTACCAGTTTGAAGATGTCGGCAATGTGGCCGCCGACTTTCAAATGCTAGACGCCACAACCGGATTGGTCATCGAGCGCGACGACACGACCGAAGGCGCGGGCCCGAACTGCCCCAACGAGCCGCGCGTTGATTGCTTCACGCGCCCGGCCAAATTCAAACGGGTCTACAAGATTGACTTTTCGCAAGCCGATGCAGCCGGATTTGTCCGCAAAGTGGCCTACATCGATTTGACCAAAATCGCCAACCCGCAGCGCCTAGCCAAAATTGGCCCCAATGAAGCCAGTTTTGCACTGCCGCACCTGGGCCCAGAAGGTTTGACTATCGTCGACAGCAAGCACATCGTGCTGGTCAATGACAACAATTTCCCCTACTCATCGGGCCGCACCATCGGCAAGCCCGACGACAATGAATTCACCTTGATCAATATTGAAGCGCTGGTCAACGCCAAATAGCCCTCATTTACGCAAACCCAAAGGGCGCCGGAATACAAGCCGGCGCCCTTTTTTCGTCACTCGCTGGCAACCAGCGAGGCGACTAACTTTTTAACCCATGGCAAAACCAGCACCATGGTGGGGTAGGCCACAGCCCAGGATATACCCCAGGACATCAACCAGGTACCCAGCACGCCGGGCCCGATACCGGCCACCCGCAAAGTGCTGATACCCGACACCACACAAGTCATCACGCAGGTCAGAAAAAAAGGCAATACCAGGCTGGCGTAACGGGCGGGCAGCTTGGGCAAGCCGAAAAAAGTGGTTTGGTTCGTGGGCATGGCGCGCATGGTATGCGCAAACAGGCATCCGTGGTGCCGCAAAGAGGCCGCCAGTAAAATGCACGGCCTTTGTACCGCCCTTCTTTGTCGAGGGCATCACCCGCGTTCCCACTCCATGTCCAACACCCCTCTTGAGCAGCCCGCGCTGCAATCCCTTGCCAAATCCTTTGAGCCCGCCGCATTAGAAGCGCATTGGGGCCCTGAATGGGAAAAGCGCGGCTACGGAACTGCCGGCTACCGGGGCACCGGCGAGCCCAAGACCGGTGCGGCGGCGTTCGCGATCCAGCTGCCCCCACCCAACGTGACCGGCACGCTGCACATGGGGCATGCGTTCAACCAGACCATCATGGACAGCCTCACCCGCTACCACCGCATGGCAGGTTTCAATACGGCCTGGATACCGGGCACCGACCACGCGGGCATCGCCACGCAAATCGTGGTGGAGCGCCAGTTGCAAGCCCAGGGCGTCAGCCGCCACGACATGGGACCTACGCCGACCGAGGCGCGTAAGAATTTTGTATCCAAGGTCTGGGAGTGGAAAGAACAATCGGGTAACACCATCACCACACAAATGCGCCGCATGGGCGACAGCGTGGACTGGAGCCGCGAGTACTTCACCATGAACCCCAAGCTGTCCAAAACGGTGACCGAGACCTTTGTGCGGCTCTACGAGCAAGGTCTCATTTACCGGGGCAAGCGTTTGGTGAACTGGGACCCGGTCTTGCAAAGCGCGGTCAGCGACTTGGAGGTGGAGGCCACCGAATCGGAAGGCAAGATGCACTACATCCTGTACCCCTTCTCGGACGGACCGCAGCTGATCGACGGCGTATTGCAAAAGGGCATGACGATTGCCACCACCCGCCCCGAGACCATGATGGCCGACGGCGCGTTGGCCGTACACCCCGAGGATGGACGTTACATCCACTTGCTTGGCAAGATGGTCGATCTGCCCTTGTGTAATCGCCAAATTCCCATCATCGCCGACGACTTTGTCGACCGCGCGTTTGGCTCGGGCTGCGTCAAGATCACCGGCGCGCACGACTTCAACGACTACGCCTGCGCGCAGCGCCACGGCCTGCCACTGATCACCATTTTCACGCTGGACGCCAAAGTCAACCACAACGGTCCGGTGCACTACCAGGGCATGGACCGCTTTGTCGCACGCAAAGCGCTGTTGGCTGATCTGGAGAAAGAAGGACTGCTGCTGGAAGTCAAGCCGCACAAGTTGATGTTGCCCATCTGCGCACGCACCGGCCAGGTCGTCGAACCCATGTTGACCGACCAGTGGTTCGTCGCGATGAGCAAGGTCAGTGACCAAGACCCCAGCGGCAAGTCCATCGCCCAGAAAGCGGTAGACGCCGTGCAAAACGGCGAAGTCACTTTCGTGCCCGAGAACTGGGTCAACACCTACAACCAGTGGATGAACAACATCCAGGACTGGTGCATCAGCCGCCAGCTCTGGTGGGGCCACCAAATCCCCGCGTGGTACGACGAAGACGGACGGGTTTATGTGGCCCGCGATGAGGCCGAAGCGCAAGCGCAGGTCCCGGGCAAAACCCTGCGCCGCGATGAGGACGTGCTGGACACCTGGTACTCCAGCGCGCTGGTGCCCTTCTCCACCATGGGCTGGCCCGAGAAGACGCAGGACTACGACCTGTATCTGCCGAGCAGCGTGCTGGTCACCGGCTACGACATCATCTTTTTCTGGGTCGCCCGCATGATCATGATGACCACGCACTTCACGGGCCAGGTGCCGTTCAAGCATGTCTACATCCACGGGCTGGTGCGCGATGCGCAAGGCAAGAAGATGAGCAAATCCGAGGGCAACGTACTCGACCCGGTGGATTTGATTGACGGCATCGCCCTGGAGCCGCTGCTGGACAAACGCAGCCAGGGTCTGCGTAAGCCCGAAAGCGCGCCACAGGTCCGCAAAAACACCCAAAAAGAATTCCCGGATGGGATTCCGCCTTACGGCGCTGATGCCCTGCGCTTCACCTTTGCCGCCCTGGCCAGCCTGGGGCGCAATATCAACTTTGACACCAAGCGCTGCGAGGGGTATCGCAACTTTTGCAACAAGCTCTGGAACGCCAGCCGCTTCGTGCTAATGAACTGCGAAGGCTACGACTGCGGCCTCCAAGAACACACCAAAGCGCAATGCCAGCCGCCGGGCGTCGGTCCAAAGGGCGAAGTGATTCCCGCCGGCCCGTTTAACCAATACCTGACCTTCAGCCAGGCAGACCGCTGGATCGTTTCGCAGTTGCAGGAAGTCGAAGCCCTGGTCACCACCGGCTTTGCCGAGTACCGCCTGGACAACGTGGCCAACGCGATTTACGACTTCGTCTGGAATGAGTTCTGCGACTGGTACCTCGAGATTGCCAAAGTGCAGATCAGCAACGGCAACGAGTCGCAACAGCGCGCCACCCGACGCACCCTGATCCGCACGCTGGAGACGGTGTTGCGCCTGGCGCATCCGCTGATTCCTTTTATTTCGGAAGAACTCTGGCAAAAAGTCGCGCCTGTGGCAGGGCGCGCTGGTGCTTCGGTCGCCGTGGCCGCTTACCCGGTGGCGCAACCGGAACGCATAGACCCGCACGCGCAGGCCCATGTGGCCAAGCTCAAAAGCTGGGTGGATGCCTGCCGTAACCTACGTGGCGAAATGACAGTTCCGCCCGCGACCCGGCTTCCTTTGTATGTAGCCGGAGATGCGGCATTTGCCGAGGCGGTTGCACCGGTCCTGCAAGCGCTGGCCAAGCTCAGCGAAGTCAAGGTATTTGCCGACAATGCCGGCTGGGAGCAAGCAGCCCAGAACGCACCGGTAGCGGTGTTGGGCGAGGCACGGCTGTGCCTCTTCATGGCAACAGACCCGGTTGCCGAAAAAGCGCGTCTGGCCAAAGAGATTGCCCGGCTGGAAGGCGAAATTGCCAAGGCGCAAGCCAAGCTGGGTAATGAGGCGTTTGTGGCGAAGGCGCCGCCCGAAGTGATTGCCCAATCGCGCCAGCGTGTGGCGGAATTCAGTGACACTTTGGGCACCTTGCGCGAACAACTCGCGCGCATGGCCTGAACGGGCCACCGCCAACCGGAGCCGTTCGTGGATGACATCGTGAAGCAAGCGATGGCCAAGTGGCCGACAGTGCCGGACTGTTATGGCTGGCTGGGTCTGGATGCGCGCGGAAACTGGTACATGCGCGATGACCGGGCCCAGGCCTGCGGCACCTTTGCCAGCGGCCATGCGGGCGCCAAAGGCTCGCTGCTGCAGCACGCCAAGTTAATCGATTTCATCGGGCGCAATTACGCGGCCACCGCTGAGGGCTGCTGGTACTTCCAGAACGGACCGCAACGCGTGTTCGTGGAATTGGAGGCCACACCCTGGATCTGGCGTATCAGCCCCGATGGCAGCATCCGCTCGCACAGCGAGCAAACGGCGAACTTTGAGGCGGCGTATGTCGATGAGATGGGCTACGCCTATTTGCACACGGATCTGGGCTTTGGCCTGATCCACACACAAGATGTAGCCCTCGCCGCACAGTCCATTGAAACGGGCAACTGGGTGCTGGAGCAGTGCCAGCGCGCTGACCTTCCCCGCCGCTTCCACTATGTCACCCATCCGCAAGCTTTGATCGGCCAGCACGCGGGCGAAAAAAAGCCCGCTTGAAGCGGGCTTTTTCAGGGTGGAAGCTTTGGCTTATTGCGCCGGTGCTGCCGGTTTGGCAGGCTCTGCGAACTTCGCGCCGCCGGCGTTGGCCATGTAAACAACGGCGCGGGCAATTTCGTAGTCATCAAAATTACCACCCCCCTGCGCGCCCATGGCATTCTTGCCTTTGAGCGCCGAATTCAGCAGCGATTCGTAGCCGGTTTTGATACGAGGGCCCCACGCCGCCGCATCACCAAACTTCGGCGCGCCCGCCACGCCCGCCGAGTGACAAGTGGTGCATTGGGCTTTGAACACTTCCTCACCGGTCTTCATGACCCGGTTGGCGTCCAGAATTTCGACCTTTCCGACCTTCTGGATACGCTCCAGCGTGGCACGCTCAGATTGCTCGGCACCGGCCAGCGGTTTGTTGGAAGAATTGACGAAATTGACCAAGCCAATGATGATGAAAACCGGCACCACAAAAGAGAAAAACACGGCCGCCAGCAGCTGCTTGGGGGTTTTGACCGGGCCCGTGTGGTCCTCGTCATGGTTCTCGTGAAATGGGGTGGCGCTCATGGTGTCCTCGAAGGGTTCTAACTCAGGTTAAAACACTGAATTATACCGAGCGCCCTGCGGGAAACCCCCTACAATCTCTTCCGCACCCATCCGATCGCGGCTGTAGCTCAGTGGATAGAGTATTGGCCTCCGAAGCCAAGGGTCGTGGGTTCGATCCCCGCCAGCCGCACCAATTGCACGCAAAACCGATGGACTGCTGCCAGCGCTAAACAAACAGTCCCAGTAATTGGTTGATCGACCGCTCCCAAGAATAGTTGAGCATCGAACCACGCACCACATCCGGGTCGAGTCCTAATCGCCCCTGGTAGGCGTCCTCCATGCGATCAACGATTTCGTCGACCGAAGATTCCCCCCATCCGGTGGCCCCCAAGCCCTCGATCGGTTTCTGTAGAGTCAAGGGAATCGCATTATTTTTTTGAATAATGTCCAAGTGCCCGGTATTTTGGGAAATCAGACACGGCAAGCCGAAAGCCAGCGCCTCCATGGCAACCAGGTTGGTCCCAGCCTCGCAGCGGTTAGGGAATACCGCAAGATCGACCTCACGGAAAACATCCGGCATCAGCCGGTTCGGCGCGGTATCCAGGCACAGCACCTGATTGGGTTTCACCCCGTTTCGCAGTATCCAGTCGTAAATTGAACTGCCCATATCCGGTGACGCATGCAGGGGTTCACACACATTGGAATAGTTGACACTGGGCGCGATACTTTCCTCCCACTGCGAGCGCCAAGCCGTAACCAAGAGAGCGTCCGGGTGTTTGGCGGCAAATCGCGCAAATGCCTTTAAAACCAGGTCTTGCCCTTTACGGTACTCCAATTTGCCTCCACTGAAAACCACAAACCGGTTTTTGAAATACCGCTTGGGTAACGGCCGGAACAAATCGGTATCCACTCCTTGTATGACGGTATGGGTCTGTATACCTGCCTCTTCCAGTACAGATGCATTCCAGCTTGATCCCGCCACAATGAATTCATACTCCTTCAGGTTTCTTATTTCCTGATCCGCCATCGGGTTCGCTTCGCTGAATATCACCCCGATATCCCGGAATTTGGCCTTCTCCAGTGGCCGGTTACTCACTCCCAGGTAGTTGAGAAAAACGTCGTCTTCCTCGAGCTCCAATCGCGCGTTAGGCTTTGGCTTGTATTGGCTCAGCAGGCTGCTGGCGATGGGGCTGAGCGGGTAGAGAAAAGACGGCTCGGTCAAAGAACTGACTTCCAGCGTCGGGTGGGTACGGCCGTAAATAAGCAGGTTGTAGCCATAAACGCCCCACCCGAAATAATCAGCAACGGCCCAGTTAAAACAAACCATTTTCATACAAGTTATCCAATCCGTTCCAACGTTTCACTGAAGCTGCTACAGCGACATCAAGCCCTCATCCCCAACAAAAAAGCCCCGCTCTTGCGAAGCGAGGCCATGTTGTTGATTCCATTGGTGCCGGAGAGATGAATCGAACACCCGACCTTCTCATTACGAATGAGCTGCTCTACCGACTGAGCTACACCGGCGCCTTGCCGGGCTCGCGTTGGTCCCAAGGGTAGAGAAAAATCCCGCCACGGGTCAGTATGCGGTGCACGTCGGCCACCATCGAGGCCACCCAGCGCATATTGAAGTCTTTGCCGCGTGGCCCGTCTTTGCCCTGCAGGCATTCGTCCACATACCGCTGCACTGGCGCTGCCCAGTGCCGCATGTTGCTCATATTGATGGCAAATTCCTGGGTGTCTTCGGGAATTTTCACATCCTCTTGCGTCAGGACAAAAGAGCCCTGCTCACGGTCCAGCGTGAACATGGCTACACCGTCACCCACGGTCAACACCAGCGTGGTTTGCGGCCCATACACGCAGTAGCCGGCCGCGACCTGGCGGGTTCCGGCTTGCAAAAAATCGGACTCCCGCACGGTGGTGCTGGCGTCGGCTTTTTTGAGCACGCTGAATATGGTGCCGATGCTGACATTCACATCGATGTTGCTGGAGCCGTCCAGGGGATCGAACAACAACAGGTATTCTCCCTGGGGGTAGCGGTTGGGAACCGCGTGGATGGTGTCCATTTCTTCGGAGGCCATGGCTGCCAAATGACCACCCCACTCGTTGGCCTCGATCAGCACGTCATTAGCAATGATGTCGAGTTTTTTCTGCACCTCGCCCTGCACGTTGGCACTGCCCGCGCTGCCCAGCACGCCGCCGAGCGCACCTTTATTGACGGCATGGCTGATGCCTTTACAGGCCCGCGCCACCACCTCCAGCAGCAAGCGCAACTCCGACGGGATATGGCCCTTGGACCGTTGCTGTTCGACCAGGTACCGCGTCAGGGAAACGGACATAAACAGTTCCTCAGATGGCCAAGGCGCGCGAGACAACCTCGCGCACGTCATTGCTCAAATCCGCTTTGGCTGCGACCCGCGCCAAAGCCTCACGCGCGGCGCTGCGGTAAGGCTCGGCCAGGGTGCTCCAGCGGTCGAGCGCACGCGCCAAACGTGCGGCGACCTGGGGATTCGTGGCGTCAAGGTCCAGCACGCGTTCACTCCAAAACACATAGCCGGCCGCATCGGTGCGGTGGAACGCGCCGGGGTTGGCGCTGCAGTAGCTGAAGATCAGGCTGCGCGCGCGGTTCGGGTTGAGCAGGCTGAAGTCCGGGTGGGTCAGTAATTGGCGCACCGCCGGCAACACATCGCCCTGCACATCGCACTTGGCCGCCTGCAGCGCAAACCATTTGTCCAACACCAGCGGCTCGTTTTTGAACAAGGCGTGGAAGCGGTCCAGCGCCTGGCGGGCCAACGGGTGTCCGCAATTCACCAGCGCATGCAAGGCATTGAAGCGGTCGGTCATGTTGGAGGCATCTTTGAAGGCCTGCAGGGTTTTGCCGGGCCACAGCGTGTCGCCCGATTGCACAGCCGCCAGACACAGGTGGTGTAAGGCCATCCCGGCTAACGCGCGGCGTCCGCTGGACAGCGGATCCGGGCGGTAGGCGCCGTTGTGGCGATGGGTCTCATAGACCCACTCCCAATCCGCGTGCAGGGTATGCGCCAACTGCAAGCGCATGGCTTCACGAACCAGATGGATAGCCTGGGGATCCACCTGATCAAGCTGCTCGGCGATATAGCCTTCTGATGGCAGCGTCAGTACCAACTCCTTGAATGCCGCGTCCAGCTCGGGATTGCGCAAAACGGCTCGCATGGCCTCCAGATAGGCCCCGTCCAGCGGCGCCTGCCGCATCGGGCTATCCACCGGGCTTTGCACGCTGCGGATGGCGCGGCGCAGTGCCAGGCGCTGGCCGGCCTCCCAGCGGTTGAAGGGGTCGGGGTCATGGGCCAGCAAGATCCGCAACTGCTCGTCGCTGTACTCAAATTCCAGAATCACCGGTGCCGAGAACCCACGCAAAACCGATGGAACCGGCTCCTCTTCCACGCGGGTCAGGGTGATGGCACTGCTGCCGCCCGACACCACAAAAAGCTGATCTTCGGCACCCGGTCCCTGCTCATCGGTGTACAACATCAAAGGCTTACCGCTCTTCATGCCGATGAGGCCGATGCGTACCGGTATCACGAAGGGCTCGCGCGCCTCTTGCCCGCTCGTGCGGCCACCGTGTTGCATCAGGGTGATGGTGTAGGTTTGCTTCTCGGCGTTGTAAGTGCCACCGCAACTCAGACGGGGTGTTCCGGCCTGCGAATACCAGCGCTTGAAAGCATCCAGATGCTGGGCCAGCGGCGAATCGGGGTTGGCGTCGGCAATCGCCTGCGCGAAGTCATCGCACGTCACCGCCTGGCCATCGTGGCGGGCAAAGTGCGGGCCGTCACCATCTACGAGAAGGGCGCGGAAGTCGTCCGCA
>RFRO01000111.1 GCA_009924455.1 Betaproteobacteria bacterium
CAACCAGGAAGAAATCAAACGCCGTGCCGGACGCGGTATAGAAATAGGCATCGTCGCTGCACGCGACCTGGTCCGTGCACGCAGCATGGTCGGGCCGGATACCCGTCTGACCGACGATCCCATGGAGGTGGTGAACCACCCGGATGTGGAAATCGTGGTCGAGGTGATAGGCGGCACCACGATAGCCAAAGACTTGGTGATGCGCGCGATCGCCAACGGCAAGCACGTCGTGACGGCCAACAAAGCCTTGCTTGCCGAGCATGGCAATGAGGTCTTCGCAGCCGCGCAGAAGCACGGCGTCATGGTGGCGTTTGAAGGTGCGGTGGCGGTGAGCATTCCCATTATCAAGGCCTTGCGCGAAGGACTTTCGGGTAACCGCATTGAGTGGGTGGCCGGCATCATCAACGGCACCACGAATTTCATTTTGAGCGAGATGCGCGACAAAGGTCTGGGCTTCGACACGGTGCTGGCGCAGGCCCAGGCGCTGGGTTACGCCGAAGCCGACCCCAGTTTTGATATCGAGGGTTTTGATGCCGCCCACAAAGCCACCATCCTGGCCTCTGTGGCGTTCGGAATTCCGATCCAGTTCAAACCTGACCACGTGGAAGGCATCACGCAACTCGCCGCAGCCGATATCACGTATGCCTTTCAGATGGGCTACCGCATCAAGCTGCTCGGTATCGCCAAGCGCACCGCGCAGGGCATTGAGCTGCGCGTTCACCCGACGCTGATTCCATCTAAGCGTTTGTTGGCCAATGTGGAGGGCTCCATGAACGGCATCATGGTCAAGAGCGACGCGGCCGGTATCACCATGTACTACGGTGCGGGCGCCGGCTCCGAGCAAACCGCCTCGGCCGTGATTGCCGATCTGGTGGATGTGGCGCGTTTGCATACGGCAGACGCCGCGCAGCGCGTACCCCATTTGGCTTTTCAGCCCGATGCCATGAGCTCCGAGCCCGTTTTGCCCATGAGCGCGGTGGTTACCAGCTACTACCTGCGTTTGCGGGTGGCTGACCAGGCCGGCGTGCTGGCTAAAGTGGCCGGCATTTTGGCCGAGTGCGACATCAGCATTGACGCGGTAATTCAACGCGAGGCCGACGAGATCGATAGCGATAACGCCGCCCAAACCGACCTGATTATTCTCACCCACGAATGCGTGGAGTCGCGCATGGACGCGGCTCTGGCGCGCATGCAAACCTTGCCGACCGTGCTGCAAAAAATCGTGCGCATCCGCAAAGAAGAGCTGGCCTGATTTCCTTATGTTGTATTTCTCGACCCGCGCTACGGCCACTTCCGGCCAAAGCGCTCCCGCCGGACGGCGTTTTTGCGACATTCTGTTAGAGGGCCTGGCCCCTGATGGCGGCTTGTACCTGCCGCAAAGCTACCCGCAGATTGACGGCATTACGCTGAGCCGCTGGCGCGGCTTGGATTACGCCGATTTGGCGTACGAAATCCTGTCCTTGTACGTCGATGACATCCCGGCAGATGATTTGCGTGCCCTGTGCCGCAAAACCTACACACCGGCGGTGTTCGGCACGCCGCAGATCGCGCCATTGACCCGCCTGGAAGACGGCCTGTATTTGCTGGGCTTGTCCAACGGACCGACGCTGGCCTTCAAAGACATGGCCATGCAATTGCTGGGCAATTTGTTCGAATACCACCTGGCGCGCCAGGGCGAGGAGCTGAATATTTTTGGCGCCACCAGCGGCGACACCGGTAGCGCTGCGGAGTACGCCATGCGCGGCAAAAAAGGCGTACGTGTTTTCATGACCAGCCCGCAAGGCCGCATGAGCCCGTTTCAACAGGCGCAGATGTTCAGCCTGATGGACGACAACATCATCAACATCGCAGTCAAAGGCGTCTTTGACGATTGCCAGGACTTGGTCAAAGGCGTCTCCGGCGATCTGGACTTCAAGCGGCGCTACCGCATCGGCACCGTGAATTCGATCAATTGGGCCCGGCTCATGGCGCAGGTGGTTTACTACTTCGCTGGCTACTTGCAGGCTACCACCGACAACAACCAGCGCGTCAGTTTTTGCGTCCCCAGCGGCAACTTCGGCAATGTATGCGCCGGCCATGTGGCCCGCATGATGGGCTTGCCGATTGACAAGCTGGTGGTCGCAACGAACGAAAACGATGTATTGGATGAGTTTTTCCGCACCGGCGTGTACCGCGTGCGGGGCACCGCTGATACGCATGAAACATCCAGCCCGTCCATGGATATTTCCAAGGCCAGTAACTTCGAACGCTTTGTTTTTGATTTGCTCGGACGTGACGGCGGCCGCACCCGGGCCTTGTTTGGCGATGCGATTGCCAGCGCCGGACGCTTTGATTTGGGTGGCGATCCGGCCTTTGCCCTGGCCGCCACCCGCTATGGTTTTTCCAGCGGAAAGAGTACCCACGCGCAGCGGCTGGCAACTATTCGTGATTGCGCTGAGCGCTATGGGGTGGTTATCGACACGCACACGGCAGACGGCCTCAAAGTGGCTCAGGAACAGCGTGTGGCTGGCGTTCCGATGCTGGTGCTGGAGACGGCACTCCCGATTAAATTTGCGGCCACCATTGTGGAAGCGCTGGGCCGCGAGCCCGAGCGCCCCGCACGCTTTGAGGGGATTGAGGCCCTGCCTAAACGCGTGCTGAATATGGACGCGGACCTGGCCGCCGTCAAAGCGCTGATCGCCCGCACCTGCGACGCCTGATACCGCTCACAAGCCATGACCGCGCGGGCACCACTCAAACCACTGGCTGAGGCATTGGAGCAACTGCTGGCTGTGGTTGAGCCCCTTGTGGCGTTCGAGCGCGTGGCCACCTTGGATGCGGATGGTCGGGTGCTGGCGCAGGATGTGGTTTCCGCGTTGCATGTACCGCCGCAAGACAACAGTTCGATGGACGGTTACGCCGTACGCTGCGCAGATGTTCCGCAGGCTGGCACTCTGCTCCCTCAAAGCCAACGCATCGCCGCAGGAATGGCTGCGCTGCCTTTGGCTGCAGGGTCGTTGGCGCGCATCTTTACCGGCGCACCGCTGCCGCCTGGCGCTGACGCGGTGCTGATGCAAGAGGATTGCACGCTGATGGCGGCCGGCGACGGCGCAGTTCCGCAGGTGCGGGTGAACGCTGTCCCACAAGCCGGTCAATGGATTCGCCGTGCGGGCGAAGACGTGGCGCCTGGTGCGGTGGTTTTGGCGCGTGGGATCCGCTTGGGGCCTGCTGAAATGGGGCAGGCGGCCGGCGTAGGCATGGATTACCTGCAGGTCGTGCGGCGTCCCCGGGTGGCGCTGTTCTCTACGGGTGATGAATTGGTGATGCCCGGTGCTTGTGCTCCCGAAGACATGCCGCCTGGCGCGATTTACAACTCCAACCGGTTTTTTCTGACGGCATTGTTGCGGCGCCTGGGTTGTGAGGTGACGGACCTGGGCATCGTGCCCGACCAGCGCGCTGCGACCGTCGACGCGCTGGCCACAGCGGCGCGCAGCCACGATGTCATCGTGACCAGCGGCGGCGTGTCAGTGGGCGAGGAAGACCATATCAAACCCGCAGTGCAGCAACTGGGCAGCCTGGACTTGTGGCAAATCGCGATCAAGCCTGGGAAGCCTTTTGCGCATGGACGCATCGGGCAGGCGCATTTTGTCGGTCTGCCGGGTAACCCGGTCTCTAGTTTTGTCACCTTTTTGTTGTTGGTGCGCCCCATGTTGCTCAAATTGCAGGGTGCGGCCGATACGGGGTTGCATGGGGTTCCAACGCGAGCGGATTTCGACTGGGTTCGGCCGGACAAGCGGCAGGAATTTTTGCGCGTGCGGCGAAACGCGCAGGGTGGATTGGATCTGTTTCCCAACCAGAGCTCGGGCGTTTTGACCTCGTTGGTCTGGGGTGATGGACTGGTGAATGTGCCGCCGGGCCAAGCGATTGCGCGGGGCGATGCGGTTTCTTACATCAGCTTTGCGGAGTTGCTCGCATGAAGGTACAGATCAAGTATTTCGCGTCCATCCGCGAGGCCATTGGTCGTGGTGGCGAAGAATGGGAGACAAGCGCTGCCACGCTGGCGCAACTGCGCGCGGAGTTGGTGGCCCGCGGCGGTGCCTTTGCCGATGTCCTGGCCCCCGGACGCGCCGTGCGCGTGGCGCTCAACCAGGTGATGGCCGATGAGGCAACTGTCTTGGCCGAAGGTGCCGAAGTCGCATTTTTCCCGCCGGTAACCGGGGGCTGAAACCGGTGGCGCAAACACCCCGCGTGCGCATCCAAACCCAGGACTTTGACCTGGGCGCGGAGGTGGGAGCCCTGCGCGCCGGGGACCCACGGGTGGGTGCGGTCTGCACTTTTGTGGGTACGGTGCGTGACCGCAATGCGGGTGGTCCAGGCGACATCCAGTCTCTCGAATTGGAGCATTACCCGGGTATGACCGAGCGCGCTATTGAGGCCATGATCGACGCCGCACACGCCCGGTTCGACATCCTGGATGCGCGCGTCATCCATCGCATCGGGTTGATGCAGCCTTTGGAGCAAATCGTCCTGGTGGCCGTGACCTCGGCGCACCGGGGCGAGAGCTTCCAAGCCTGTGAGTTCATCATGGATTACCTGAAGACCCAGGCGCCGTTCTGGAAGAAAGAGCAAACCGCGCACGGCGCACATTGGGTGGACGCCCGCGTGTCGGACGACGCGGCCCTGGCGCGGTGGGGCATCCGGGCCGACAACGCCACCTGAGGACACAATTTCGCCGGTGGGCTTGAAAATGTCCGGTTGGTACCCCACGTGCTGTTCAACCGGAGAACCGCATGCGAATTGACAAGCTGACCACCAAATTCCAGGAAGCCCTCTCAGAGGCCCAATCCCTGGCGCTGGGCAAAGACCACGCCTTCATAGAGCCCGCCCACGTGGTGGCTGCCATGCTCCACCAGGACGACGGCCCCAAAGCTTTGTTGCAGCGGGCCGGCGTGAACCATACAGGGCTTTTGGGCGTGGCAGAGACCGCGTTGAAAAAGTTGCCCGAGGTCCACGGACAAGACCAGGTGCAGGTCGGACGCGATTTGGTCTCGCTGTTGCAGGCGGCGGAAAAAGAGGCGATCAAGCGCGGCGACCAGTTCGTTGCGGGCGAGTTGTTTTTGCTGGCTTTGGCCGACAGCAAATCCGATTTGGGCACTGCCGCACGTGCCCAAGGGCTAACGCGCAAGAGTTTGGAGTCTGCCATCGCCGCGGTGCGTGGTGGCCAAAATGTGGATAGTGCGGACGCTGAAGAGCAGCGCGAATCGCTGAAGAAATATTGCGTCGACCTGACCGAGCGGGCCCGTGCCGGCAAGCTTGACCCGGTGATCGGGCGCGATGACGAAATCCGCCGCGCGATCCAGGTGCTGCAGCGGCGCACCAAAAACAACCCGGTCTTGATTGGCGAGCCGGGCGTGGGCAAGACCGCTATCGTCGAAGGTTTGGCGCAGCGCATCGTGGCGGGCGAGGTGCCGGATTCGCTCAAAGGTAAGCGGGTTCTGTCGCTGGACATGGCCTCTCTGTTGGCGGGCGCCAAGTTCCGTGGCGAGTTTGAAGAACGCTTGAAAAACGTGCTCAAAGACCTGGCCAAAGACGAAGGCCAAACCATTGTGTTCATTGACGAGTTGCACACCATGGTCGGCGCGGGCAAGGCCGAGGGTGCGATGGATGCAGGCAATATGCTCAAGCCCGCGCTGGCCCGTGGCGAGTTGCATTGCGTGGGCGCTACCACACTGGACGAGTACCGCAAGTACATTGAAAAAGACGCGGCCCTGGAGCGTCGTTTCCAGAAAATTCTGGTGGGAGAACCCACGGTGGAGGCCACCGTGGCCATTCTGCGCGGACTCAAGGAACGCTACCAGGTCCACCATGGTGTGAACATCACCGACCCTGCGATCGTTGCCGCAGCCGAGCTCAGCCACCGTTACATCACCGACCGCTTTTTGCCGGACAAGGCGATTGACTTAATAGACGAGGCAGCGGCCAAAATCAAAATTGAGCTGGACTCCAAGCCCGAGGTCATGGACAAACTGGACCGTCGTTTGATTCAGTTACAAATCGAACGTGAAGCGGTTAAACGCGAGAAGGATGAAGCCTCGCAAAAGCGCTTTGAACTGATCCAGGAAGAGATCACCAGTCTGCAAAAAGAGATTGCCGATCTGGATGAAATTTGGAAAGCCGAAAAGGCAGCCGCCCAAGGCAGTGCCCAAATCCGCCAGGAGATGGACAGCCTGCGCCAGCAAATCGAGACGCTCACCCGCAAGGGCGATTTGGCCAAAGTGGCCGAATTGCAATACGGCAAGTTGCCTGTGCTGGAGAAGCACCTGAAGGAGGCGCAGGACCTGGAAACTGGCAAGACCCAGGGCGCGAAAAGCGGCCAAACCGCCGCTCCGCAGCTGCTGAGAACGCAGGTGGGAGCCGAGGAAATTGCCGAAGTGGTAGCGCGCGCTACCGGCATTCCGGTGGCCAAGCTGATGCAAGGTGAGCGCGATAAGTTGCTGGTGATGGAGGCCAAGTTGCATGAACGCGTGGTCGGTCAGGATGAAGCCATTGCCGCGATTTCCAACGCCATCCGGCGGGCACGTTCTGGTCTGTCAGATCCGAACCGTCCCACCGGTTCCTTCTTGTTTTTAGGCCCGACAGGCGTCGGAAAAACCGAGCTGTGCAAGGCCCTGGCCGGCTTCATGTTTGACAGCGAAGACCACCTGATCCGGGTGGACATGAGCGAGTTCATGGAAAAGCATTCTGTGGCCCGTTTGATTGGTGCGCCCCCCGGCTATGTGGGCTACGAAGAAGGCGGTCATTTGACCGAAGCGGTGCGCCGCAAGCCCTACAGCGTGCTGCTGCTCGACGAGATTGAAAAGGCGCACCCCGACGTCTTCAATGTGCTCTTGCAAGTGCTGGATGACGGCCGCCTGACCGATGGCCAGGGCCGCACCGTGGATTTCAAAAACACGGTGATCGTGATGACCAGCAATATTGGCTCACCCATCATCCAGAGCATGGTGGGGCAGAGCAGCGACGACATCAAAGATGCGGTGCTCGATGAGCTCAAAACCCACTTCCGTCCGGAGTTCCTCAACCGCATTGATGAGACCGTGGTCTTCCATGCGTTGGGCGCTGCGCACATCGCCAGTATTGCCAAGATCCAGCTGGCGGGCTTGGTAGAGCGCCTGGCACACATGGATCTGGCGCTCGATGTATCGGACGCTGCGGTCGCTGAACTTGCCAAGGTCGGCTTTGACCCGGTCTACGGCGCGCGGCCTTTGAAGCGGGCGATTCAGCAGCGCATTGAAAACCCCTTATCCAAGTTGCTGCTGGAGGGCAAGTTCATGCCGAAGGACAGCATCCATGTCACGGTGGACCCGATACGCGCTCCGGGCGAGTTCCAGTTCGCTGCTTGAGCTTAACTGGACACAAAAAAACCGGCCTAGGCCGGTT
>RFRO01000112.1 GCA_009924455.1 Betaproteobacteria bacterium
GGCAGCATGAGCAAAAAAATTGGCGACGTCATTCTCGACGTGAAAAACATCTCGCTGAGTTTCGGCGGGGTCAAGGCCTTGAGCGACATCTCTTTCAACGTCAAAGAGCACGAGATCCGCGCCATCATCGGCCCCAATGGCGCGGGCAAAAGCTCCATGCTCAACTGCATCAACGGCGTCTACACGCCGCAGCAGGGCAGCATCAGTTTTCGTGGCCGTACCTTTGACCACATGGACAGCCATGAGGTGGCCACCATGGGCATTGCCCGCACCTTCCAGAACCTGGCCTTGTTCAAGGGCATGAGCGTGCTCGACAACATCATGACCGGGCGCAATTTGCGCATGAAGAGCAATTTGTTTCTGCAAGCGCTGCGCATCGGACCGGCCGAGCGCGAAGAGGAAATGCACCGTGCCCGGGTAGAGCAGATCATTGACTTTTTGGAAATCCAGGCCTACCGCAAAACCCCGGTGGGGCAGCTGCCCTACGGCCTGCAAAAGCGGGTCGATTTGGGGCGCGCGCTGGCCTTGGAGCCGCAGATGCTGCTGCTCGACGAGCCCATGGCCGGCATGAACGTGGAAGAAAAGCAGGACATGTGCCGCTTTGTGCTGGACGTGAACGACGAGTTCGGCACCACGGTGGTCTTGATTGAGCACGATATGAGTGTGGTCATGGACATCAGCGACCGGGTTGTGGTGCTGGACTACGGCAAAAAAATTGGCGATGGCGCGCCCGATGAAGTCCGCCAGAACGAGGAGGTCATTCGCGCCTACCTCGGCACCTCGCACTGAGAAAGACTGCACCATGGGATTTTTTCTGGAAACCCTGTTTGGCGGCCTGATGGCCGGCATGCTGTATTCCCTGGTGGCGCTGGGCTTTGTATTGATTTACAAGGCCTCGGGGGTCTTCAATTTCGCCCAGGGTGCGATGGTCTTATTCGCCGCACTGGCGATGGCCCGCTTTGCAGAGTGGATTCCACTGTTGACCGGTTTAAACAGTTTTGTCGTGACCGCGTTGTTGGCGTTTGCCGCTGCGGCGCTGGTGATGTTTGGCGTGGCCTGGGTGATCGAGCGCTTGGTTTTGTCCAAACTCGTGAACCAGGAAGGCACCACTCTCTTGATGGCAACGCTGGGCGTGGCCTACTTTCTGGACGGCGTGGGTCAGAGCATTTTTGGTAACGACATTTACAAGATCGATATCGGCATGCCCAAAGACCCGATTCTGCTGTTGGAGTCGGTGTTCCCGGGCGGCGTCATGATCAGCAAAGAGGACGTGATCGCCGCCGTCATTGCCGCGGTATTGGTGGCGATGCTGACCCTGTTTTTCCAGAAGACCCCGACCGGGCGGGCCTTGCGCGCGGTGGCCGATGACCACCAGGCGGCGCAGTCGATTGGTATTCCCTTGGATCGCATTTGGGTCATCGTCTGGTGCGTGGCCGGTGTGGTGGCGCTGGTGGCCGGCATTATTTGGGGCTCCAAGCTGGGCGTGCAGTTCACGCTGTCAACCGTGGCCATGCGCGCTTTGCCTGTGGTGATTTTGGGTGGGCTGACGTCTGTGCCGGGCGCCATCATCGGCGGGCTGATCATCGGCGTGGGCGAAAAGTTATCGGAAGTGTTTCTCGGCCCCTACGTGGGCGGTGGCATTGAAATCTGGTTTGCCTATGTGCTGGCGCTGGTGTTCCTCTTGTTTCGCCCGCAAGGTTTGTTTGGCGAAAAAATCATCGACAGGGTCTAAGCATGTTGTACCGTGAGAACGGCCAGTTCAAGTCCAGCTACCGGGAAGATCAGCAGATCTTTCCCATCACGCAGGACCGCGTTGGTATTTGGCTGTTGCTGGCCTTTGCCTTCGTGGGTGTGCCCCTGCTCGCCAACGAGTACCTGTTTCGCGCCATTCTGGTTCCTTTCCTGATTTTGTCGCTGGCGGCTTTGGGTGTGAACATATTGGTCGGCTACTGCGGTCAGATTTCGTTGGGCTCCGGCGCCTTCATGGCGGTGGGGGCCTATGCGGCGTACAACTGCATGGTTCGTATCGATGGCATGCCCTTGGTGGTAGCGATTTTGCTGGGCGGTGTATTTGCGACGCTGGTGGGTATGTTTTTCGGCATCCCGAGTTTGCGCGTGAAGGGCTTGTACCTGGCGGTGGCGACATTGGCTGCGCAGTTTTTCTGCGACTGGGCGTTTTTGCGGGTCAAGTGGTTTACTAATGACAGCGCCTCGGGCAGTGTCTCGGTGTCGGACCTGATGGCCTTTGGTCTGCCGATTACCTCGCCGGTTGCCAAATACTGGTTCTGCCTGAGTTTCCTGGTGGTGTTTGCGCTGCTCGCCACAAACCTGGTGCGCAGCGCCATCGGGCGCGAATGGATGGCCATCCGGGACATGGACGTGGCGGCGGCCGTGATCGGCATCCGCCCGGTCTACGCCAAGCTCAGTGCGTTCGCGGTCAGCTCGTTCATCATCGGTGTGGCCGGTGGTTTGTGGGGCTTTGTGTACCTGGGGTCGTGGGAGCCTGCGGCCTTCTCGGTGGACCGCTCCTTCCAATTGCTCTTCATGGTGATTTTGGGCGGCATGGGCGCCATTTCGGGGAGCTTTTTTGGTGCCGCGTTCATCGTCATGCTGCCCATAGCGATCAATATGTTGCTTCCGTTGTTGGGCGCTCTGCTGGGCATCGGCATCAGCACGGCGGCGCTGACCCATGCGGAATTCATTGTTTTTGGCGCGCTGATTGTTTGGTTCCTGATTGTGGAGCCACATGGGCTGGCGCGCTTGTGGAGTGTGGGTAAGCAAAAGATGCGGATCTGGCCGTTTCCGCATTGAGCGTGGCGGTTTGGCGTTGGGTATGTTTTTTAAACGAAGGAGACGAGTATGAAATTGACGAAATGGGCGCTGTCCAGCGCTGTGGCGGGCGCGGTTTTGGGCGCCGGTTTTGCCAGTACCGCCTGGGCGCAGGCCAAAGAGCAGTTCTTCCCGGCGACGGTGTACCGCTCCGGCGCTTACGCCCCGAATGGCATCCCGTGGGCCAACGGGTATTCCGATTACTTCAAGCTCATCAATGCGCGCGATGGCGGCATTAATGGCGTGAAGATCGCCACCGAAGAATGCGACACCGCGTACGCCACGGACCGCGGTGTCGAGTGCTACGAGCGCCTCAAGGGCAAAGCCAATGGCGCGATCTTCCAGCCACTGTCCACCGGTATCACCTTTGCGCTGACTGAAAAAGTGCCGGCCGATAAGAACTCGCTGATCACCGCCGGCCTAGGTCGCTCCGAGTCCAGCGACGGCGGCGTGTTCAAGTGGAATTTCCCGCTGATGGGAACCTATTGGTCGGGCGCGGACATTTTGATGCAGCACATCACCAAGAAGGAGGGCGGCAATCTGACGGGTAAAAAAATCACCCTGATCTACCACGACAGCCCGTACGGCAAAGAGCCGATTCCGCTGCTTCAAAAGCGCGCCACGCTGCAAGGTTTCGAGTTGGCCTTGTTGCCGGTGACTGCGCCCGGTATTGAGCAAAAGGCCACCTGGCTGCAAGTGCGCCAGAACAAGCCCGATTACGTCCTGATCTGGGGTTGGGGCGTGATGAATTCCGCAGCACTCAAAGAAGCGGTCGCAACCGGTTACCCGCGCGAAAAAATGTTTGGCGTGTGGTGGTCGGCGGGTGAGCCGGACGTCAAAGATCTGGGCGATGCGGCCAAGGGCTACAGCGGCCTCGTTGCCACCGGCGACGGCGGCAAGATCTTGGACGACGTGAAGAAATTTGTACACGACAAGAACCAAGGCACCGGCCCGATCGAAGAGCTCAACACCTCTTTATACAACCGGGGCTTGGTCAGCGCCGCGCTGGCGGTCGAAGGCGTGCGTGCTGCGCAGCAGCGTTTCGGCAAGGGCAAGGTCATGGACGGCGAACAAATCCGCTGGGGCTTGGAAAACCTGAGCCTGGACCAGAAGCGCCTGAGCGCACTCAAGCTGGACACCATCATGAAGCCCCTGAGCACATCCTGTTTTGACCACGAGGGGTCGCGCAGCGCCCGCATCCACACCTGGGACGGCAAGAAGTGGAACGTGGTGACCGACTGGATTGATGCGGATGAATCCATCATCAAGCCCATGGTGCGCCAGTACGCTGACAAATACGCCAGCGACAAAAAACTGACCCGCCGCACCCCTGCGGATTGCCAGTCCTGATCGCAGATCGCAGCGCAGCGCTTGTCCAACGCGATAGGCGCTGCCGCGATGGCAGTCACAGCCAAGGATTTGTATGACCGCACCACCCATTGTTCTGAACGTCAACGGCATCGAAGTCATCTACAACCACGTCATCCTGGTGCTCAAGGGCGTTTCGCTGCAGGTGCCGCAAGGCGGTATCGTGGCGCTTCTGGGTGGTAACGGGGCCGGTAAAACCACGACGCTGCGCGCCGTGTCCAACCTGCTCAAAGGCGAGCGGGGCGCGGTGACCAAGGGCAGTATCGAATTGCGCGGCGAACGGATTGAAAACCTGTCTCCTGCCGATCTGGTGCAGCGCGGTGTGGTGCAGGTCATGGAAGGTCGCCATTGTTTTGCCCACCTGACCATCGAAGAAAATCTGCTGACGGGCAGCTACACGCGCAAGGACAAGGGCGAAGTCAGCGCCACGCTCGAGAAGGTTTACACCTATTTCCCGCGCCTCAAAACGCGCCGCAGCTCGCAAGCCGCTTACACATCGGGTGGCGAGCAGCAGATGTGCGCTATTGGCCGCGCCTTGATGGCCAGCCCCACCATGGTCTTGCTCGACGAGCCATCGATGGGTCTGGCACCCCAGATCGTGGAAGAGGTTTTTGAGATCGTCAAGGATCTGAACACCAAAGAGGCTGTCACTTTTTTGATTGCGGAGCAAAACACGAATATCGCGCTGCGTTACGCCGATTACGGCTACATCATGGAGTCGGGTCGGGTCGTGATGGACGGTGCTGCGGTGGATTTGCGCAGCAACGAAGACGTCAAAGAGTTTTACCTCGGCATGGGTGGTGGTGAGCGCAAAAGTTTCAAAGACGTCAAGAGCTACAAGCGCCGCAAGCGCTGGCTGGCCTGAGGCTGCAGCCATGAAGCAGTATTACGACGAACTGGAGACGCGCGACCCCGCGCAACGTGAAGCGGCGTTGCTGGCCGCTTTGCCTGTGCAAATTGCGCATGCGCAAGCGCGGTCTTCGGCCATGGCCCAGGCACTGCAAGGTATAGAAGGCGCTGCGGTGCGCACCCGGGCAGACCTCGCGCAGCTCCCGGTGACCCGCAAACAAGCGCTGTTCGAGCGTCAAAAGGCGGTGCGAGCTGCCGGAGGCGACGCCTTTGGGGGCTACAGCACCCTGGCCTACGGCCCCGCAATGCCCCGCCTGTTTGCCAGCCCCGGCCCGATTTACGAGCCGGAGGGGCGGGCTGCAGACTATTGGCGCATGGCCCGCGCGATTTTTGCTGCCGGTTTTCGCGCCGGCGAGCTGATCCACAACAGTTTCAGCTACCACTTCACACCGGCCGGGTCGATGATGGAGTCCGGCGCCCACGCCGTCGGATGCAGCGTATTCGCTGCTGGCGTGGGGCAAACTGAACAGCAAGTGGCAGCACTGCAGGACCTGCAGCCTGCCGGCTACATCGGGACGCCTAGTTTTCTGAAAATCATTGTGGAGAAGGCTGCCGAATCGGGCATCACCCTTCCCAGTGTCAAGAAGGCTTTGGTCACCGGCGAGGCTTGCCCGCCATCGTTGCGCGACTGGCTGGCTGCGCGGGGCATTGCCGCCTACCAGTGCTACGCCACGGCAGACGTCGGCCTGATTGCTTACGAAACAGCGGCGCGCGAGGGTCTGGTCCTAGACGAGCACGTGATCCTGGAAATTGTCCGCCCCGGAACCGGCGACCCGTTACCCGCGGGCGAGGTGGGGGAGGTGGTGATCACGTCTCTGAATCCGGATTACCCCTTGATTCGCTTTGGGACCGGTGACTTATCTGCGGTCTTGCCCGGTATGTGTCCGACGGGCCGCACCAACACCCGCATACGCGGCTGGATGGGGCGCGCCGACCAGACCACCAAAATCCGGGGCATGTTTGTGCATCCCAAGCAGGTGGACGACATCGCCAAGCGCTTCCCCGAAGTCTTGCGGGCCCGCCTGGTGGTGCAGGGCGAAATGGCCAACGACGTGATGACCCTGAAAGTGGAAGTCCATGACACCGAGGCAGCGCAAGCGCTCAAGCCGCATATTGCCCAGGCGGTGCGGGACGTGACCAAGCTGCGCGGCGACATTGAGCTGTGCGCCAGCGGCGAATACGCTGCATCCGACGGCGTGGGCGCCGGACTCCATCATCGACCCGGCCGGTGTCGGCAAAGTCATCGAAGACGCCCGCAGTTACGCTTGAGCATGATTTACAAATTCAAGTCCAAGGCGGCGGGTGACCTGATCATGCTCGAGGCCAATGGGCGTCAGCTGCTGAAAATTCTGGAGAAAAATTTCCCTGAGCAACAGTCGCAGGGCATTCTCACGGTGGCGCAAATGCCCCGTGCGGTGCAGGCGATTGAGGAGGCCATCGCGGCCGAAGACCGGATGCACGCCGAGGCGACCCAGGCCGGTGCCCCGTCCGGCAATTCAGGCGGGGCCATCAGCCTGCGCCAGCGGCTCGTTCCCTTCCTGGCGATGGTCAGGCGCTGCATGCAGGCCAAGGAGCCCATCGTGTGGGGTGTGTAGCCGCCCGCCCTGGCTGAATGAAGAAGCTACACTGTCGCCACCTTAGAAATTGGAGATGCAGCATGAATAAACGTATCGCCGCTTTGGCACTCGGGCTTGTCGCGTCCGTAGCCTTCGCACAGTCTTATCCCTCTAAAACCATCACCATCGTCGTGCCGTTTGCCGCAGGCGGCCCCACGGACCGTGTGGCGCGTGATCTGGCCGAAGCGATGCGCAAGCCTTTGGGCGGCGCCACCATCGTGATCGACAACACGGTGGGTGCGGGTAGCTCCATTGGATCTAACAAGGTTGCCAAGGCAGCGCCTGACGGCTACATGCTATTGCTGAACCATATTGCGATGGCATCCATGCCTAACCAGTTGCGCAATATGCCCTTCAAAGTCGATACCGACTTTGAATACCTGGGCATGATCAACGAGGTGCCAATGACCTTGATCTCCCGTCCTACCCTGCCGGCCAAGACTTACAAAGAGTTGGTGACTTGGATTGGCCAGAACAAGGGCAAGATCAATTTGGGTAACGCCGGCATCGGCTCGGCCTCCCACCTGTGCGGCCTGATGGTCCAAAGCGCCTTGCAGACGGA
>RFRO01000113.1 GCA_009924455.1 Betaproteobacteria bacterium
CAACGGTGCGGGCAAAACCACCTCCATCGGCAAACTGACCGCGCATCTGGCGGGCAACGGGGCTAGCGTGCTGCTGGCGGCCGCGGATACCTTTCGCGCGGCAGCGCGCGAGCAACTCGCGGTCTGGGCCGACCGCAACACCGTCGACATCGTGACCCAGGAAGGGGGCGATCCGGCAGCGGTGAGTTTTGATGCCGTCACAGCGGGCAAGGCACGCGGCAAAGACGTGGTGCTGATCGACACCGCCGGGCGCCTGCCCACCCAGCTGCACCTGATGGAAGAGCTGCGCAAGATGAAGCGCGTGGTGCAAAAAGCCGGCGACGCGGCCGGTCTGGGCACCTGCCCGCATGAAGTGCTGCTGGTGATTGACGGCAACACCGGCCAGAACGCGCTGGCCCAGGTGCGTGCCTTCGACGACGCATTGGGCTTGACCGGCCTGATCGTCACCAAACTGGACGGTACGGCCAAAGGCGGGGTGATCGCCGCTATCGCGCGGGAGCGGCCAATTCCCATTTATTTCATCGGTGTCGGTGAAAAGCTCGAAGAGCTGGAGACTTTCCGCGCCCATGAATTCGCCCAAGCGCTGCTGCAATAAGTCAGGCTCACTGAACAAAAGATGCAAGCCCGCCCCGCGCCTTTAGACAGCCTGTCGACCACTGGCAGACCCCAGGAAGTCGTGTTGATTGGCGCCAGCCTGGCGCACCTGGAGTTCCTGGCGCAGCTGCGGGCCAAACCGCTGACCCAGGCCCGCGTGACTTTGGTCAGCTCCGATGCGCGCATGCTGCCCGACAACCGGCTTGCCGATGTCCTCAGCGGCGATACAGAACTCGCGGCCTGCCATATCGGACTCCAAGACCTGGCGCAGGCCTGTGGCGTCAACTGGGAGCGTGACAAAGTCGCGCGCCTGGATTTGCCATCGCAGCGGATCACGCTGGCCGGTGGACGTACCTTGCGCTTCGATTGGCTGTCTCTGAGCCCGCGCTGCTGGGATGACCGCAAGCCCGTGGACGCGCAAGTGACCGGGGCCTTGGACCATTGCCTGTTCACCCACCCGATGGAGCATTTCCTGGCCTTGTGGCCCCGGGTGCTGGACCTGAACCCGCGCGGCAACCTGCGGATCGCGGTGCTCGGGGGTGCGGAAGCGGGAGCCGAAATCGCCTTTGCCATCAAGCGCCGACTGCCCCAGGCATCGCTGACCTGGGTGGTTGGCAGGGTAACACCCGCTGAACACGCTGGGCAAGAAGGCGCGGTGGATGCAGCACTCGAAGCGGCGCTCAAAGCGCTGGACATCACGGTGTTGCACGACCATGCGGTGGCCATCGACCACGGCAGCGTGCGCCTGGCCTGTGGCGCCAGCCTGGTCTGCGATGTTCCCGTCGTGGCAGACCGGCTTGGACCGCCGCAATGGCTGCGCGACAGCGGTCTGCTGCCCGCGCGCGGGGCCGGCGAAGCGGCAGCGGAGGGCGTCAACCCCGTCGACGCCTGGTCGCGCTGCAGCGAACACCCGCAGGTCTTTTTGGCCGCAGACACCGATAACGCCCTGGGGCATAACCTGGTGGCCAGCGTGCACGGAACCGCGCTGCGCGCGGCAGCCACGCCGCATGGCAATGCCTGGCGCGGGCTGTTTCAGGGTCCAGGCGTGCTCTTGCAATGGGAGGCGGCTCCCCTGCGCAGCGCGCTGCAGCGCTGGTCCAAAGCGGCGCACGACCACAAACTGATGAGCCGCTACCACATCAGCCGGGCGCTGCCTCAAGCGACTCCAGACCCTGTGGCTGAAGCGGCCGATGCGGACGACGCGCGCCAGTCCCACCACACACGGTAAAACCAGGATGCGTTCTGCCGGACGGGCCCAACACCACAGCCGCGCCGCCCTGTTTGCGGTGCTGGCAGGGTTGCACGCACTCAGCTTCGCGTGGAGCCCCTTTGGCGGCAGCAAAACCGAATTTGAGGAAGTCCCGCTGACACCCGCGGAATGGTCGCAAGTGCAGGTGAAGGCGGGATGGGCCACCGGCTACCCGGACGATTTGCTCTTTGAAGTCGCCAGCCAGTTACCCGGCCCCATGGCCTGCCACGGCGTCATCATCCAATTGACCAGCGGCAAAAAAATCGACAAGGGCTTCAACCCGCGCTTGTACGTGCCCGCGGGCAGCACCAAACAAGTGGGCGTGCGCGGGGTCACCAAAGGCCAGATGAAAGACTTCAACCTGGCCTGCGGCTGCTGGAAAAAGCCCAAAGACACGCGCTGCGGCAACCCGGCGCGGCAATGAACCCACCACCCCCAAATCCGCCTATGCAAGCAACACAAGCCACCGCCTATTTGTACGGCGGCTTCGCCACCCAGCCCGAGATCGACCGGCAGTACAACCCCTCGCTGGGCCTGGCGGACGCCACGGCGCCGGGCCGCCACTACGCCGAGGTCAGCGCGCAGGCCCGCAGCCGCCTGCCCCAGCACCTGGATATCCCCTTTGGTCCTACGCGGGCGGAGACGCTGGATATTTTTCCCGCTGCAGCCACCGCCCCCGGCGGCGCGCCGGTATTTGTTTTCATCCACGGCGGCTACTGGCGGGCGCTCTCCAGCAAAGACTTCAGCGGCGTGGCCCTGGGTTTGCACGCGCGCGGCATCACCACGGTGGTGGTGAATTACGCCCTCTGCCCGTTTGTGACCATTGACGAGATCGTGCGCCAGGTGCGCGCTGCGGTGGCCTGGACGGTGCGGCACATTGCCGAATTCGGCGGTGACCCGGCGCGCATCGGCATAGGCGGCCACTCCGCAGGCGGGCACCTGACCGCCATGTGCATGCAAACCGCATGGGCGCGGGATTACGGGCTGCCACAAGACCCCATCAAAGCCGCGCTCATGGTCAGCGGCATTTACGACATCGCCCCGCTGCGCTTCAGCTATTTGCAGCCCATGATCCAGCTCGATGACGGTTGCATCCGACGCAACTCCCCGGCTTTCAGCGCGCGCCCCTGCGCGGCACCGGCTTGGATCACCTGGGGCGGCAACGAGACATCCGAATTCGCCCGCCAAAGCGCCGTGATGCACGCCGCATGGGGCGCGCAAGGCAATGCGAGCACTTTGAGCCCTATCGACGGGGCACACCATTTCAGCGTGATCCGCGGCTTCGAGTCCGCCGACAGCGCGCTGTGCAACTGGCTCGCGGACACCCTTTAGGCCTGGCGTGCGGGCCGTGGCAAAATCGACCGTCCCGAGGAGCGCTGCAGTTCACGCACAGTGAACCAGGCTTGGGGCACTTGGCGCATGCCAAGCTTGTCAACCGCGCTCACCCACGCACTGTGCGGTGAGCCTGAATCTCCCCCGTAGCGTGGTCAACCTGATGTGTGGAGTGACTGATCGTGAGCGCCTCTGAAAACCGTTTTTCGCACCTGCTGGCAACCCGCCCCTGGCTTTTGGCCGATGGCGCCACCGGCAGCAATTTGTTCGACGTGGGCCTGATGTCGGGCGACGCGCCCGAGTTGTGGAACACCGAGCACCCGGACCGCATCGCCGCCTTGCACCAAAGTTTTGTGGATGCAGGCGCCGACATCCTGCTGACCAACAGCTTTGGCGGCACCGTCTACCGCCTCAAACTGCACAACGCGCAGGGCCGCATGGCCGAGCTCAACACCCTGGCCGCGCAAATTGCGCGCCGCGTGGCCGACGCCAGCGGGCGCACGGTGGCGGTGGCCGGCAGCATGGGCCCCACCGGCGAAATCATGGAACCCATAGGCCCCCTCACCTTTGACGAAGCCAAAGCCGCCTTTGCCGAACAGGCGCTGGCGCTCAAAGCCGGTGGTGCGGATGTGCTGTGGATTGAGACCATGTCCTCGCGCGAGGAAGTCGAGGCCGCAGTGGCCGGCGCGGCAGCGGCGGAACTGCCCATCGTCTGCACGCTGAGCTTTGACACCAACGGTCGCACCATGATGGGCATCTCGCCCAGCGATTTCTCGGCCATTGAGCAATCCCTCACGCCCCGCCTGGCCGCCTGCGGCACCAATTGCGGCGTGGGTGCCTCCGAAGTCGTGGCCTGCATCCACAACCTGGCCGAAGCTATGGGCCCGGACGTGGTGCTGGTGGCCAAAGGCAATTGCGGCATTCCGCAGTATGTGGACGGCGCGATTTGCTACAACGGCACGCCCGAGATCATGGCCCTGTACGCCCGCATGGCGCTGGATGCGGGTGCCCGCATCATCGGCGGCTGCTGCGGTACTTCCGCCAAGCATTTGCGCGCCATGCGCGACGCGCTGGAGTCGCACACCAAGAGCACCAGCCCCACGATCGAAGACATCACCAGCCAGCTCGGCGACATTTCCACCGGCGCGCGCGCCCAATGGGGCGGCGAGCAAAGCCGCGCCGCTGGCGCTGCGGCGGGTGCCAACCTCTCGCGCGGCCGGGGCACGCGCACCCGACGCAGCACCGACGCCTGATGGCGGGCGGCTCCACCTCCCGTGGCCTGCTGCTAGTAGCCGGGGCCACGCTGTTCTGGAGCCTGAGCGGGGTTTTCGTGCGCTGGCTGCCGGGCATAGACTCCTGGTCCTTCAACGCCTTTCGCGGCCTGGGGCTGGCGCTGTCAATGGCGCTGTGGATTGCCCTGCGCTATGGCAGCGGCAGTCTGGCGATGGTGCGGCGCAGCCCGCCCCAGGCCTTGTTGCTGTCCGCCGGCTGTTTCGCTCTGGGCTCCTCGCTCTATATATTTTCGCTGGGCCACGGCAGTGTGGCCGCTATCTCGTGCCTGACCGCCACGTCTGGCCTTTTTGCTGCGCTGATTGCCCGCCTGTGGCTGGGAGAGCGCACGCCCGCCATCTATTACGTGGCCATGATCATGGCCCTGCTGGGGGTCGCCGTGATCGCGCTGGGCGAAGGCCAATCGCAGGCGACCGGCATCGTGGGCGTGGTGTCCGGCCTGGCGGTCGCCGCCTGCTTTGCCAGCCAAAGCGTGGCCCTGCGCCGCTACCGGGAATTTGACATGGAGCCCGCGCTCTTTCTGGGCGGCCTGCTGACCTTTGTGGCCATCAGCGCCAGCGGTGTGCTGATCCTGCCATCTTGGGAGCACGTGCTGGTGCTGCTGTTCATGGGGCTGGTGCAACTGGCGATTCCGCTGCTCTTTTATATGCATGGGGCGCGCAGCGTGGCCACCAGCCACATGGTGCTGATCACCATGGCCGACGCGGTGCTCAACCCGCTGTGGGTCTGGCTGGTGCATGGGGAAGAGCCGGTGCAGGCGGTCTACATCGGCGGCGCGCTGGTGCTGGGCGGCATTGCGCTGACCACGCTTCGGCGCAGCGCCCCGGCAACCGTCACGGCGCCCTAGTCACCCACGACCAGCGCGAGTGCGGCGTAATCGCCCACCCGGTCGCCCAGCCCGGCGGGCACAAAGTCGACGCCTTCGGTCAAGGCCGGCAGCTTGCCGTGCACATAGGCTTGCAGTTTGGGCAGCAAAAATTCACGGTGGTGCCAGAACACACTGCCGCCCAGGCTGATGCGCTGCAGGTCAAACAAAATCGTCAGGTTGTACAAGGCGCGACCCATCACACGGCAGAGTTCGTCCACCACGGCCTGGGCGTGCGGTTCACCGGCGCGGGCGGCGGTGAACAAACCGGGAGCATCGGCAATACCCTGGGCCGCAAAGCGGCGCGGAATCGCGTTGCCCGCAATCAGCGCTTCCACGTCGCCCAGGTTGCCGCAGCCGCACAGGGCTTCCTCGTTGTCGCTCACAAACATATGGCCGGCGTGCCCGGCGTTGCCGTTTTTGCCGCGCAAAGCCCGTCCGTCGACGCAGACCCCCGCGCCAATGCCGGTGCTCCAGGTCACATAGGCGCAATTGGCCACATCCCGCAGCGCCCCCCAGCGGCGCTCGGCCTCCAAGGCGGCGATGCCATCGTTTTCCACCCGCACGCCCGGGAACACCTGGCGCAAGGGCGCTTCCAGGTAGGCGGTGGGCCAGTCATTGGGCAGACCGCGCGCCGCGCCGGCCATGCCACCGCAGATGTTGGGCGAATTCAGCTCCACCAGGCCTTCGCGCATCACAAACGGGCCGCAGGACGACACGCCCACCGCCGCCAAATCAGACTGCGCCACGCCGGCCAGCGCGCAGCTTTGGCGCACCAGATCCACCACCTGCAGCGCCAGCGCGTCCCGCCCGCCACGCACGGCCGTGGGTTGGGACAATTTGCCGCGCACGCCCCGGCCATCGGCCACGCTCACGGCCACCTTGGTGCCGCCAATGTCAACACCGGCAACCGGCGGCATATGGGTGGGAAAGGTGATGTCGGTCATGGATCGCGGGGACTGAGGGCGGTTTTCGGTCAAACCCGCTGACTGTAGCGCCTAAATTTCGCCGACCTACAGCCGGTGGCTGCGGTCGCCCCGGGCAAATCCCAGCAGCGGCTCGTCAAGACCCCGTCCCAGGGCGATGACCTTGAACAGTTCGCCCATTTCGTGTTCCAGGATCAGCTTCTCGGCGCGGTTGCGCTGGGCTGCGCCGGCCGCCTGCATCAAATCGACCAGGCCGCAGTTCATCAAAAAATGCGCTTGCGTGGCGTAGCCCAGCAGCTCCAGGCCCGTCTCATCGCCGGCCGAGGCGATGCCTCTGAAGTTGACGTGGGCGGTGATGTCTTTGAGGCCCACATCCGCCAGCGGGTGCATATCGCTGCGGTGGCCCCGGTGGCACATCACGGTGCCCATGTGGCGCTGCGGGTGGTAATACTCGTCCTGGCCAAAGCCGTAGTCCAGCAGCAGGATCAGGCCACGCTGCAACCGCTGGCCCAGGCTGCGCACAAAGGCTTCGCCCTGCGGGTGGATTTCGCACAGGTAATCGTGGTCGCCTTCGATGTCGCAGGGCGGACGCAGGCTGCTGGGCCGGTCGCTCCACGTGAAACCCGCTTCACCAGCTGCTACGCCCCGCTCGAACCATGCGCCGCCCGCCCGCGCCAGCAACTGCACCGGCATGGCGTCGAGCACCTCGTTACCAATCAGCACGCCGCTCATC
>RFRO01000114.1 GCA_009924455.1 Betaproteobacteria bacterium
ATGCCGTTGGCAAAGCGCATGAGCATGATGTTTTGCACGGTTTCCTTGCCCAGGAAATGGTCCATGCGGTAGATCTGCGACTCGGACAGGCTGTTGCGCAACTGGGCGTTGAGCGCCTGCGCCGATGGCAGATCGTGGCCGAAGGGCTTTTCCACGACCACGCGACGCCAGTAGTCCGGCGTTTCGGTGACCAATCCGGCGGCTCCGAGCTGGTCGGTGATGGGGCCGAAAAAACGCGCACCCACCGCCAGATAAAACATCACGCTATCGCCCACGCCATGGCTGCCTTTGAGCTGGGTCAGCCGCGCGCCCAGCGCCTGGTAGGCCGCGGGCGAGGAGAAATCCGCTTGCATGTAGACGATGCTGGCAAGCAGGCGCTGCAGGCTCGGCTCGTCAATCGCCTGGCTGTAGTGCTTGTCTGCGGCAAAGGCGCGGATGGCGGCCTCCACGTGGTCGCGGTATTGCGCATCGGTTTGCTCAATCCGGTCCAGGCCGACCAGCGCGAATTGCGCGGGCAGCAGGCCGGTGCGCGCCAGGTTGTAGAGCGCGGGCATCAGCAGGCGTTTGGTCAGGTCGCCGCCAGCGCCAAAGATGACCATGGTGGAGGAGGGCGCTTGCTCGCCGTGCGGCGTAGGGGCGTGTTCGATGTCTTGGGCCACAGCGTGTCCTTCGGTTTGTGGGGTGGAGGTGTATCGCGGGGCGCGGCTTACTTCTTGCCGCCTTCCTGGTGTCCGCCGAATTGCTTGCGCATAGCGGACAGCAGTTTCTCGGCAAAGGTGTGCTCTTTGCGCGAACGGAAGCGGGTGTACAGCGCAGCAGTCAGCACATCGGCCGGCACGGCTTCTTCAATGGCTGCCTGGATGGTCCAGCGGCCTTCGCCCGAGTCATCCACATAGCCGGAGTAGGACGCCAGCTCCAGGTCCTCGGCCAGCGAGATGGCCGACAAATCCAGCAGCCAGGACGAAACCACGCTGCCACGGCGCCACAACTCCGTGATGTCTGCCAGGTCCAGGGTGTAGCGGCGCTCGGCGGGGATCGATTCCTGCGCCACGCCTTTCAGAATATCTAAACCCTCGGCGTAAGCCTGCATCAGGCCGTATTCAATGCCGTTGTGCACCATCTTCACAAAATGGCCGGAGCCGGCCGGTCCGGTGTAAAGGTAGCCTTCTTCGGCCGTGGATGTGCGGTTTTCGCGGCCACGGGTTTTTTCGATAGTCCCGACGCCTGGCGCCAGGGTTTTGAAGATGGGGTCTAGGTGGTCGAACGCCGCTTTGTCGCCGCCGATCATCATGCAGTAACCACGCTCCAGGCCCCATACACCGCCGCTGGTGCCGACATCGATGTAGCGGATGCCCTTGGCTGCCATGGTCTGGGCGCGGCGCACGTCGTCCTGGTAGTTGGAATTACCACCGTCGATGATGGTGTCGCCGGCTTCCAGCAACTCGCCCAGTTTGGTGATGGTGGCTTCGGTGATGGCACCGGCGGGCAGCATGACCCAGATGGCGCGGGGCTTGGGCATCTGGCTGACCATGTGCGCCATGTCACGGCTGCCGGTGGCACCCTCGCCTGCGAGTTGCTCCACGCTTTTCGCGTTGGTGTCATACACCACGCACTGGTGGCCGCCGCGCATCAAACGCCGCACAATATTTCCGCCCATGCGGCCCAATCCGATCATTCCGAGTTGCATTCGTATTCCTTCGGTAAATTTCCAACGAAGGGGGCAATATAAGGGCATATCGTGCAGCCGGTCTGTCACGCGTTTGTCACGCTGCGCGGAGGGCCTCCGAAACCGGCTCAGACGCGCCGACATTCGAGGGAAACCTAGGGTTTTGCCCTAGGTCTGGCATGGGGTCTCCCCACAATAATGAATTCTGGATTCGTAACTACCCCACGATGGAGAGAAGGCCCATGCAAGTTCATTTATCAGTCAACGGCAAAGACACCACGGTAGATGTGCCGCCCCACACGTTGTTGGTGCAGGTGCTGCGCGAACACCTGAAGTTGACCGGCACCCACGTGGGTTGCGATACGGCCCAGTGCGGCGCATGCACCGTGATGAAGGACGGTCGCGCCATCAAGTCCTGCAATGTCTTGGCAGCCCAGGTTGACGGTTCGGCCATCACCACCATCGAGGGTGTGGCGGCTGCGGATGGCACCATGCACCCCATGCAAGCGGCTTTCAAAGACTGCCACGGCTTGCAATGCGGTTTCTGCACCCCGGGCATGGTGATCAGCGCCATTGATCTGTGCACCCACCACCCCAAAGCCAGTGACAGCGAAGTACGCGCGCAGCTCGAGGGCAACCTGTGCCGCTGCACCGGCTACCAAAACATTGTCAAGGCCGTGCAGCAAGGCGCTGCTGCCATGGCTTCGGCTTAACCATTCAAGGAGCAATCACCATGGGTGCATCAGATTTTTCCAAACTCCCCCATATCGGCGAATCCCTGCGCCGCAAGGAGGACTACCGCTTTTTGACCGGTGCGGGCAACTACACCGACGACATCACGATGGAGGCCCAAAGCTACGCCATCTTCGTGCGCAGCCCCCATGCCCACGCCACCATCAAAAGCATTGACATCAGCGCGGCAGAAAAAATGCCGGGCGTGGTCAAGATCTTTATCGGCAAGGACTTGGAGGGCAAGATGGGCGGACTGCCCTGTGGGTGGTTGATCAACAACCCCGACGGCAGCCCCATGAAGGAGCCGCCACACCCCGTGCTGGCGCTGGGCAAAGCGCGCCATGTGGGCGATCAGGTGGCGATGGTGATTGCCGACAGCGTCGAGCAGGCCAAAAATGCCGCCGAAGCGGTGGTCGTCGATTACGACGTGCTGCCAGCAGTCGTCGATGTGCGCGATGCCGCCAAAGGCGCCCAGTTGCACGACGCCGCCCCGAATAACCATTGCTTCAAATGGGCGCTGGGTGACAAAGGCCAGGTGGACGCCGCGTTTGCAACTGCGGCGCATGTGACCAAGCTGGACCTGATCAACAACCGCCTGGTGCCCAACGCCATGGAGCCGCGCGTGGCCATTGGCAACTACAGCCGTGCGACTGAAGAATATGTGCTGTACGTCTCCAACCAGAACCCGCACGTCGAGCGCCTGCTGATGACGGCTTTTGTGCTGGGCTTGCCCGAGCACAAGGTGCGCGTGATCGCGCCCGATGTGGGTGGCGGTTTCGGCTCCAAGATTTACCTGTATGCCGAAGACGTGGCGCTGACCTGGGCAGCCAAGCAGGTCAACCGCAGCATCAAATGGACCTGCGAGCGGTCCGAGTCCTTCCTGACCGACGCGCATGGCCGTGACCACGTCAGCCACGCCGAAATGGCTATGGACAAAGATGGCAAGTTCCTGGCTATGCGGGTGCATACCGACGCCAATCTGGGTGCGTATTTGTCGACTTTCTCGACGGCCGTCCCCACCATCCTGTACGCCACCTTGCTGGCCGGCCAGTACACCTGCCCGCAAATTTATGTCGAAGTGGACACCTGGTTCACCAACACCGCACCGGTGGATGCCTACCGCGGCGCCGGCCGCCCGGAAGCCACGTATCTGCTGGAACGCCTGGTCAGCCGCTGTGGCTGGGAGATGGGCCTGGGTCAGGACGAAATCCGCAAGCGCAATTTCATCAACAGCTGGCCGTACCAAACACCGGTGGCCTTGCAGTACGACATCGGCGACTACCGCGCCTGCCTGGATAAAGCCCAGGTCCTGGGCGATACCGCCGGTTATGCCGCGCGCAAAGCGGCCAGCGCGTCCAAAGGGCTGTTGCGCGGCATTGGCTACTCCAGCTACATCGAAGCCTGTGGCATCGCGCCCAGCAATATTGCGGGCGCCCTGGGCGCGCGTGCCGGTTTGTTTGAGTGCGGCGAAATCCGCGTGCATCCGACCGGTAGCGTGACGGTTTTCACCGGTTCACACAGCCACGGTCAGGGACACGAGACCACATTTGCGCAGGTGGTGGCGGCCCGTTTGGGCGTTGCGGTGGAAGCGGTGGATGTGGTCCACGGCGACACCGGTCGCGTGCCCTTCGGCATGGGAACCTATGGTTCGCGTTCGATTTCGGTGGGCGGTGCTGCGATCATGAAGGCGCTGGACAAGATCGAGACCAAGGCCAAGAAAATCGCGGCCCATTTGATGGAGTCCAGCGACGCGGACGTCGAGTTTGCCAATGGTGAGTTCACGGTCAAGGGCACCGATAAAAAGGTGACTTTCGGCCAGGTTGCGCTCACCGCCTATGTGCCGCACAACTACCCGCTGGACAAGCTGGAGCCGGGCCTGAACGAGACCGCGTTCTATGACCCCACCAACTTCACGTTCCCGGCCGGTACGTATATCTGCGAAGTGGAAGTCGACCCCGCCACGGGCGTCACCCGCGTGGACAAGTTCACGGCAGTGGACGACTTCGGCACCATCATCAACCCGATGATTGTCGAGGGACAGGTCCATGGTGGTCTGGTGCAAGGCATTGGCCAGGCGCTGATGGAAAACTGCGTGTATGACCGGGAGACCGGCCAGTTGCTGACCGGCTCCTTCATGGACTACACCATGCCGCGTGCCGATGATTTCCCTGAATTCAAAATCGGCAATGTCTGCACGCCCTGCACCCACAACGCGCTGGGTACCAAAGGCTGTGGTGAGGCGGGTGCTATCGGCTCGCCCCCGGCGGTGATCAACGCCTTGTTGGATGCACTGCAAGGCTTGGGCGTCAAAGAATTCGACATGCCCGCAACACCCCACCGCGTGTGGGAAGCCATCCAAGCGGCTAAAGCCTAAGCGAACAAGGAGTTCAGACCATGTATGCATTCACACTCGACCGTCCCAGCGCGCTGGACGCCGCTGTTGCTGCCGCTGCAGGCGGTGGACAAATCCTGGCCGGTGGCCAGACCCTGCTGCCTTCCATGAAGATGCGCCTGTCCCAGCCCGGCCACCTGGTGGATCTCGGCGGCGTCAAAGAACTGGTGGGTATTGCGCAAAATGGCGATGCTTTGGTGATTGGCGCCATGACGCGCCACATGGACGTGGCCAGCAACCCCCTGGTGAACGCCATGATTCCCGCACTGGCGCATTTGGCCGGGCATATTGGCGACCGCCAGGTGCGGGCCATGGGAACCATCGGCGGCTCATTGGCGAACAACGACCCGGCCGCCTGCTATCCCAGTGCGGTTCTCGGCTTGGGTGCTTCGGTTCACACCAACAAGCGCCGCATCGATGCCGATGATTTTTTCCAGGGCATGTTCACGACCGCGCTGGAAGCCGGTGAAATCATCACGGCGGTCAGCTTCCCGCAGCCCAAAAAGGCGGCGTACATGAAGTTCGTCCAACCCGCATCGCGCTTTTCGCTGGTTGGCGTATTTCTGGCCCAGACCGCCTCGGGCGTGCGTGTGGCTGTGACAGGTGCCGGCGCTGGGGTGTTCCGCCACAAGGGGCTCGAAGATGCCTTGAACAAGAGCTTCACCGTGGCGTCTGCTGCGGCAGTGCATATCGATGCCAGCGACTTGAATGCCGATCTCCATGCCAGCGCTGCCTACCGTGCCAACCTGATCAGCGTGCAGACGCAGCGGGCTGTGGCGCAGTGCCTAGCGTAGAGTCAGCTCGGGCGCTATGACGCGTCAGTGGCCCCGTGTGTCATGCCCGGGGCCTTTTTTTTGATGCCCTATGAATCATTTTTCTTCTGTCGATGCGCTGATTGAGGCCCTGCAGGCAGCAGGTTATTTCGCCGACCGGCGTTTGGCGACGGCTGTGTTCCTGGCCCTGAAGTTGGAGCGGCCCTTGTTACTGGAGGGCGAGCCCGGCGTGGGCAAGACCGAGCTGGCCAAGGCCTTGTCCATGGCCTTGCAGCGCCAGCTGTTGCGCTTGCAGTGTTACGACGGTCTGGAACAGCGCGAAGCGTTGTATGAGTGGAACTACGCGGCGCAGTTGCTGCACATGCGTGCCGCCCAAGCCCGGCTGGAAGCCGCTGGCGGCGACACCGTTGCGCAGGTCGAACGCGAGGTCTACCAGGACCGCTACCTGATCCGCCGTCCGCTTTTGCAAGCGCTTGAGGCACCCGCGCCCGCGCCCGGCGCGGTGTTGCTGATTGACGAGGTGGACCGCGCGGACGAACCCTTTGAAGCGTTTTTGCTGGAATACCTGGGCGAATACCAGGTCAGCATCCCGGAGATCGGCACCGTGCGGGCGGCGGTGAAACCCGTGACTATTCTCACCAGCAACCGCACCCGCGAGCTCAATGACGCGGTCAAACGGCGCTGCCTGTACCACTGGCTGGATTATCCGGAGCGGGACCGGGAGTTGGCCATCATCAGCGCCCAGGTGCCACAGGCCCCGGCTGCGCTCGCGCAGCAGGTTGCTGACGTCGTGACCCGGTTGCGCAGCATGCCTTTTTCCAATGCGTTTCAACGCGCGCCGGGCATTGCCGAGAGCGTGGAATGGGCCAAGGCCCTGGTGGCGCTGGATACCCTGGTGCTCGACCCAGAGCTCATGCGCGATACCGCCGGCATCATGTTCAAACAGCGTGAGGATGTCGCTGCGCTGACCCTGGCCTTGGCCGAGGATGTGCTGGTGACACCGGAACCCGCTGCATGAATCTGGGCGACGCGCGAACCGGCAAGTTCGCGGGGAATCTCTCGGCCTTCGGGCGCACCTTGCGCCGCGCCGGGGTGCCGGTGGACAGTTCGCGGATCGCCTTGTCATCGCAGGCCGCCATGGCGGTGGGTTTGAATAACCGCGATGACCTCAGTGCTGCGCTGGAAGCCGTGTTGGTCAGCCGCGAGCAAGACCGCGCGGTCTTCCGCGAATTGTTTGATGCATTTTTCCGCGACCCGAACATGGCGCACAAGCTGCTGGCGCAAATGCTGCCCAGCGCCGAGGGCAAGGCCGAGCCCAGCAAGCGCCGCCC
>RFRO01000115.1 GCA_009924455.1 Betaproteobacteria bacterium
GTCGGCTCGTTCCGCGCCTGGCGCGCCATGGACCCGCAGGCGCAAGACCAGCCGCTGGCGATGCCCACGCGGCATATCGGCAAGGCGGTGGTGATGAATATGCTGAGCCCCGGGCCGTATATTTTTTGGACCCTAGTGACCGGCCCGGTGCTGGTGGCCGGGTGGCGCGAGTCGCCCGCGCACGGGCTGGCTTTTTTGGGCGGGTTTTACGCGACCATCGTCGGCGGGCTGGTGGCCATCGTGTTGGTGTTTGGTCTGGCAGCGCGCTTTGGCGCGGGCATCAAGCGCCACATGCTGGGCGTCTCGGCGCTGGCTTTACTGGTGTTTGGCCTGTACCAGTTGAGCAAGGCCTTCGCCTGAGAATGGGCGCGTGTCTTACGCGCTGCGCGCCACCCAATCCATCAGCTTGAGGCGCTGTACTTTGCCCGAGGGTCCGCGCGGCAGGTCGGGCACAAAGTGGAACACCTTGGGCGTCTTGTAGCGGCCCAGGTGCGTGGTGCAAAAGTCGCGCAGCGTGGCTTCGTCCGCAGCTTGTCCCTCGCGCAAAACAATGCACACCATGATCTCTTGCCCGTAATGGGTATCAGGAATGCCGGTGGCCGCAGCGTCCAGCACGGCGGGGTGGCGAAGCAGTACCTCATCAATCTCACGCGGCGCGATGTTCTCGCCGCCCTTGATGATCAGTTCTTTGATGCGCCCGGTCACAAAGAAAAAACCATCTGCGTCGCGGTGCCCCAGGTCGCCGGTGCGCAGCCAGCCATCGGGCGTGAAGCTGGCTTGCGTGGCCGCCTCGTTTTTGTAGTAGCCGCGCATCACCTGCGGGCCGCGTATGGCGATCTCGCCGGTGCTGCCGTCGGGCACGGGCTGGAGGTTTGCGTCGATTACGCAGGCTTCGCAACCCGATGCGCGTCCGACCGAACCCAGCTTGCGCAGCGCAGGCTCCAGCGGGTTGGAGAAGGATGGCGCGACTGTCTCAGTCAGGCCCATGGTTTCAATCACGCCGATGCCAAAGCGCGTCTCAAAAGCTTGCAGATGCGCTGGCGGCAAAGCGGCGGATGCACTGCGGCAAAAGCGGATGCCGCGCAGGGATTCCGGTGCTGGCGTAGCACCTTCCAGCAAATAGGAAATCATGGTTGGCACCACATTGATCCAGGTGCAGGCACTGCCGGTGGCTTGCTGCCAGAAGCTGCCCGCCGAAAACTTGGGCGGCATGGCCAGGCTGCCGCCTTGGGCCAGTGGGGCCAGCATGGTCACGGCAAAAGCGTTGATGTGGTACAGCGGCAGCACAGCCAGCACGCGGTCGTGCGGACCCAGTCCGTGTTCGCGGCTGATGTTGTGCGCGTTGGCCGCCAGATTGGATTGCGTGAGCATGACGCCTTTAGGCACGCCGGTGGTGCCCGAGGTGTACATCAGCAAGGCCATGGCATCGGCTGCAGGGTCCAGCGTCACCGTGGTGTTTTCCGGCAAAGGTTCATGCGCCGCGTCGAAGTCGGCGCTGCACACCAGCAGCGCCACCGGGCGCGCCAACGTGGCCAGCATCGCTCGTACCGTATCCGCCCATTCGGGGCTGGCGATCACCAGTTTGCAGTCGCTGTGGTCCAGCACATAGCGCATCTGCTCGGCGCTGGACAGCAGGTTCACCGGGTTCACGCACCAGCCGCCGTGCAGGGCACCGAGCAGCAGGCGCAGCGTGTTCAAGCCGTTGGGCATCACCAGCGACACGGTGTCGCCCGGCTGCGTGCCATGCGCCATCAGCAGCGTGGCGACGCGCTGGCATTGCTGTTCCAAACCGGCGTAGTCGATGCGGTCTGCGGTCTCCGTGGCCAATGCGTACAGCGCCTGCGGCTGCGTGCGGGCCTGCTGCGCAATCAGCGCACGCACGGTGGCGGCTTGGCTCATGCGCGTCCGTGTTTCGCGAAGTAGCTGCCCAACACATCATCCTCGGACGGCATGCGCTCGGGTATCGGGCGGGCCACGCGGGTGATGTTGAGGTAATGCCGGTAATTCATGTTCTCGGAGAAGTTGTTTTTGCCCCAGGTGCCGCAACCCATGCTGAGCGAAAACGGCAAGCCATTGTCAAAACTGCCGCCGGTGGCGATGCAATGCGCCTGGTCCACGATCACGCGCGAGACCGGCAGGCGCAGGCCCAGATCCAGCGCGCGTTGGTGCAGCGCGCTGTGCAAGCCCACCGAATGTCCCGCGCCTTGGAAGGCGTAAATTTCTTCCACCCGCTGCATGGCCTGCTCAAAATCAGCCGCCGCATACACGCTGAGTACCGGGCACAGCTTCTCGCCGGAGAAGGGATGTTCCTCACCCACGCTATCTTCTTCGGCCAGCAGCACGCGAGGCTGCAAGGCCGCAATGTCGGGCCAACCGGCGCGCTCGGCGATAACCGTAGCGCTTTGTCCGATGACTGCGTTGGACAGCTTGCCTTGCGGCCACATCAGCGCTTGCAGCTCGGCTTTTTGTTCGGCATTCAGCAGCACCGCACCGCCGGCTTGCAGCGCCGCCAGCAGCGGCGCACGCACTGCATCCAACACTACGATGCTGTTCTCCGACGAGCAACTGGTGGCATTGTCAAAGGTCTTGGAGCGCAGAATACGCGCCGCCGCCAAGGTCAGGTCGGCGGTCTCATCGACGATGCCCGCCACATTGCCCGCGCCCACACCAAAGGCCGGCGTACCACTGGCGTAGGCCGCGCGCACATTGGCTTGCGAGCCGGTAGCCACCACCAAATCGCAGGCCGCCATCAGGGCCAGCGTGGCCGCTTTGCCAATCGGCTGCGGCAGCACCTGGACCAGATCGCGTGGCGCGCCGATGCGCTCAAAGGCGGCGTGGATGTATTCCAGCAATTTCGCGCAAGTGGCCCAGCCTTTGGGCGAGGGCGCGACGATGACGGCGTTGCGGCCCTTGAGCGCGTTGATGATTTTGTTGGCTGGTGTGGCCGCCGGATTTGTCGAGGGTGTGACCGCGCAGACCACGCCCACCGGGCGGGCGATTTCGGTAATGCCGTTTACGGCGTCCTCGGCGATCACCCCGACCGACTTGGCCCCGTGCAGATCGCGCAGCAGGCCCAGGGTTTTGCGGTGGTTTTTGCGGATTTTGTCGTCCACATTGCCGATGCCGGTGTCAAGCACGGCCAGCTCCGCCAGCGCGCGGTTGCGCGCCGGTTCGATGATGGCCCAGCCTGCGGCGGCAACCAGCTCGTCCACGCGCACTTGGTCGTAGCCGTTGGCAATGGCTTGCGCGGTGCGCGCGCGTGCCACCAGCGCGGCGACCTCCGGGTTTGCCTGTGCGGCCGCAGGGTGCTGGGCGTGTGGCATTCAGTCGGCTTTGATGTTGGCGTCTTTGGCCAGCTTGGCCCACTTGGGCAGCTCGGCGGCAATCACCTTGCCCAGCGCCTCGGGCGTGCCGCCCACCGCGTCGGCACCCTGTTCAAGCAACTGGCTGCGGATCGCGGGCTCAGCCAGCACGGTGTTGAGGGCTTTGTTCAGCTTGTCGATGATGGCGCGCGGGGTCTTGGCCGGCACCAGCATGGCGTACCAGGAATCGACTTCAAAGTCTGCAACACCGGCTTCGTGCATGGTGGGCACGTCGGGGAAAGCCGGGCTGCGTTTGAGCGTGGAGACCGCCAGCGCACGCAACTTGCCCGCCTTGACTTGTTGCGCAGCAGCCGGAATCGACACCCAGATCAGCGGCACCTGGCCGCCCATGACGTCGGTTACAGCCGGGCCGCCGCCACGGTAGGGGATGTGCACCATTTGCGCACCGGTGCGGATCACCATCAGTTCACCCGCCAGGTGGCCAGGCGAGCCGTTGCCCACAGAGGCGAAAGAAAACTTGTCTGGTGCGGCTTTGGCCTGTGCCACCAGATCGGCCACGGTGCGCACGGGCACGCCAGGGTTGGCGGCGAGCAACTGCGGCAGCGATGCAACCAGCCCCACCGGCTCAAAATCTTTCAGCGTGTCGTAGGGGAGCTTGGGAAATATGGCCGGGTTGATGGTGTGGGAACTGAGCGTGAACAGCACGGTGTAGCCGTCCGGCGTGGCTTTGGAGACGATGTCGGTGCCCAGCGAACCACCGGCGCCGCCCTTGTTGTCAATCACGATGGACTGGCCCAGCACCGCCTGCAGCCGGGGCTGCACGATGCGCGCGACCACATCGGTGCCGCCGCCGGGCGGGTAGGGCACCACAAAGCGGATCGGCCGCTCCGGATAGCCCTGTGCCTGTGCGGCCAGCGGTGCAGTGAAACTCAACACGGCGCCCAGCGCCATCAGCGCAGTACGCAAGACCTTGTCAGTACGGGAAAGCAGGTGCATGGATGTTCCTCTTTGTGTCGTGAAAGCCGATGTCAGATTGTGCACGGGATGGCGGACTTTGCGACCGCGATGCGCTGTGGCAGGCGCGGGCCTTAAGCCGCCGTCGCCTGACGGACCGCGTGTTCCCAGCGCTGCATCAGTTCGGCAGCTGCAGCCGGGCTGATCGATGGCTCGAAGCGGCGCTCGATTTGCCACAGCGCGGAGATGTCATCGATGCCGCTGTACACCCCGGTGCTCAGACCCGCCAAGTAGGCCGCGCCCAGCGCGGTGGTCTCGGTGACTTGCGGACGCAATACAGGGATGCCCAGCAAATCGGCCTGGAATTGCATCAGCAGGTTGTTGACGCAAGCGCCGCCGTCCACCCGCAGCTCGCGTAATTGCGCGGCTCCGGCGGCCTGCGCGTCGCGCGCCATGGCCAGCAGCAGTGCGGCACTTTGGAAGGCGATGCTCTCCAGTGCCGCGCGGGCGATGTGGGCGCGGGTGCTGCCGCGCGTCAGCCCGGTGATGGTGCCGCGCGCTTCGGGGTTCCAGTAGGGCGCGCCCAGACCCGTAAAGGCTGGCACGACCATCACGCCGCCGTTGTCGGGTACGGACTCGGCCAGTGCCTGCACTTCGGCGCTACTTTGGATCGCGCCTAGGCCGTCGCGCAGCCACTGCACCACGGCGCCGCCGACGAAGACGCTGCCTTCCAGGGCAAATTCGGGTACGGCACTGGGTTGCGCGGCGCTGGTGGTGATGAGGCCATTGGCCGAGGTCTGGAACTGCGCACCGGTGTGCATCAGCATGAAGCAGCCCGTGCCATAGGTGTTTTTGGCCATGCCGGCGCTGAAGCAGGCCTGGCCAAACAGCGCGCTTTGCTGGTCACCGGCCATGCCGCCCACCGGCAGCGCGTGGCCCAGGTGCTTGGCCTGTACTTCGCCAAACAGACTGGTGCTGGCATGCACCTGCGGCATCAGCGCCGCCGGGATGCGCAGCGCGTCCAACAGCTCTGTGTCCCAGGTGTTGTGGTGCACATTGAATAGCATGGTGCGCGCGGCGTTGCTGACGTCGGTGGCGTGCACCGCGCCGCCGGTGAGTTGCCACAAGAGCCAGCAGTCGACGGTGCCGAAGAGCAAGTCACCGGCCGCCGCCTGCGCCCGTGCGCCGTCCACGTTGTCCAGTATCCATTGCAGTTTGGTGCCCGAAAAGTAGGCGTCCACCAACAGCCCGGTTTTTTGCTGGATGACCGGGGCCATGCCCTGGGCACGCAAGGCTGCGCAGGCGGGCTCGGCGCGGCGGTCCTGCCAGACGATGGCGTTGTAGATCGGTTGCCCGGTGTGCCGGTTCCAAACGACCGTGGTTTCGCGCTGGTTGGTGATACCCACGGCGCGCACCTGCGCCGCAGTGATGCCGGCTTTGGCCAGCACCTGCCGCGCGGTGGCCAGCTGGCTGGACCAGATTTCCGAGGGGTTGTGCTCGACCCAGCCCGGCTGCGGATAGATCTGCTGAATCTCCTGCTGCGCGATGGCGACGATGTTGCCGCGTGCGTCGAACACGATGCTGCGCGAGCTGGTGGTGCCTTGGTCCAGAGCGAGGATGTAGGTCATGGCGGCTTGTACTTCAGGAGGCCAGCTCGAAGCGCACCTGCGCATCGGCCAGCAGTTGGGGGAAAGGGTCGGGCGGGGTGGCGTCGCTGAACAGCCGGTCGATGGCGGAGAGCGGTGCCACCTCGACCATGGCTGAGCGCGTGAACTTGCTGCTGTCGACCGCCAGCCAGACCTCGCGGGCGTGGGCGATGATGCTTTGCGAGACCTTGACCTCGCGGAAGTCAAAGTCGCGCAGCGACCCATCGGGCTCGATGGCGGAGATGCCGATCAGGGCGATGTCCACCTTGAACTGGCGGATGAAATCCATCGCGGCTTCGCCCACGATGCCCCGGTCGCGCGCGCGCACCACGCCGCCCACCACGATGACTTCGCAGTTGGGGTTGGCGCTCAGGATACCGGCCACGTTCAGGTTGTTGGTGATCACGCGCAGTCCGCTGTGGTTGACCAGTTCGCGGGCAACGGCTTCCACTGTGGTGCCGATATTCAATATCAGCGAGCACCCGTTGGGCACGGCGGCGGCCACGGCCCGCGCAATGCTGGCTTTGCCGGGGGCGTTGAGCACCTCGCGCTGGCGGTAGGCGATGTTCTCCACCGTTGAACTGGGCAAGCGCACACCGCCATGGAACCGCGCCAGCAAGCCCTCGTCTGCAAGGCGCTGCACGTCGCGGCGCACGGTTTGCAGGGTCACACCGAGCGTGTCGGCCAGCTGCTCCACCGTGGCCGAGCCCTGGGTTTTCACCACGTCCATCAGCGTCAGTTGGCGGGGATTGGGGTTCATGCGGGGACTTTAAATCGAACAGAAAGGAAAAAACCTAGGGTAAACACCGAATAGAAAAGAACCAATACGAACAATAATTCCCGCAGTAATGCACCAAAGTGCAGCAAAGCAGACACACACGCAGGGATTTGTGATGGAGTTGGATCTTCGGGGTAT
>RFRO01000116.1 GCA_009924455.1 Betaproteobacteria bacterium
AAAACGTATTGAGCCATTGCGTGTGTTGGGTGTCTGAAAGGTGAAGGAGAGGATTATCGGCCTTGTGCCGCCGCCAAGATCCAGTCCGCCGCCCGCTCCGCCAGCATCAGCGTGGGTGCGTTGGTGTTACCCGATGTCACCATGGGGAAGACCGACGCATCCACCACGCGCAATCCTTGCAGACCATGGACTTGCAGGCGGGCGTTCACCACCGACTGCGCGGGGTCTGCGCCCATGCGGCAGGTGCTGACCGGGTGGAACAGCGTGCCGGCACGCTCGCGCGCGTCTTGCAGCAAAGCATCCTCTCCCTGGCAGCTGGGGCCAGGGGCGATCTCGCGGACTATCAGTGCCTGCATCGTGGGGGTTTGGGAAAAGCGGCGGATGAAGAGCGCCGCTTTGCGCATTTGGTCGACGTCGTAATCGGTGCTCAGCGCGTTGGTGACGATGCGCGGCGGCGTGCGCGGGTCAGCATCTTTGATTTCAATAAAACCCCGGCTGGTGGGGCGGCAGGGTTGTACGCTGATGCTGAAGCCCGGCTCTGCATCCGGCTTGAGCAACTGGCGCTTGCCGGGCGTGGGTTTGGAATAGGTCAAGGGCGAGAAATACAGCTGGAAGTTGGGCCGCGCCGGGCCAGCACATAGCGCAGGCCCGCCCACAGCTTTCCGCTCCACGTTCCGTACGTTTGATTGAGAGACGGCTTGCGGGCGACATAGCTGTGGTCGTGGCACAGGTGGTCTTGCATGTGCCGCCCCACCGAAGGCGCGTGATGGACGGGCGCAATACCTTTGCCGCGCAAGAACTCCGCATCGCCCACGCCCGAGAGTTGCAATAAGGCCGGTGAATTGACCGAGCCGCCGCATACCAGCACCTCGCGCCGCGCCTGCGCCACGTGGCGCTGGCCGTCCACCACAAACTGCACGCCACTGGCACGCTGGCCGTCAAACACCACGCGCTCGGCCAGCGCATGCGTGATCAGCCGCAGATTGGTCCGCTTGAGCGCAGGCCGCAAGTACGCCGTGCTGGCCGATTCGCGCAGGCCTTTGCGGGTGGTGATCTGGTTGATGGTGACGCCCTCCCACTGCGGCCCGTTGATGTCGTCGGTGGAAGGCAAACCCAGCTCCGCACCCGCTTGCAAAAAGTCGCGGCAAAGGGGATGCACGTGGGCGCGCACATCGCTCACATGCAGTGGACCACCCTGCCCGCGCCAATCGTCCGCATGTTCGCGCGCCATGTCGCTGTCTTCCAGCCGCTTGAAATAGGGCAGCACATCGGCCCAGCCCCATCCAGGATTGCCGCAGGCGGCCCAGTCGTCAAAGTCCTGCGGCTGGCCGCGCACAAACACCATGCCGTTGATGCTGCTGGAACCCCCCAGCACCCGTCCGCGCGGCCAGTAGCCGCTGCGCCCGGCCAGAGCGGCGTCCGGCTCGGTGCGGTACATCCAGTTAACCTTCGGGTTGTAGAAGGTCATGCCATAGCCAATCGGCGCTTTGAGCCAGAAATGGTGGTCCGCGCCGCCCGCCTCCAGCAGTAGCACGCTGTGCGCGCCCGAGGCGCTCAAGCGGTTGGCAAGCACGCAACCGGCCGACCCGGCGCCGACGATGATGAAGTCAAAAGTTTGCATGGCGGTCATACCGTTGACTGTAGCGCGCAGGTTTTACACTGTCCGCCATGAAAATCCAACGCATTGAAACCTTTGCCGATCCCTTTGTCGCCTTTGTACGCGTCACCACCGACAGCGGACACCAGGGCTGGGGCCAGACTTCGACATACCATGCCGACATCACCTGCGCGAACATAAGTTCCCAGGCTCCTACATCATGCGCGCCCTGTGCGGCGTGGAAACCGCGCTGTGGGACCTGCAAGGAAAGTTGCACAACAAGCCGGTCTGCGAATTGATGGGCGGTAAGCCCCGCGCGCTGCGCGCGTACGCGTCGAGCATGCGCCGCGACATCACGCCGCAAGACGAAGCGGCCCGCCTGCTGGCGCTGCGTGACCGCGATGGGTTTGACGCTTTCAAGTTCCGCGTGGGCTCCGAATACGGCAACGACAAAGACGAATGGCCGGGCCGCACCGAAGCCATTGTTCCGGCCGTGCGCAAAGCGCTGGGCGACAAGGTCGAACTGCTGGTGGACGCTAACAGTTGCTTCACACCCAAGCGCGCGATTGAAGTCGGGCGCATGCTAGAAGACAACGGCGTCTGCCACTTTGAAGAGCCCTGCCTGTATTGGGAAATGGACCAGACCCGCGAAGTGCGCGAAACGCTGTCGCTGGACGTGACGGGCGGCGAACAAGATTGCTTGCTGCCGCTGTGGAAGCACATGATTGATACGAAGGTGGTCGACATCATCCAGCCCGACGTCTGCTACATGGGCGGTATGACGCGCAGCATGCAAGTCGCGCAGATGGGGCACGCAGCAGGCCTGCCCTGCACGCCGCACAGCGCCAATCTCGGCATGGTCACGCTGTTCACCATGCACCTGCTGTGCGCGATTCCCAATCCGGGCAAGTACCTGGAGTTCTCGATTGAAGGCGAAGACTATTACCCGTGGCAACAAAATTTGTTTGCGCGCTCGCCGTACGACGTCACAGGCGGTCATGTGCAGGTCACCGACGCGCCGGGTTGGGGGGTGGAGATCAACCCGGACTGGCTGCAAAAGGCCATTTATCAGTGCAGCAAAGCCTGATAGGCTTTCACGCCGGGTCCGCTGATTCGTGGTGCAGCTACGAGCACACTTAAGATGGGTCCCCAACTTGGGGCCGACAAGATAGACGTTGGATTCGCGAAATTGGTGGTGCAGCCCTGATTTTCTCTGTGACCGCGGTCATTTTCTTCCATGCGCCGAATTTACTATTGAAATAATGAAAAACCTCCTCCGCCTCATCCTCGCCATTGGGCTGCTTACCTTGTTAACAAGCAGCTTTGCACTGCCGCCGTGCCAGGGCTCCGATTCCTCCAAATGGAGCAATTGCTACGGAAGTCTGAATCTTGCAAACGGCGAGACGTATGTCGGTGAGTGGAAAGAAAAAGGCGTTCGAACCGGGCAGGGAACTTACACGTATTCAGACGGTACGAAATACATCGGTGAGCACAAAAATAATGAAGCAAACGGACAAGGCAGTTTTATCTGGCCAGATGGCAGCAAATACAGCGGCAACGTATTTGAGGGCAAGCTCAATGGCCTTGGCACCTTCACTTGGAAAGACGGTGAAAAGTACATCGGAGAATATGTAGCAGGTCATCGAAATGGCCAGGGCACCACCATATTTGCAAACGGTAATAAATATGTCGGCGAGTACAAGGATGACAAGCGCACTGGCCTGGGGACTTACTTCTTACTCGCCGACGACCAGTGGAAAGGAGATAAGTATGTTGGTGAGTTCAAAGATGGCAAGTTCAGCGGTCAAGGGACGTACTATCACCTTGCGGATAACCAATGGAAAGGGATGAAGTACGTTGGTGAATGGAATAACAACAAGAAGAATGGACGCGGAATTGATTACAAAGCGGACGGCCAAGTTTCCCTTACTGGACTATTCAACGATGGCGACTTTATTGCATCCCAGTACGTCGACCCCAACATCTTCACCCGCATAGCCAAAGGCAACACCGGCCCGTCAGCAGCCGAAACACTCCGACTGGAAAACGAGCGCAAAGCTGCGCAACTGGAAGAGGACCGCAAGCGCATAGAAGAAGAAAAGCGCCAAATCGCGCTTGAACGGCAGCGGATCGAAGCGCTCAAAGGCCAAGCCCTGCCGTCCTGCCAGGGGAATGATGTGAGCCGTTGGACGAACTGCTTTGGAACGGAGACTTTCCGAAATGGCGACAGGTCTGCCGCCGAATACAAAGAGGGCAGACGTACCGGGCAAGGTATGTTCACCTGGGCAGACGGAGACCGATATGTCGGCGAGTTCAAAGATGACAAGCGAAACGGGCGCGGGATTTTTTATCTGGCGAACGGCAGCATTTCGCAAACAGGCATCTGGAGCGATGGAACCTTGGTCACATCCCAATATGTTGACCCCAACAGTTTCACCCGCATCGCCAAATCCAACAGCGCGCCCTCAGCATCAGAAGCACTTCGACTGGAAAACGAGCGCAAGGCCGCTCAACTCGAAGAGGACCGAAGGAAGTTTGAGGAAGAAAAGCGCCAAGCCGCCTTGGAACGCCAGCGCCTAGAGGGCCAAAAGGCCCAGGCTCAGGTTGCGCCTGATAACCGCCGCCGTTTGGCGCTGGTTATCGGTAACGACAACTACAGCAGCATGCCGCGTTTGAACAATGCGATCAACGACGCGAAATCCATGAGCGAGGCGCTACGACAAGCCAACTTTGAGGTGATGAGCTACAGCAACTTGGACAAGCGGCGCATGGAAGAAGTTCTGCGCAACTTCACCGGCAAATTGGGGCGGGATGATGTGGGGCTGTTTTACTTCTCCGGCCACGGCATACAAGCCGACAACCGTAATTTCTTGATTCCGGTATCAGAGAACGTCAAAAAAACCTCGGAAGTCCCCTATGAAGGCATCGACGTAAACCGGGTCATGGACAACCTCAAAGACGCCAAGAACGCACTCAATATCGTCGTTCTGGACGCATGCCGCAGCAGCTTGCCCGATGCCCGCGGTGGAATGAGCCGTGGTCTTACCGTAACGGATGCACCCCAAGGCTCCATCATTGCGTATGCCACATCCCCTGGCAAGACTGCGTCCGATGGTGAGGGTGGCAACAGCCCGTATACCAAGAGCTTGATCAAAGCCATGCAACGCAAAGGCGTCAAGATTGAAGACGTGTTCAAGGAAGTACGGCAATCCGTGATTCGGGATACCAATGGCGAGCAGACGCCTTCGGAAACTTCTTATCTGGTTGGCGATTTCTATTTCCGACCATGAAAAATGCACTGCGCTGGACTCCAACTGCCCTGATTGGCGCGCTGATCACTTTCAGTTCACTCGTTACGAAGGCACAGGAGCCGCAATTTTCAACTGGGCTGGAGTTCGCTGAGCCGGACACCTATGAGCAATTTCCCAAGGCTCCCAAGTACCGGGCCGTGCTGCCGGATCGCGTGGACTTGTCATCCCGGCTGCCGCAGCCGGGCTCGCAAGGCAACCAAGGGTCTTGCGTGGCTTGGGCTATCGCGTACGGTGCGCGCAGTTACTACGATGGACTGGCAACAGGCCAAGCCTTGGGGCCACGGTCGGCGTTCAGCCCAGCCTACATCTACAACCAAATCCGCGCAAACCCTTCGGATTGCTCCGCAGGCAGCAATATTGAAAACGCCTTGAATTTGCTGAAAACCCAAGGGGTCGCGCGGATTGAAGATTTCCCTTACTCGGAAGACAACTGCTCCCATCCGCCGTCCGCGCGGGTCCGGGCCTCGGCTGCAGCGAATGCGATCCGCGGATGGAAGTCCATCAAATACGGACAGATCGAGACGGTCAAAGGCGAGTTGTACCGGGGTAATCCGGTCGTCGTGGGCATGAATGTCCCGGAGTCCTTCCATCAGGTGCGTGGCTCCGCCATATTCAGTGACATCAAGTCTGCGAACGGCGGCGGCCACGCCATGACCATTGTGGGTTACGACGACCAACGCGGTGCATTCAAGCTCTTGAATTCCTGGGGTACGAGCTGGGGCGACGGCGGCTACGGCTGGGTGGACTACGACGCTATGGCGCGCCGTGGCCGCGAGTACTACGTGATGCAGGTCGATCCGCCACCGAAACCACCTGAACCCCCTCCTCCCCCGCCACCTCCCGCGCCTACGGTGGAAGAGATACGCCAGCAAGTGCGCCAACTCACAGCGCGCATGGAGTGCAGTTCCATCGAACCGCAAGTTGCCAGCAACGGCGATGTGGTTTTGCGCGGCTTCACAGGGTCCACGGATAGATTGGCTGATCTGCTGCGGTCCATCAGCTTGGTGCCCGGCGTGCGGGATGTTCAACAAACCCTGAGCGTCGCGCCATGGCCACAATGCGAAGCCTACTTGACCCTGGCTTCCATCAAACAAGACCCCAAGCTGCTGTCGGCGACGATTGCGGGTGCCAGCAATAACAAGGGGAGCTTGCTGCGCGACGGTGATCAATTTGCATTTGAGATCACGCCCCAAAACACCGGCGGGTACTTGTATGTGAGTTATCTGCAGGCCAACGGCGATCAGGTCCCGTTGGTATCTGGGCGACAGTATGCGCGCGGGCAGAGTGTGAAGTTGCCGTCCGCTACCCAGCGTTACACCATCTCGGCACCATTTGGCGACGAACTGCTGATCATCATGACCTCACCCAAGCCGCTGTTTTCTGCCGACTTTGGCAAAACCGATGATCGCCAGTACCTCAGCATGCTGCGCCGGGTTGTGTTGAATTTGAGTCCTACGGACCGATCCCAGGTAACGGTTTCGCTGCTACCGATTAAGACGATTCCAAAATAGCAACAAGGCCGCGTCAGGCCCAGGTCGCAGCCTGACGCAAAGTCTGCATCACCGGGCGGTTCAACACCTCACGCAAGCCCCACCAACCGGCGGCCAACGCGAGTGCTGCGCCCGCCAGGGCACCGGCCAGCGGAACCCACAGCGACACCACCCAGGTGAAATCAAAGACATAGTGCGCCAGCGCCCAGCCCACCGCGCTGGCCACCAGCGAGGCCAGAAAGCCCGCCAGCAAGCCCACGCCTGCCAGTTCAATGCGCTGCACCTGACGCAATAGCGCACTGCCCGCGCCCACCGCGCGCATGATGGCGTACTCACGAGCCCGATCCTCACGGGTGGCGCTGACCGCAGCGAACAGCACAACCAAACCGGCTGCCAGCGTGA
>RFRO01000117.1 GCA_009924455.1 Betaproteobacteria bacterium
AAGGTGGCGCGGTTGACCGGGTCGCTGCGAAAGCGGGCGTCCATCAGATCACGCGCGTTGTACAGCGCGCGCAGGGTACGGGCCGACAGGCCTTTCAGGCCCATCCCCTGTTGGTAGACCAGAAAGGTCTCCAGAATCGCGTGCGGCTCGCGCTGGTACAGGTCGTCGCTGACCACGTCGACCATGCCGGCTTTGTCGTTGAAGCGGGCGTTGATCGGGCGCAGGCTGTGGGTGGTGGGGTTCAGCCGTTCCTCGATATTGAGCAGCAAAATCTGGTTGAGTTGCGTGACCGCTTTGGCGGCCCAGTAGTAGCGCTTCATCAGCGCCTCGCTGGCGCGCACCAGCGCGCCTTTGCCGTCTTGCGGCAGCGTGGAGCGGTAGCCGAAATGCTCGGCCACGGCGGTTTGCAGGTCAAACACCAGCCGGTCTTCGCGCCGGCGCGCCAGGTGGTGCAGGCGGGCGCGGATCAAAAACAGCAGGGCCTCATTGCGTTCAATGCGCTGCACCTCAAACGGCGTGGCCAGCCCGTTGGCGCACAGCTCGGCCCAGCTACGCCCCAGGCCGGCGGCGCGCGCCACCCACAAAATCACCTGCAAATCGCGCAAGCCGCCGGGCGACTCCTTGCAATTGGGCTCCAGCGCGTACGGCGTGTCCTCGAAGCGGCTGTGGCGCTGGCGCATCTCCAGGGTTTTGGCGACCAGAAAGGCCTGCGGGTTCATGGCGGCGTCAAACGCGTTTGCAAAGCGTTCCAACAGTGCGGCACTGCCGCAGACCAGCCGGTGCTCCAGCAGCGCGGTTTGCACGGTGACGTCTTTGGCGGATTCGGCCAGGCATTCGGCCACGGTGCGCACGCTGGAGCCGATCTCCAGCCCCGCATCCCAGCAGCTGCTGACAAACTGCTCCACGCTGCGCAGGGTGGCCTCGTGTTCAGGGCCTGCTGCGTCGTCCAGCAGGATCAGCACGTCGATATCCGAAGAAGGAAACAGTTCACCGCGCCCGTAGCCGCCAACCGCCAGCAGCGCGACGCCGGGGGGCAGCTGCGCGTGGGCAGCCAACTGGCAAAGCGTGCTGTCCGCGTGTTGGGACAGCGCCTGAAGCAGGCCGCGCACGCGCCGGGGCGACAGGCTTGGCTGGTCCAGCCGCTGCAGGATGACTGCCTTGTGCTGGCGGTAAGCATCGCGCAGCGCCCGCAGTTCGCTCATGGCGGGCGCTTCAGGCGATGGCAGGAGATGCGGGGACGAACGCCTCGGCCACAAAAGCCGGGGCAGGTGGGCTGCCTGCGGACAGCGTCAGCACCTCATAGCCGGTCGGCGTGACCAGTACCGTGTGTTCCCATTGGGCCGAGAGCGAGCGGTCGGCGGTGACGATGGTCCAGCCATCTTTCTCGGGGCCGTCTTTGATTTCTTTGCGTCCGGCGTTGATCATGGGCTCGATGGTGAATGTCATGCCTTCGCGCAGCATCTCCAGCGTGCCCGGGCGGCCGTAGTGCAGCACTTGTGGCTCTTCATGGAATACCTGGCCGATGCCGTGGCCGCAAAACTCGCGCACCACCGAATAGCCCTGGCCTTCGGCAAAACGCTGGATGGCAAAGCCGATGTCACCCAAATGGATACCGGGCTTGACCATGCGGATACCGTGCCACATCGCCTCATAGGTCACGCTGCACAGGCGTTTGGCGGCAATCGAGCCCTCGCCCACGATGAACATGCGGCTGGTGTCGCCGTGCCAGCTGTTCTTGATGACGGTGACGTCAATGTTCACCACATCGCCCTTTTTCAGCGCCTTGTCGTTAGGAATCCCGTGGCAGACCTGGTGGTTCACCGAGGTGCAAATGGATTTGGGGTACGGAATTTTGCCGCCGCCGCGGTAATTGAGCGGCGCCGGAATGCCGCCTTGCACGTCGACGATGTAGTCGTGCGCCAGCTTGTCCAGCGCGTTGGTGGTCACCCCGGGCACCACAAAGGGCGTCAGGTAATCCAGCACTTCGGCGGCCAGCCGTCCGGCCAGGCGCATGCCTGCAATGCCGTCGGCGTCTTTGTAGGTAATCGTCATGCGGCGGATTATCCCATCGGCCCCCTGGCCCGCACCCGTGGCGCAGGCACAATAAGCAGGCACAACAAGGAGGCCGAGTGGCAGCAACGATTTCAGATGAACCCGAGGCTACAGGCCTGGGCCAATTTGCCTACGCCAACAACAGCAACCGTTTTCTGGCGGCGCAGCCGCTAGCAGGACAGCGCTTTGCGCTGGCCGGCGTGCCTTTTGATGGCGCGGTCACCAACCGGCCGGGCGCGCGCTTCGGCCCCCAGGAGATTCGCCGCGCCAGCCTGATGCTGTGCGACGGGCTGCACCCCGTGTTCGGTGTTTCACCGCTTGATCAGTTGGGTGACGCAGGCGATATGCGATTGCCCAATGCCGGGTCGCTGCCCGCAGTGCGGCAGGCGATTGAGCGCGCCGCTGCGGCCTTGATGGCTGCGCACCATTGCGTTTTTTTGGGCGGGGACCACTCCATCACGCTGCCTTTGCTGCGCGCCGCCCACGCGCGTCTCGGGCCGGTCGGCCTGGTTCACTTTGATGCCCACTGCGATACTTGGCAAGACCATTTCGGCGAGCCCTCGGGCCATGGAACCTGGACCTATGAGGCGATTCAGGAAGGCCTGGTCAGCCCGGCGCACACGGTTCAAATCGGGTTGCGCTCCTCCGGCGAGCGTGCCGCGCGCGAATATGTGCGCGACCAGGGCGGGCTGATTTACACCGCACGTGAACTGCGCGGCCTGGACGGCGGCGGGCTGGCCCCGGTGGTACAGGTTATTCGGGCGCGCATGGGCCAGCGGCCTTGCTACCTGACGCTGGACATTGACTGCCTGGACCCGGCCTTCGCGCCCGGCACGGGCACGCCGGAGCCCGGCGGCTTGAGCAGCTCGCAGGTGCTGACCTTGCTGGAGGAGCTGGCACCGCTGAACTGGCTGGGCATGGACTGCGTGGAGGTGGCCCCCGCCTATGACCATGCCGAGCTGACCAGCAACGCGGCAGCCCATTGCGTCTGGACCTATCTGGCCGGTCAGGCGGCCAAAGCGATGGCCTGATGTGGGGTGAAGCCAGCCGCCGCGCGGCCTTGTTAGGCCGCGACGCCGAACTCAATCGCCGCAATTACTACGAGGCCAGTGTGCAGCGCGATGCGCCGCTGCCGCCCGCACAGGGCGCGCTGCGGGTGGACGTGCTGGTGGTGGGGGCCGGGTTTTCCGGTCTGTCGGCAGCGATCGAGCTGGCCCTGCGCGGCTACCGGGTGGCCGTGCTGGAGGCCGGGCGGGTCTGCGGCGGCGCGTCCGGGCGCAACGGTGGACAGGCGATTGCCGGTTTTGCCGGTGGGCAGCAGCCGTTTGAGACCCAACTCGGGCGCGCCGACGCCCGCTTGGCCTGGGATATGTCGCTGCAGGCGCTGGACCTGGTGGATGCGCGCATAGCCGAGTTCGGCATAGATTGCGACCGCCGATTTGGTTATCTTTACGTCGCCGATGCGCCGCGCAAAGCGCGTGCGCTGGAGGCCGAGTTTGCGCAGCTGGAGCGCGATTACGGCTTTGCCACCACCCTGGCGCGCGGCCCAGCGGTGCGTGCGCTGATTAACAGTCCGCGCTACGGCGCAGCGGTGTACGAGCGCCGCTCCGGCCATCTGCATCCCCTGAAATACGGGCTGGGCCTGCTGCGGGCTGCGCAAAGCCTGGGGGTGCAGGTTTTTGAGCATGCGGCCGTGCGCAGCCTGAGCCGGGGCGCTGAGCTCGTCGCCCGCACCGACGGCGGGCAAATCAACGCCAAGTTCGCGGTTCTGGCGGGCAACTACAGCCTGGAAGCACACGGCCCTGATGTGGCGCCCCGGATCAACCGGCGCATCATGCCGGTGGGCACCTACATCCTGGGCACAGCCCCCTTGGGTGAAGCGCTGTCTCAGCAGCTGATTCCCAACGGTGCGGCGGTCTGTGACAACAACGTGGTGCTGGACTACTTCCGCTGTAGCGCCGACCACCGGATGCTGTTTGGCGGCCGTGTCAGCTATTCGCAAACCACACCGCCTAATTTGCAGCGCGTGATGCAGCGGCGCATGGAGCGGATTTTTCCCCAGCTGCGTGGCGTGGCGGTGGAGTTTTTATGGGGTGGTTTTGTGGACATCAGCATGAACCGCGCGCCGGATTTCGGCCGGGTGGACCACAACATCTACTACCTGCAAGGCTTTAGCGGCCACGGTGTGGCGCTCAGCGGCCTAGCTGGCAAGCTGGCGGCGCAGGCGATTGCTGGGCAGGCCGAGCGCTTTGACCTTTTTGCCCGCCTGCAACACCGCAATTTTCCCGGCGGCAGCCTGTTGCGCACGCCTGCACTGGTGCTGGGCATGGCCTACCACCGCTTGCGGGATATGCTCTGACGGGTGCAGTGAATTTTTTCTGGAGAGTTGACGATGCATGAGCCACCTGTTTTGGTCTGGCTGCCGGTAGACCGGCGTTATCTGGGTGAAGATGGCAAACGCTCGCCGTTTTATGTGCTGGGCGAGAAGTACGCGCTGGCGCTCAAACAGGTCGCGGACGCCGAGCCGGTCTTGTTTCCCGCGGCCAAAGCCGCAGCGCTGCCTGCCATGCTGTCCATGGTGCACGGCGTCTTGCTTACCGGCTCACCGGCCAATGTGCATCCTTCGCATTTTGGTGAAGACGTCACCGATCCGCGCCTGCCGCTGGACCCGCACCGCGACGATTTGACGCTGCCGCTGGTGCGTGCTTGCGTCGAGCAGGGCGTGCCCCTGTTGGGTATTTGCAGGGGCTTTCAGGAAATCAATGTGGCCATGGGTGGTTCGCTGCACCAGCAGGTGCACCACGTTGATGGTCTGGCCGACCACCGCGAAAACCCGGATTTGTCTTACGAGGATCAGTACGGTGTGTCGCACGATGTGCATGTGGTGCCCGGTAGCCCCTTTGCCGATTGGGCCGGGGGTTTGACCGCTCGGGTGAACTCCCTGCACGGCCAGGGCGTGAACCGCTTGGCCGAGGGCTTGACCCCCATGGCCCATGCGCCGGACGGCTTGATTGAGGCTTTTGGCGTTACCGGCGCACACAGCTTCGCCTACGCCGTACAGTGGCACCCCGAATGGCAGACCGCCAAAGACCCGTTTTACGAAAACATATTTGCCGCCTTCGGAGCGGCCTGCCATGCCCGCCGCGCGCGCATGCAGGCGGCGGGCCGCGCGGTGGCCTGAGTCGCTATACAGTCCAATGTGTGCGATCGCATCGACACCTGGAGGGAGAAAAAAATGACACAAGCTGCCGAGATGAATTTCAACGACCTGGAGCAATGGCTGAATGAGCGCCGTGTGACCGAGGTCGAATGCCTGGTACCGGACTTGACCGGGGTGGCACGCGGAAAAATTTTGCCGCGCGGCAAGTTCACCGAAGACCGTGGCATGCGCCTGCCACAGGCTATTGTGGCCATGGGCGTGACCGGTGAGTTCCCAGAGAGCGGGCCGTACTACGATGTGATCGACCCCACCGACAAGGACATGCAATTGCGCCCGGACCCTTCCACGGTGCGTATCGTTCCCTGGGCGGTAGACCCAACGGCGCAGGTCATTCACGATTGTTTTGATAACCAGGGTCGCTTGGTTCCTTTTGCCCCGCGCAGCGTGCTGCGCCGGGTCTGTGAGCTGTACGCCGCCGAGGGCTTGCAGCCCATTGTTGCGCCCGAGCTGGAGTTTTATCTGACCGCGCGCAATACCGATCCCAATACCTTGCTCAAAGCACCAATTGGCCGCAGCGGCCGGGCCGAGACCTCGCGCCAAGCCTACAGCATCGACGCGGTGAATGAATTCGATCCGCTGTTCGAAGAAATTTACGACTACTGCGAAAAAATGGAACTCAATGTCGACACATTGATCCACGAGGTGGGTGCCGGGCAGATGGAGATCAATTTTTTCCACAACAAGCCGCTGGGCCTGGCTGACGAGGTGTTCTTTTTCAAACGCACGGTGCGCGAGGCGGCGCTGCGCCACGATATGTATGCCACCTTCATGGCCAAGCCCATCGCCGGTGAGCCGGGCAGCGCCATGCATGTGCACCAAAGCCTGATCGACGTGGCCAGCGGACACAACGTATTCAGCAACGCGGATGGCACGCCCTCCGACATGTTTATGCACTACATAGGCGGCCTGCAGCGCTATGTTCCGGCGGCCATGGCCTTGGTAGCGCCTTATGTCAATAGCTACCGCCGCCTGTCGCGCCACACCGCCGCGCCCATCAATATCGAGTGGGGCTATGACAACCGCACGGTGGGCATCCGCTCGCCGATCTCTGCGCCTGCGGCCCGCCGCGTGGAGAACCGCGTGATCGGTGCCGATGCCAACCCCTATGTCGCGATGGCCATGACGCTGGCTTGCGGCTATCTGGGCCTGAAGAACAAGATTAAGCCCAAGCCCGAGATGCGCGGCGATGCATACCTTTCGCCCTATGCGCTGCCCCGCAGCCTGGGCGAGGCGCTGGACTGGCTGCGCAAGGAAAGCGATTTGCACGAAGTGCTGGGCAAGGAATTCATCACCGTCTACACCGAGATCAAAGAGCTGGAGTTCGCCGAGTTCATGAAAGTGATTTCTCCCTGGGAGCGCGAACATCTCTTGCTCCATGTCTGATGCCGCTGGGCACTTCCTCTTTGTTGTTGCGAATCTGAGACCTGTTTTATGAATACCCCTGTTGATACCCGTGCCATCCAGGCCATGGACAGCGCGCATTTTTT
>RFRO01000118.1 GCA_009924455.1 Betaproteobacteria bacterium
CTCGGGCGCCAAGGCCAGCACGGCATCTTGGGGCAAGGGCGCTAAGGCGGCACGCACCTCCATTTGCGACGACAGGTTTTCCTTGTAGGCTGCACGCTGCAGCTGCCAACGACCTAAGGCCAATGTCAGGCACACCCCCGCCAGTGCGGCCAGGCTTACCAGCAGGACGCGCGATCGGGAATTCACCGGATAATCCTTGGCATGTCGTATCTTGTCGCTCTGGGGTTCTTGGGTATTGTTGCGGCGCTGGGCACGGCGCTATTTTTCATGCTGCGCGGCAACCCCTCACCCGTGGCCAAGTCCAAGCGGATGGCGTGGGCGCTGGCGCTGCGGGTGGCGGTATCCATTTTTTTGTTTCTGGGTATTTTGCTGGCGTGGAAGCTTGGGCTTATTCAGCCCACCGGCTTACCGGTAGGCCACTGACGGACTGACGCAACAGGATCCGAATAAGAAAAGGCACCGCGAGGGTGCCTTTCACGCAGTGGCGCTGCACGCGACAGCAAGCAGCCTTACATCCAGTAGACCAGAATGTACAAGCCCAACCAGACCACGTCCACAAAGTGCCAATACCAGGCCGCACCCTCAAAACCAAAATGGCTCGCGGGCTTGAAGTGCCCTTTTTGCAGGCGCAGGGTCGTGAACAACAACATCAGCATGCCGACAAACACATGGAAACCGTGGAAGCCCGTCAGCATGAAGAAAGTGGATCCGTAGATACCGGATGTCAACTTGAGGTTGTACTCGGTATACGCGTGGTGGTATTCATAGCCCTGCACGAACAAGAAAACAATCCCGAGCAGCACGGTGAGCCACATGAATGTGATCGTGCGGCCACGGTGGTTATCGATCAAGGCGTGATGGGCAATGGTCAAAGTCACACCGGAGGTCAAGAGCAAAGCGGTGTTGATGGTTGGCAGCCACAAAGGGCCCATGGTAGTGAAGGGCTCAATGATGTCGGCCGGGGATCCGGTCACACCCGCGGCCATGCTGGGCCAGACGGCCTTGAATCCAGGCCACAGTAAGGCGTTGTTCAAGCTTCCAGCCTCGGGAATCGAATGCGCACGACCCCACCACAAGGCGGTGAAAAACGCACCGAAGAACATGACCTCGGAGAAGATGAACCAGCTCATGCTCCAGCGGAAAGAAATATCAATCCGCCGCCCGTACTGACCACCCTCGCTCTCGGCGATGGCATCGCCAAACCAGCCTACCAGCACCCAGGCAAAAAGTACCAGGCCCACCAACAGAGAGTATTTGCCCCACGAGACATCATTGACCCACTGCGAAGCACCCAGGATGACAAAAAACAAACCCAAGGCCCCCATGGCCGGATGGCGCGAGGGCTCCGGTACAAAATAGTAGGGCGTTGCCCCGTGTGCGTTTGAACTCATTGCAACTCCAGTCTTTCCAAAAATCAGCCAACCACGCTTGCGCGTATCACTTCGAAACCGCCCAGTTGACGATGGTCGCGAGGACACCGATCAACACAAAAACGCCAATTAGGCCTACGGCGACCACCTCCAGAGGCTTCAGTCCGACGTGGTCATCGTCCAGCCCGGCCTTGCTGCGGATGCCCAGAAAGGACCAACCCACCGCCTTCACGCTACGGCCAAACCGGGCGACCACACCGGATGCCATCAGGCCTTCCCATCCCGCTTCACGACGGCCGCCACGGGTGCTGCAGGCGTCTTGCCGCCAACTTCAAAAAAGGTGTACGACAAGGTGATGGTTTTTACATCGGTAGACAGCTTGGGATCCACCACAAAAACCACAGGCCATGACTTCTTTTCGCCCGCATCCAGCGTGTACTGCTGAAAGCAAAAACATTCCAACTTGTTGAAATGCGCTGCGGCCTGTTGCGGTGCGTAGCTCGGAATGGCCTGCGCACTCATGCGGCGGTTCTGCGTGTTTTGAAACTCGTACATCACGGTGACAATTTCACCGGGGTGGACTTGCACCGTCCGCTGGTCGGGCCGGAACTCCCAGGGTCCGCGGGCATTCGCGTCAAACTCCACATTGATGGTTCGGCTGGTATCAATTTGGGTGTTAGCCGGCCGGGCGCGGGTGCCGGGTACCACCTGCTCCGCAAGCGCCAGGATATTGATACCGGTGTATTCGCAAATGGCGCGGTACATGGGCACCAGGGCGTAACCGAAACCGAACATCGCCAAGGCAACGACGGCCAGCTTGCGCAAGACCTGCTGGTTCGCCAGGGTCAGGTTCATACAAACTGTCCGCTGAGCAACGCGATTTTCGCGACAAAGCCGATGAAGAACGCAACAGCCACAGAGCCCAGTATCCAGCCCAGGCGTCGATTGGCTTGGTCTTGGGCGGTCTTCACGGCATCACGCTCTGCATCGCTTGGCATCAACCCACAATCCGGGTCGCGTTGGCGTTCAACTTTGGCGGGGTTTCAAAGGTGTGGAAAGGCGCGGGTGATGGAATTTCCCACTCCAGACCCTCTGCCCCGTCCCAAGGCTTTTGGGGCGCCTTCTCACCTTTGCCCATCATCATGGGCAATACGATGAAGAAGAAGAAGTACACCTGCGCCAGACCGAAGGCAAATGCGCCAACCGATGCCAAGGCATTGAAGTCTGCGAACTGCATGGGGTAATCCGCATAGCGGCGCGGCATACCGGCTAAGCCCAGGAAATGCATGGGGAAGAAGGTGACGTTGAACGCAATCAGCGACCACCAGAAATGGATCTTGCCGCGGGTTTCGCTGTACATGTGGCCGGTCCATTTGGGCGACCAGTAATAGAAACCGGAGAACATGGCGTACAGCGAACCGGCAACCAGCACATAGTGGAAGTGAGCGACCACGTAATAGGTGTCGTGAATCTGGATATCAATAGGAGCCATCGCCAAAATCAAACCGGTGAAACCACCCATGGTGAACACGAAAATAAAACCTACCGCGAACAGCATCGGGGTCTCAAACGTCATCGAACCCTGCCACATGGTGGCGATCCAGTTGAAGATCTTCACAGCGGTAGGCACCGCGATCAACATCGTGGCGTACATAAAGAACAACTGTCCGGTCACCGGCATGCCGGACGTGAACATGTGGTGGGCCCACACGATGAACGACAGGATGGCGATGCTGGATGTCGCGTAGACCATGGAGGCGTAGCCGAACAGGCGCTTGCGCGCAAATGCCGGGACTACCTGGCTGATGATGCCGAAGGCCGGCAGAATCATGATGTACACCTCGGGGTGACCGAAGAACCAGAAGATGTGCTGGAACATCACCGGATCGCCGCCACCGGCAGGGTTAAAGAAGCTGGTGCCGAAATGGCGATCGGTCAGGGTCATGGTGATCACACCCGCCAGCACCGGCATTACGGCGATCAGCAGGTAGGCAGTGATCAACCACGTCCACGCGAACATCGGCATCTTCATCAGCGTCATGCCGGGTGCGCGCATGTTGAGGATGGTCACGATGATGTTGATCGAACCCATGATGGAAGACGCACCCAGCACGTGCAGCGCAAAAATACCGGCATCCATGCTGGCACCCTGCTGCAGGCTCAGGGGCGCGTAAATGGTCCAACCTGCGGCAATCGCGCCGCCAGGCAGCCAGAACGACGTGACCAACAGAACAGCCGCTGGAATCATCAGCCAGAAGCTGAAGTTGTTCATGCGCGCAAACGCCATGTCGGACGCACCGATCTGCAAGGGAATCATCCAATTCGCAAACCCGACAAAAGCCGGCATGATCGCCCCGAACACCATGATCAGACCATGCATGGTGGTGAACTGGTTGAACAGCTCGGGGTTGAAGAACTGCAACCCCGGCTGGAACAGCTCCAGGCGGATACACAGGGCCAAAATCCCGCCAATCATCAGGTTGCTAAAGGCAAACAACAAATACAAGGTTCCGATGTCCTTGTGGTTGGTCGCAAATACCCAGCGACGCCAGCCGCTCGGAGCGTGGCTGTGGTCGTCGTGTGCGTGTTCATGGTGTCCGAGAACTGCGCTCATGGTGATTTCCTTTTCGATTAACGCTTTTGACGTTGTACGGTAGCTAAAAATTCGGGGCTGCGATTCGGCGCGTGTTACTTGCGCACCGCCAGCACATCGGCCGGCTGAACCAGTTGACCGGTTTTGTTAGACCAGTGGTTCTTGGTGTACGTCACCACCGCTGCAATATCGGTGTCGCTCAAAGCTTTCCAGGACGGCATCGCGCCATTGTTCTGCCCGTTGAGCAAAACCATGATTTGTTTGGTTTTATCGGAATCATTGACCACCGCTGCACCATCCAGCGGCTTGATCGGGCCGCCGCCTTTGCCGTTGGCCTGGTGGCATGCCGCACAGTTCTGGGCGTACACCTTCTCGCCGCGCGCCATCATGTCCTCCATAGCCCATACTTTGGCCGGATCATCCGCTTTGGCAGCTGCTTTTTTGACTTCCGCCGCAGCCCATTTGCTGTAATCCTCTTCGGACAAAACCTTGATGTGAATCGGCATGAACGAATGCTCTTTACCGCACAGTTGCGAGCACTGGCCGTAGAAATCGCCCACCTTCTCCGACTTGAACCAGGCGTCGCGCACGAAGCCTGGGATGGCCGCCTGGTTGATGCCGAAGGATTGGATGTAAAAGGCGTGAATGACGTCGTTGGCCGTCGTGATCAGACGGATTTTCTTGTGCACCGGCACCACCAGCGGGTAATCGACTTTCAACAGGTAGTCGTCAACGTTTTGCCCTGCTTTGGGGCCGCCTTGGTTGGCCATTTCGCGTTGCTCGGCATCGATGGTGGATACGAAACCAATGCCGGCACCTTCACCCGCCAGGTAATCGTAGCCCCATTTCCACTGCATCCCGGTCACTTTAATAGTCAGATCCGCAGCCGTGGTGTCCTTCATCTCGACCACCGCTTTGGTTGCCGGAATCGCCATCGCAATCACGATCAGAAAGGGAACCAGCGTCCAGACGATTTCCACGGTAGTCGACTCATGGAAGCTGGCGGCCTTATGGCCGACCGATTTGCGGTGCTTCCAAATCGAATAGAACATCACCGAGAACACGGCGACAAATATCACCAGGCAAATGATGAGCATGAACCAGTGCAACCACTGAAGGTCTTGCGCAATCAAGGACGCGGGCGGCCCGATGTTGAGCTGGTTGACGGCTGGGCCTCCAGGCAAATCGTTAACCGCAAAAGCCGGTGATGCCAAGCCGCACGCGGCTGCCAGCAAAACCAAGCACCGCGACGCCGGGGTGTTCCTGATGCTCTTCATTGTTTTCACTTTCCAATGCCTAAAAAAATCACAAATCCATTCACTGCAGCCACGAATCACGCTATCGCCAAAGCCAACCGCAACTCTGTTGCCAATCGCTGTCGCAGCTCATTGCGCACAAACCGTCCTACCGGCACCCGCTGCCCATGGCAGCAGACTTCAATCATCGCCTGGCCATGGGCCGCTTGCTCGATGCGGACCCACGCCCTTTGGAACTCCCGCCGGACCATCTGACCGGCGTTTTCCGACTCGACCACCAACACATTGCCTTCCAACCAGATCCGCTCACCATCGAGCGCGTGCCGGGCATAGACCACAAACGCGATACCAACGGCCAACAACTCTAACGACGCGAAGGGCAAAACCAGAACAGCCCCCTGAGACCAGCAAAATGCGCCGACTGTCAAAGAAACCAGCACCATCAAACCAAAACATGCGCATAACTGCCGTGGGGTCACCGAACAGTTGCGGCGAAAGTCCCAAGAAATCCGCGCATCCTGAACCGTCGCGAAATGAAAAACAGGACTGTCCACGGTAGCTTCTGTGTCTGTAATTGGCCTATCAACCCACGCGCCTGATCGGGATAAACCCTTGAAATTGGCGACATCGAATTGTAGCCCACCCTCATTTCACGGGGTCCCGGGGTGTGGCTTTGGCAGCCCGACGCAGGCTTTCCACATCAATGTTGGTCTGCGGCTTCGCGGTGAAGCGCGGCGAAGGCTTGAAGGCGTGTCCATAAATGATTTCAAAAGAAACTTTCAAGCGGTTCCCGTCACGCGGATCGGCCAGGCCCTGTTGCAACGCATCATGCAAAGACGCCCGCCATGCCGCAGTGCGCAGACCGCCGAAGCGCGCGCGCGACAAATTACGCCCCAGCGTACGCAACTCTGCCAACAGGGCTTGGGGCGTGCTGAAGCTCAGGGTAATGCGCTCCATGTCCATCACGGGCTCGGCGAACCCGGCCTCAACCAGCATATCGCCCCAATCGTGCATGTCCGTGAAGGCGTGGGTAGGCGGCGGCCATCCCTGCGCGGCATACACCGTTCGAATCTCCTGCAAAGTCTCAGGCCCCATGCAAGAGAACATGAGAAACCCGCCCACCTCCAACATCCCTAACCATTGGTGGATCAGCGCCTGCGGGTCGGCTGCATGGTGCAAGGCCATATTGGCCCATAGCATGCCCACCGGCTGGGTCGGCTCAGCCACCTGCGCTTTTGCGGCGCGCAGCTTCAGCGGGTTCCACCAGGGTGTGGCAATCGCACGGTGTAACAGAGCAGCGTGTTGCGGATTGGGTTCGCGCAGATAGGCCAGCGCCTGCGGGTAACGGGTTTGCAGCAAGGCCTGGGCATTCCAACCACCGCGAACCGGCTCCCAATGGGCCCAGCTGGCGGGCTTTTGCACCAACCACTGCAGCCGCGCCTCCATGCGCCGCGCAACTTCCTCATGCAGCCATGGGGATGTAAAGCCTGGTGGCTCCGGGCTTGGGGCTGGGGGTAAAGCCATCCATCG
>RFRO01000119.1 GCA_009924455.1 Betaproteobacteria bacterium
TGTCTTATGTCTTATATAAGACTATAATGCGGGCGTTCGATGCGGCTTTTCATCCGCCGACTTTTTTAGCAACCCACCGGAGACCACCATGCCAAACGCCATCAATAGCCAACTCAGCCGGGAACAACAGATTGCCGCACTCGAAAAAGATTGGGCCTCCAACCCGCGCTGGAAGGGAATCACCCGCAACTACAGCGCCGCTGATGTGGTGCGCTTGCGCGGTAGCGTGCATGTTGAACACACGTTGGCGCAGCGCGGCGCGGAGAAGCTATGGCGCTTGGTCAATGGCGAGTCCAAAAAAGGCTATGTGAACTCGTACGGCGCGATTTCGGCGGGCCAAGCGATGCAGCAGGCGAAGGCGGGGCTGGAGGCGGTGTACTTGTCCGGATGGCAGGTGGCGGCTGATGGCAACACCTCGGAGACCATGTACCCCGACCAATCGCTCTATGCCTACGACTCGGTGCCGGCCATGGTGCGGCGTATCAACAACACGTTCAAGCGCGCCGATGAGATTCAATGGTCGCGGGGTGTTGAGCCCGGTTCCAAAGACTACATCGACTTCTTCTTGCCCATCGTCGCCGACGCAGAAGCTGGTTTCGGTGGTGTGCTGAACGCCTTCGAGCTGATGAAGAACATGATTGCAGCGGGTTCTGCAGGCGTCCATTTTGAGGACCAACTCGCGGCAGTGAAAAAGTGCGGACACATGGGTGGCAAGGTTTTGGTGCCGACCCAAGAGGCCGTAGAAAAGCTGGTTGCCGCGCGCTTTGCTGCAGACGTGATGGGTGTGCCGACCATCATCCTGGCGCGTACCGACGCTGAAGCCGCCAACCTGATTACCAGCGACCACGATGCCAACGACAAGCGCTTCCTGACCGGCGAGCGCACTGCCGAGGGCTTTTACCGCGTTCGCAACGGCTTGGAGCAATCGATCAGCCGTGGCGTTGCCTACGCCGCCCATGCGGACCTGGTGTGGTGCGAGACCGGCGTACCCGACATCGGTTTTGCCCGCGAGTTCGCGCAGGCAATCCATGCGGTGCACCCCGGTAAGCTCCTGTCCTACAACTGCTCGCCCTCATTCAACTGGAAGAAAAATCTCAACGACAGCCAGATCGCGACCTTCCAGGAGGACCTCTCTGCGCTGGGCTACAAGTACCAATTCATCACGCTGGCTGGCATCCATATCAACTGGTACAACAGCTTCCAATTTGCCCATGCCTATGCGAACGGTGAAGGCATGAAGCACTATGTCAACATGGTGCAAGAGCCCGAGTTCGCAGCGCGTGACAAGGGCTATACTTTTGTCTCGCATCAGCAAGAAGTTGGCGCTGGATATTTCGACGATGTGACTACCGTCATTCAGGGCGGTCAATCCAGCGTAAAAGCGCTCAGCGGCTCTACCGAAGAAGAGCAATTCCATTAATTTTGAAACGGAACCTGCGTTCAACTCGCAGCAAGTGCCATGGCGAAAAAGTACCATGTTTTGATATTGGGCGCCTCCTACGGATCGCTTTTGGCCACCAAGCTTTTGATGGCCGGACACGATGCAACCCTGGTCTGTCGCAGCCAGACGGCGGACCTGATCCGGCGCGAGGGTACGCGGGTGCGGTTGCAAGTCAAGGGGCGCGAAGGCTGGGTGGAAATTGATTCCCGCGCTACCCCGGGCAAGCTCAATGCCCTGGCGCCGGAGCAGGTTGTGCCGCAGCAGTACGACCTGGTCTGCCTGGCCATGCAGGAGCCGCAGTACAGCGCCTCCGGGGTGCGCGAATTGATGCACGCCATCGCTGCAGCGCGGGTTCCTTGCATGTCCATCATGAATATGCCGCCTATGCCCTATCTGGCGCGTATTCCGGGCTTGGATTCGAAGGGCCTGGCCGGCGCGTATTTGGAGCCCGCGGTGTGGGAAGGTTTTGAGCCCGGCTTGATGACGCTGTGCAGCCCGGACCCGCAGGCCTTCCGGCCCCCGGACGAGGCGCCCAATGTCTTGCAGGTGGGACTGCCTACCAACTTCAAGGTGGCGCAGTTTGAAAGCCCTGAGCACAACGCCATGCTGGCCCAGCTTGATTCCGACATTACTGCTGCGCGCTGGACCGTGGATGGCCAGGCGCTCGATATTCCAGTCAAGCTCAAGCTGCATGCGTCGCTGTTCGTGCCGCTGGCCAAGTGGAGCATGCTGCTCACGGGGAACTACCGCTGCGTGCTGGATGAGTCGGTTCAGCCGATCCAGCAGGCGGTTCATGGTGACTTGGAGCAGTCCCGCAAAGTGTACGAATGGGTTGGCGCCCTGTGCCATTCCCTGGGTGCCTCGCCCGACGACATGGTGCCTTTTGACAAGTACGCATCGGCGGCTATGGGCTTGCTCAAGCCCTCGTCCGCCGCGCGCGCCTTGGCCGCAGGCGCAGAGCAGGTCGAGCGCATTGATCTGCTGATCAAACTGGTCGCGGCCCAAAAAGGAATGCAGTCAGATTCGGTGGACGCTACCGTGGCGCGTGTGAATACCTGGTTGGCGCGTAACCGGCACGCCGCGGCAAAGAAAACCTGAGGCGTCGACGCCCCGGGTTTCATCTGGGTGTTTGCGGGCATGTGACGGGCGCGGTGAGGCGACTTGCGCGCGTCGCCGTTTAGAATGCGGAGTCTCTCCTCAGGCGTCCGGCACCGTGTGGCCGCGCTGCAAGTGCCTTGATCTTGCCGACGCGGATGGGCCTGCCAATTCCCTTATTTCTGACATCCCGCATGATTCAAATCACTTTGCCCGACGGTTCTCAACGCGCCTTTCCCGGTCCTGTGACGGTAGCCGAAGTAGCTGCTTCGATTGGCGCGGGTTTGGCAAAAGCGGCGCTGGCGGGCAAGGTGGACGGCAAGGTGGTGGATACCAGTTACGCGATCACCGCTGACGCCGCGCTGGCGATCGTGACAGCGAAAGATGCAGATGGCCTCGAAGTGATCCGCCATTCGACCGCCCACTTGCTGGCGTATGCGGTGAAAGATCTTTTCCCCCAAGCCCAGGTCACCATCGGCCCGGTGATTGAGAACGGGTTTTTCTACGACTTTTCGTACAGCCGCCCGTTTACACCCGAAGACTTGGCTGCTATCGAAAAACGCATGACGGAATTGGCGGCCAAGGACGAAGCCGTGTTGCGGCGCGTGTTGCCGCGTGATCAGGCGGTTGCTTACTTCAAGGGAATGGGCGAGCACTACAAGGCCGAAATCATTGCCAGCATTCCTGCCGGTGAGGACGTCAGTTTGTACCGTGAAGGCGCGTTCGAAGACCTGTGCCGAGGCCCCCACGTCCCCAGCACCGGCAAGCTCAAGCATTTCAAGTTGATGAAGGTGGCAGGCGCGTACTGGCGCGGTGACCACCGCAATGAGATGCTGCAGCGCATTTACGGCACAGCCTGGGCCAGCAAAGAGGATTTGCAGCAGCACCTCACCATGCTGGAAGAGGCGGAAAAGCGGGACCATCGCAAACTGGGCCGCGAGCTCGACTTGTTCCATATTGATGACCATGCCCCCGGTCTGGTGTTCTGGCATCCCAAAGGCTGGCGTTTGTGGCAGCACGTGGAGCAGTACATGCGCAGGGTCTACCAGGACAACGGCTATCTGGAGGTCAAGGGCCCGCAAATCATTGATAAAACCCTGTGGGAAAAGACCGGGCATTGGGACAAGTACCGCGACAACATGTTCACCACCGAGTCGGAGAAGCGGGAGTACGCGCTCAAACCGATGAACTGCCCGGGCCACATCCTCATTTACAAACAAGGGATCAAGAGCTACCGCGATCTCCCATTGCGTTACGGCGAGTTTGGTAACTGCCACCGCAACGAACCATCAGGCGGCTTGCACGGCATCATGCGGGTGCGCGGTTTCACCCAGGACGACGGCCACATTTTTTGTACCGAAGACCAGATCTTGCAGGAATGCGTGGATTACACGGCGCTGCTGCAAACGGTGTATGCCGATTTCGGTTTCCACAACATCATTTACAAGGTTGCGACCCGCCCCAAGGAGCGCATTGGCAGCGACGCGATCTGGGACAAGGCAGAAGCCGCGCTGATTGCGAGCCTGGACGCTTCCGGATGCAGCTACGAGATTGCGCCCGGGGACGGTGCGTTTTACGGGCCGAAGATCGAATACACGCTCAAAGATGCGATTGGGCGCCAGTGGCAGTGCGGAACCATGCAAGTGGATTTCTCGATGCCCGAGCGCCTCGATGCCGAATACGTGGGTGAGGACGGAGCCCGCCATCGGCCGGTGATGTTGCACCGTGCCATCGTTGGCAGCCTGGAGCGATTCATCGGAATCTTGATCGAAGAAAGCGCCGGTGCGCTCCCCGCGTGGTTGGCTCCGGTGCAGGTGGTGGTGCTCAATATCACCGATGCGCAGGCCGAATACGCCCGTTCTGTGGCCAAAACGCTGCAAAATCAAGGTCTTAGAGCCGATTTGGATCTCCGTAACGAGAAAATCACGTATAAAATCCGCGAGCATTCGATGCAGAAGCTGCCTTATCTACTCGTCGTTGGTGACAAAGAGATGGCGGCGGGAGCGGTTGCAGTGCGCGCACGAGGAGGTCAAGACCTCGGTGCAATGTCCTTAGAGGCTTTCACGCAGAAACTCCAAAGCGATATTGCTCAAAAATCTTCGTCCTGATACCAAGATTGATGCTTGCGCGACTGAAGCCTTGTTTTTTGAATTTGTGAAGGATTGAACCATCGCTACAGAATTCCGTGATCGCCGTCAGCGCGAAGAACGCAAGCACCGGTTAAACCGGGAAATCATGGCAGCAAAAGAAGGCGGCTGAAGCCAAGTCCAAGCAAAAGCTCATCGAGGTCAAGGAAATCAAGTTCCGCCCCGGTACCGATGACGGCGACTACAACATCAAGTTGCGCAATATCAAGCGCTTCTTGGATGACGGCGACAAATGCAAGATCACGCTGCGGTTTCGTGGACGTGAGATTACCCACCAAGAAATTGGTTTGGCACTTTTGAACCGTATGCGCGATGATTTGGCGGACCTGATTGTGGTGGAGCAGTTCCCCAAGCTCGAAGGTCGCCAGATGGTGATGATGCTGGCCCCTGGCAAACGAAAGCCTGGAGCGGCGGTAAAGGCCGCTGCCGAAATGGCAGCCGGCTAGGGTACTGAGGGTTTCGCAGCACGCAAGTGCGGCAAAAAGAGGGTTGCAAGTCAACCCTTTAAAAGTGGCTCGGGGCCAACAAGGCCGGGAACGTTTCCCGTACGCCTCACGAGCACAATGTAAGAAGGAGCATGAAAATGCCCAAAATGAAGACCAAAAGCGCGGCGAAAAAACGCTTCCGCGTCCGTCCCGGTGGAACCGTTAAACGCGGCCAAGCCTTCAAACGTCACATCCTGACCAAGAAGACCACCAAAAACAAGCGCCATTTGCGCGGACCAACAGGTGTGCACGCGACCGATATGGGTCGTATGGCACAAATGCTGCCCGGCCGTGGTCTTTGATTAACGACGAACAAGGAGTAACACAATGCCTCGCGTCAAACGTGGTGTAACGGCTCGCGCCCGCCACAAAAAAGTTCTCGCCCTTGCTATCAACGCCGCAGCGCGCCAATGCGGTATGACCTACAGCCAATTCGCCAATGGTTTGAAGAAGTCCAACATCGAAATCGACCGCAAAGTGCTCAGCGACATCGCAGTGCACGACATGGCCGCTTTTTCAGGCATCGTCAACCAGGTCAAGGCTGCTCTGGCGGCTTGATGACTGGCGGTACGGCCAGCACCGCATAGTCGGATTGTCCGCACCAGATAAGGGCTAGCGCTTGGAAGAGCACTAGCCCTTTGCATTCCTACCTTTTCACTCTGCCCCTATGAATGAGCTAAAAACCATTGTGCAGGACGCGCAGGCGGCTTTTGCGGCTGCGCCTGGGCCTGCCGATTTGGAAAATGCCAAAGCGGTTTTTCTCGGGAAAACCGGGCGCATTACCGAACTCATGAAGGGCATGGCCGCGCTCAGCGTCGAGGAAAAAAAATCCCGTGGTGCTGCTATCAATATTGCTAAGCAATCCATTGAAGCTGCTTTGACAGAGCGCCGCGCCGCACTGGCGCGGGCTGAACTGAATTTGCAGTTGCGCGCTGAAGCGCTCGATGTGACCTTGCCAGGACGCCAGCGCGGGCAGGGTGGCTTGCATCCCGTGTCTTTGACGCTCGAGCGTATCGAGGCCATTTTTGCTTCCATGGGCTTTGACGTCGCGGACGGTCCTGAGATCGAGTCGGACTGGTTCAATTTCACGGCCCTCAACACGCCCCAAGACCACCCCGCGCGGTCTATGCATGACACGTTTTATGTGGAAGGCGGCAGTGCCGAGGCCCCGAACCTGTTGCGCACCCACACCAGCCCCATGCAAATCCGCTATGCGGTGCAGCACGTCAAAAAATACAGGACCCTCGCGGGCAGCGCGGGTACATCGTTATTCAGCGGCGATATGCCCGAGATTCGCGTCATCGCCCCCGGGCGCACCTATCGGGTGGACAGCGACGCCACGCATTCGCCGATGTTCCACCAGTGCGAAGGCCTGTGGGTCGGCGAGGACGTCAGCTTCAAAGATTTGAAGTATGTCTTCACTAATTTTTGCCGGACATTTTTTGAAAGCGACGACCTGGTTTTGCGTTTTCGCCCCAGTTTTTTCCCGTTCACCGAGCCCAGCGCGGAGATCGATATCCAGTTCCAGACGGGCCCCTTGGCCGGGCGCTGGCTGGAGGTCGC